>NZ_JACGTN010000018.1:0-120846 GCF_014763005.1 Stenotrophomonas sp. Br8 | reverse complement strand
CTCACGCCCCTGCCACCGGACCTACCCCGCCTTCGACAGTTTTCCGCGACCTGTCGGGACGGCGTTCTGTGCTGTTGGTAGGTGTCGACCTTGGTCGACACAAATGTCTGAAGAATCGGCTTTTGCTTTTGATTTTGATTTTTTTCTTTTGATCTCCCGCGGTGCGCAGGAAATTGTCCGTGGCCGGGAGGGTGGGTTGGCTGGGGGCGTAAGCGCCAAGGATGGCGCGCCCGAGCCTACAAGGACGTATTCACGGCGTCCCCCAGCCAACCCACCCTCCCGGCCTACCCCGATATCCAGCAAACACAACCACCGCGGAGGGGGCGGCGCTCGATGGCTGACGACGGCCGACACTCTCCACACGCCCGTTAACACCGACCATGGCATGCTCGGCGCTCAGTCCACCCGGAGCCTTGGCCATGCGCCTGTTGACCCGCCTCATTCCCCTGTTGCTGCTGGCCTCCCTGCTGTCCGGCTGCGGTTACAACGCCATCCAGCAGAAGGACGAAGCGGTCAAGGCCAGCTGGTCCGAAGTGCTCAACCAGTACAAGCGCCGTGCCGACCTGGTGCCGAACCTGGTGCAGACCGTGAAGGGTTTCGCCAGCCAGGAAGAGCGCGTGCTGACCGAGGTCACCAACGCCCGCTCGCGCGTTGGCCAGATCAACGTCAACGCCGACGATGAAGCCTCGCTCAAGCAATTCCAGCAGGCCCAGGGCGAACTCGGCAGCGCGCTGTCGCGCCTGCTGGTGGTCACCGAGAACTACCCGGTGCTCAAGTCCGACCAGAACTTCCGCGATCTGCAGGCGCAGCTGGAAGGGACCGAGAACCGCATCACCGTTGCCCGTGGCCGCTACATCCAGCAGGTGCAGGACTACAACACCTACATCCGCTCGTTCCCGCAGCTGATCACCGCCAAGATCTTCGGCTACCAGCCCAAGCCGAACTTCACCGTGGAAAACGAAGCGCAGATCTCCAACGCGCCGGCGGTTGATTTCGGCAACGCGCCGCAGCAGCAGCCAGCCCCGGCCCCGGGCCACTGACCGATGCGCCTGACCGCCACACTGCTGGCCCTGCTGTTGTGGCTGCCGTTGGGCGTGCAGGCGCAGACGCTGGCGCCGATCCCGGCGCTGGATTCGCCGGTGGTCGATACCACCGGCACTCTGGATGCCGCACAGAAGCAGGCGCTGGTGCAGCAGGCGTTGGACCTGCAGCAACGCAAGGGCAGCCAGATGCAGGTGCTGGTGGTGCCGACCACGCAGCCGGAAGACATCGCCCAGTACACCACCCGCGTGTTCGACCAGTGGCAGATCGGTCGCAAGGGCGTGGATGACGGCGTGCTGCTGGTGGTGGCCAAGGAGGATCGGCGGGTGCGCATCGAACCGGGCTATGGCCTGGAGGGCGCGATTCCCGATGCGATCGCCAACCGGGTGATCCAGGAGTACCTGGTGCCACGTTTCCGCGCCAATGACTATGCCGGTGGCATCACCGACGCCACGGCGATGCTGGTGAAGATCATCGACGGCGAACCGCTGCCGGCGCCGGTCAGCAGCCAGCAGGGACGTTCGCCCGAGGGCGGCGGCGATACCTGGTTCCTGGCGTTGTTCATCGGCGTGTTCGCCGGCAGCATCCTGCGCGGCGTCTTCTCGCGTGTACCGCGTCCGCTGCGCGGCCTGCTGGGGGGCGCCGGTGCGGCCGTTGCTGCCTTCCTTTTCACCTCCACGCTGCTGGCCAGCGGCCTGGCCGGCGTGGTTGGCCTGGTGGTGGCGATGCTGTCCGGCCATCCGGGGCGTTTCGCTGGCGGTGGCGGCTGGGGTGGAGGCAGTTGGGGCGGTGGCGGCTTCGGCGGCGGTGGTGGATTTGGCGGTGGCGGCGGCTGGGGTGGCGGCGGTGGCCGTTCCGGCGGCGGCGGCGCGTCGGGGGGCTGGTGACGATCCAGCGTCTCTGCAGGCATCTGTTTTCGCCATCGGTACGCCGGGCGTTCCCGCCGGCCACGCTGCAGGCGATCACCGAGGCGATCGCCGCTGGCGAGCAACGCCATGGCGGCCAGGTGATGTTCGCGGTCGAGGCCGACCTGCCGCTGCACGCGCTGTGGCACAAGGTCACCCCGCGGCAGGCGGCCGAACATGCCTTCGCCCGCTTGCGCACCTGGGATACCGTCCACAACAACGGCGTGCTGATCTACCTGCTGCTGGCCGACCATGCCATCGAGATCCTGGTCGACCGCGGCCTGCAGGGGCGCGTCGCGCCCGAGCAATGGCAGCGGGTCTGCACCCACCTGCGCGAGGGCCTGCGCGGCTCCCAGCCGGTGGCGGCGCTGCGCGATGCCATCGACGAGGTTTCCACCCTGCTGGAAGGGCACTTTCCGGCCTCGGCGCGGTCCGATCAGGACGGCCTGCCGGACACGCCGCAGATCCTGGGCTGAAGCCCGGCAATCGCGTGACCGGGGCCGCCGCGAGGCCGCTCCCGGGCGGCGCTAGAATATCTGCATCCCTGCAAGGCGCCCTTCATGATCTATTTCCACGACATCGACCCCATCGCCCTCTCGCTGGGACCGATCAAGGTGCACTGGTACGGCATCATGTACCTGCTCGGCTTCACCGCCGCCTGGCTGCTGGGGCGCAAGCGGATCGCCGACGGGCGCCTGCCGGGGGTCGATGCCAACGGCTTCTCCGACCTGCTGTTCTACGCCATGCTCGGCGTGGTGCTGGGCGGCCGCATCGGCTACATGCTGTTCTACGCGCTGGGCGATTTCCTGCACAACCCGCTGCTGCTGTTCAAGGTGTGGGACGGCGGCATGAGCTTCCACGGCGGCTTGCTGGGCGTGATCGCCGCCTGCTGGTGGTGGTCGCGCAAGCATGCGCTGCACTTCTTCGACACCATGGACTTCATGGCGCCGCTGGTGCCGCTGGGCCTGGGCTTTGGCCGCATCGGCAACTTCATCGGCGCCGAGTTGTGGGGCAAGTACACCGACGGCAGCTGGGGCGTGGTGTTCCCGTCCGGCCTGCCGGCACCGTTGAACCAGCTCGACCACGCCACCCTGCAGTCGCAGTTCGCCAGCGGTGCGCTGAATCAGTTCGCCCGCCATCCGTCGCAGTTGTATGAAGCGCTGCTGGAAGGGCTGGTGATGTTCGTGGTGTTGTGGACAGTGTCGGCCAAGCCGCGCCATCGCTATCTCATCGGCGGCCTGTTCGCGCTGCTGTACGGCATCTTCCGCTTCGCCGTCGAGTTCGTGCGCATGCCCGACAACGGCGTCTATGTGGCGTTCGGCTGGCTGACCAAGGGCCAGATCCTGTGCGTGCCGCTGATCGCCTTCGGCCTGGTGCTGCTGGTGATGTCGCGCCGCGCGCCGGTGCTGCAGCCGCAGCCGCTGGTGGTGGCGGAGGGCAAGGCATGAAGGCCTACCTGGACCTGCTTTCGCACGTGCTCGAACACGGCGCGGAGAAGAGCGACCGCACCGGCACCGGCACCCGCAGCGTGTTCGGCTGGCAGATGCGCTTCAACCTCAACGACGGCTTCCCGCTGGTCACCACCAAGAAGCTGCACCTGCGCTCGATCATCCACGAGCTGCTGTGGTTCCTGAAGGGCGATACCAACATCGGTTACCTAAAGGACAACCAGGTGCGCATCTGGGACGAGTGGGCCGACGACAACGGCGACCTCGGCCCGGTGTACGGCAAGCAGTGGCGCAGCTGGGCCACGGCCGACGGAGGCAGCATCGACCAGATGCAGTGGCTGGTGGACGAGATCAAGCGCAACCCGGATTCGCGGCGGCTGGTGGTCAGTGCCTGGAACGTGGGCGAGCTCTCGCAGATGGCGCTGATGCCGTGCCACAACCTGTTCCAGTTCTACGTGGTGGACGGCAAGCTCAGCTGCCAGCTGTACCAGCGCAGTGGCGACATCTTCCTCGGCGTGCCGTTCAACATCGCCAGCTACGCGCTGCTGACCCACATGGTGGCGCAGGCCACTGGCCTGGGCGTGGGCGATTTCGTGCATACGCTGGGCGATGCGCACCTGTATTCGAACCACTTCGAGCAGGCCCGCGAGCAGCTGTCGCGTGAGCCGCGCGCGCTGCCGACGCTGTGGTTGAACCCGGAGGTGACCGATCTGTTCGGCTTCCAGTTCGACGACATCCGCATCGACGGCTACGATCCGCATCCGGCGATCAAGGCGCCGGTGGCGGTGTGAGTACGATGAAGCTGTCGATGGTGGTAGCGCTGGATCGCAACCGCGGCATCGGCCAGGGCAATGCCATGCCCTGGCACCTGCCGGACGACTTCAAGCACTTCAAGGCGTTGACCCTGGGCAAGCCGATCCTGATGGGGCGCAAGACCGCCGAATCGATCGGCCGGGTGCTGCCGGGTCGAACCAACCTGGTGCTGACCCGCAGCGGCCAGGTGCCGTTCGAGGGCATGCGTGCAGTGGCCTCGCTGGACGAGGCGCGGGCCATTGCCGAAGGCGAAGGTGCCAGCGAGCTGTGCATCATCGGCGGTGGTGAGATCTTCCATCAGCTGCTGGACCAGGCCAGCGACCTGTATCTGACCTGGGTGGATGCCGAAGTGCCGGCCGACACCCATTTCCCCGAGGTGGACGCGCAGGACTGGCAGGAAGCGAGCAGCGAGCCGCACCCGGCTGACGAACGCCACGCGTACGCGTTCCGCTTCGTGCATTACGTGCGCAGCTGAGCGCGGAGTCCTGTAGAGCCGAGCCATGCTCGGCTGCTTTTGGCGGACACAAATCGCAGCCGAGCATGGCTCGGCTCTACAGCACCGCCTCACTCACGGCATCCGGTAGTGGCCGATGATGGTGTGCTGGAACAGCAGGTTCTCTTCCCGCGTGCCACGCGCGATGTTGTGCAGCACCAGCGGCGTGCCGTCGGCCAGGCGCCGGTCGGAGACGATGCCCACGTGCAGCAGGCCGTTGCCGTTGAGCTTCCAGGCCACGATGTCGCCGGCAGCGAAATCGCTGGCGCGCGCACTGATCGGCTGCTGCCAGCCCTGGCGATCAAACCAGCGCATCAGGTTGGGCACGCGCCGATGGTCGATGTTCCGATCCGGTCGCGACAGGCCCCAGAGCGCTGGATAGGCGCTGAAATCAGCGCGCATGTCTTCGTTGACGCGGACCTGCAGGTCCAGCCCCTGCGTACGCAGGGCGCGTATCACCACGTCAGTGCATACGCCGCGATCAGCGGGCACGTCGCCAGCGGGGTAGGCCAGTACCTGATAGGCCGGGTCGTAGCGCGTGGTGACGCCGATCTGCGCGCGGGCGGCAGCGACCAGCGGTGGTGAAGGTGTCGGTGCAGGGGCGGCGGACTTGTCGGCGCCGGCGGTCGCTGGCGACGACGTGGGCTGGCAGCCGCTGGCCAGGGCCAGCGTCAGCAGCAGCACCGTCCATGGTGCGCGGTTGCCTGGCTTCATGCCGAAGGAGGCGTGCCGTTGTTGTTGCCGCCGCCACCGCCACCGCCACCACGGCGGCGGCGCCGACGTGGACCACGGTTGCCGGGCGCACCAGCCGTTGCAGCGTTGCCGTTGCCCTGGCTGTTGTCCTTGCCTTGCCCTGCCGCGCGCTCATGTGCAGGCCGTGCAGGCGGCCGCGCGTTGGCGACCGGTGCCGGCACGTCACGTCCCGGAACCTGCACCACACGCAGCTCATCGGTGTCGAGCTGGATCGCGGTGAGCTTGCCGCCCCACACTGCACCGGTGTCGATCGCGTGGATGCCCTGGGTGATGGTCAGGCCGAGCGCGGACCAATGGCCACAGACCACCTTCAGGTCGCGCTCGACCCGGCCCGGCACTTCGAACCAGGGATACAGCCCCTGTTCCTGGGTGCCCGGTGTGCCCTTGTCCTCGATGCCGATACGGCCGCGCGAGGTGCAGTAGCGCATGCGCGTCAGCACGTTGATGATCGCCCGCGAGCGCTCGTAGCCGGTCAGGTTCGGCGCCCAGCTGGGCTTGTCGCCGTACATGTTGCGGAACAGCTTGCGGTAGCCGGCGCCGTGCAGCTGCACTTCCACTTCGGCCGCATGCTTCTCGGCCATCTGCGTGGTCCACTTCGGTGCCAGGCCGGCATGCACCATCATCCAGCCAAGCTCACGGTCCACGTGCACCAGTTTCTGCAGGCGCAGCCAGTCCAGCAGCACGTCACGGTCTTCGGCCTGCACGATGCGCAGCAGGTCCGGGTTGACCTTGCGCTGTTCTTCTTCGGTGCGCGCACCGACGGCCAGCAGGGAAAGGTCGTGGTTGCCGAGCACCACCACGCTGTGTTCGCGCAGCGAATGCACCAGCCGCAGCGTTTCCAGCGACTGTCCGCCGCGGTTGACCAGGTCGCCGCAGAACCACAGGGTGTCCTGCGCCGGATCGAACCGGATCTTTTCCAGCAGGCGCTGGGTTACGTCATAGCAGCCTTGCAGGTCGCCGATCGCCCATACACTCATCGTTCGGCCTCCGTGTCAGTGCAGGGTGCGCGGGATGGCCAGCACGAAGGGTGCGACCGGCGCGGCGAATTCGGTGCCATCGTCGGCCACCATGTCGTAATGGCCCTGCATCGTGCCGTGCTCGGTGCCGAGCATGACACCTGAGGTGTAATGGAAGTCTTCACCCGGACGCAGGCGCGGCTGTTCGCCGATCACGCCATCGCCATCGACATGCTCGACGCGGCCGTTGGCATCGGTGATGCGCCAATGGCGTGCGACCAGGCGCGCAGCAACGCGGCCCTGGTTGTGGATGCGGATCGTATAGGCGAACGCATAGCGACCGTCTTCCGGTGCGGATTGGTCGTCGAGGAAGCGCGGCGCGACTTCGACGGAGATGGCGTAAACGTCAGCGTCTTCCATACCAGCAGTGTAATCAGGAGGCATTGGCCAAAGCGATGAATTCAGCCACGTCCAGCTGTTCGGCGCGGGCGTCGGGACGCACGCCGGCGGCCACGAACTGCTCGGCGCTGACCACGTTGTTCAGGGCATTGCGCAGGGTCTTGCGGCGTTGGCCGAAGGCGGCCCTGACCACGTCGGCGAAGCGCTTGTGGTCCTTGATGTTGATGGTGGCCGGGTCACGCGGTATCAGACGCACCACGGCCGAATCGACCTTCGGCGGCGGCCTGAACGCACCCGGCGGCACCACGAACAGCGAGGTCACCTCGCAGTAGGCCTGCAGCATCACGCTGAGGCGGCCGAACACCTTGCTGCCGGGACCGGCGGCCATGCGATCGACTACTTCCTTCTGCAGCATGAAGTGCATGTCGGAAATCACCGCAGCGTGTTCCAGCGCATGGAACAGGATCGGCGAGGAAATGTTGTAAGGCAGGTTGCCGACCAGGCGGATCGGCTGGCCATCGGCAAGCTCGGTGAAGTCCACCCGCAGCACGTCGCGGTTGACGATGGTCAACTCGCCCAGCGGTTCGGCGGCGGCGGTCAACGGCGCGATCAGGTCGCGGTCGAACTCGATCACCGTCATCTTCGGGTGCACGCGCAGCAGCGGCAGGGTGATCGCACCCTGGCCCGGGCCGATCTCGACCAGGCGGTCGCCGTCCCTGGGATTGACCGCCATCACGATCTTGTCGATGTAGTAGCGGTCGGCAAGGAAGTGCTGGCCGAGCTGCTTCTTGGCCGGGGCGGAAAACACCGGGCCGGAGGGGGAATGCGGGGAAGTCATGTGCTCAGTGTACGTTGCCGCGCCAGCCGCGCACACAGCGTCGTGGCGGCCTGCAGGCTGGAAGGATCGGCAATGCCGCGGCCGGCAAGATCCAGCGCGGTGCCGTGGTCCACCGCCACGCGCGGGTAGGGCAGGCCCAGGGTCAGGTTCACCGCCTGCTCGAAGCCGGAGTACTTCAGCACCGGCAGGCCCTGGTCGTGGTACATGGCCAGCACGGTGTCGAAGCCGGCCAGCTTGGCCGGCAGGAACGCGGTATCGGCCGGCAGCGGGCCGATCAGGTCCATGCCCTCGCTGCGCAGGCGCTGCAGCAGCGGGATGACCAGATCCAGTTCCTCGCGACCGAGGTGGCCGTCTTCGCCGGCATGTGGGTTCAGGCCAAGCACGGCGATGCGCGGTGCGGCCAGGCCGAACTCGCGGCGCAGCGCGGCATGCACGGTGCGCAGGGTGTGTTCCAGGCCGGGGCCGGTGATCGCATCGGCGACCTCACGCAGCGGCAGGTGGGTCGTGGCCAGGGCAACGCGGACGATGTGGTTGGCCAGCATCATCACCACCTTCACTCCGGCCTGGTCGGCCAGCAGTTCGGTGGTGCCGCTGTAGGCGATGCCGCCCTGGTTGATCACCGCCTTGTGCACCGGGCCGGTCACCACGCCGTGCAGTTCACCGGACAGGCAGGCTTGGCCAGCACCCAGCAGGGCAGCGATCACTGCGCCTGCGTTGGCAGAGTCGGTATGGCCAAAACGGCTGGGGGTGCTGTTGGCGACGGCGCGCAGGCGCAGGTCGCCGGGGACGCGGGCATGCGCGTCCTCGGGCAGCAGTTGCAGGGGCAGGTTCAGCGCGGCAGCGGCCGCGCGCAGGGTGTCCGGATCGGCAAATGCCAGCAGCCGGCAATCATCGCGCGGCTGCTGGACCAGTCGAACACACAGCTCCGGGCCGATCCCGGCGGGCTCGCCCGGTACCAGAGCGAGCTCGGGGAGCATGGCTCAGGACTGCGGCGGCGTGGCGGTATTTTCCGCCCGGTCACCGCTGCGGAAGCTGACGTAGGCTTCGCCACGCAGTTCCTGCAGGAAGCGGTTGTACTCGTCTTCCAGCTTGCGGCGGCCGATGGTCTCGCGGACCTGGGCACGCTGGTTGTCGCTGCCGACGTCGGTCTGGCGGGTGCCTACGCGCTGCACGATGTGCCATCCCGCATCGGTGCGGAACGGCTGGCTCACGCCGCCGTCCTGGATGCCTGCCACCTGCTGGCCGAAGGCCGGGCCGAATGCGTCGGCCGGGAACCAGCCCAGATCGCCGCCCTGGCCCTTGCTGTTGGTGTCCTCGGACGATTCCTTGGCCACCTGCTGGAAGTCGGCACCGCCGGCAATGCGGGCGCGCAGGGTATCGATCTTGGCCTTGGCGGCCGCGTCGGACTGTGCATCGTCCACGCGCACCAGGATATGGCGGCCGTGGTACTCGGTGACGGTGTGGGTGCCTGCCGCCGCGCTGGCGTCACGCACTTCCACCAGCTTCAGCAGCTGGAAGCCGCTCGGGCCGCGGATCGGGCCAACCACTTCGCCAGGCTTCATCTGCTGCATCGTCTGTGCGAACGCCGCCGGGATTTCATCCAGGGTGCGCCAGCCGAGGTCGCCGCCTTCCAGTGCATTGGGGCTGTCGGAATAGCGCACGGCCGCCGCATTGAAGTCCAGTTCGCCCTTGTCCAGCAGCTCCTTCACGCCGTCGGCTTTCTTCTGGCCGGTGGCGATCTGCTCGGCAGTGGCGCCGTCGGGCAGGGCGACCAGGATGTGCGCCAGGTGGAACTGGTTGCCGGCATCGGCCTGCTGCTTCAGGGCCGCATCGACCTCGCCTTCGCTGACGCTGATGCGGCTCTGCGCAAAGCTCTGGCGCAGGCGCTGCACGGTGATCTCGTCACGCACCGAGGCACGGAAATCATTGAAATCGATGCCGTCACTGGCCAGGCGCTGGCGCAGGGCATCCAGGGTCGAACCGTTCTGCTGGGCGATGGCGTTCATCGCCTGGGTCAGTTCCTGGTCGCCGACATGGATACCGCTGCCCTGCGCACGGGCCACCTGCAGCTTGACCAGCACCAGGCGCTCGAGCACCTGGCGGCTGAGCACGTCATCAGGGGGCAGCTGGGCCTCACGGCCGGCGTACTGCGCCTTGATGTTGGCGATCGCACGCTGGAGCTCGCTCTGCAGGATCACGTCCTCATCGACGACAGCAGCGATGCGGTCCAACGGCTGGGCCTCCTGCGCAAGAACCTGCAGGGGGGCGGACACGCTGGACACCGCCAGAAGCGATGCGAGGAGAACGGGGAAGCTCTTGGTCATGGGATCTGATTCGGATCGTAGTCATCGCGGGTCGTTCCGGTGTTGCTGGGCGGCACGAGATAAAGGTCGTCGCGGTTGTAGCCGAGGATAGCACGGCGCAAAGTGCGGTCCGTGTCCTGGCCGAGGGAGCTCAAGCCCTTGAGCACGAACTCGAGCTGGATGGAGTTGTTCATTTCGCCTTCGCGGTTGCGCACGTAGCGGCGGGCCACGGCGCGCACGGCCAGGCAGCAGCTGTCCCACTGTACGCCACCGATGATCTCCAGCGGTTCCTTGTCCTGCAGCGAGTAGTAATAACGGCCCACCAGACTCCAGCGCTCGTTCAGCGGGTACAGGAACGACAGGTCGGCCTGTTCCAGCAGGGTACGGTCGTGCTTGTTGGCATTGGCCGGGGCACCGGAATTGATGCGGTAGCGGTAGCTCAGGTTGACCACGCCGTCGTTGGACATCAGGTAGCGGGCACGGACGCTGGCCAGGTCCTCGCGCTTGTACTTGGGATCCCACTGGTAGGTGGCACCCAGCGTCCAGCGGTCGTTGATCATGTAGTTGCCGTCGGCGATCCAGGCCGACTTGCCCTTTTCCACCGGCGCGCCACCGGGGGTCACGGACACCCGCGATTCGTCGAAGTACTGGATCTGGCCGATGGAGGCCGAGAAGCGTTCCTTGCCGGTGGTCTGGTCGATGAAGCGGGTGCCCAGCGCCAGGGTCAGCTGGTTGGCGTCGTTCTGGCGATCCGCGCCGGTATAGCGCGAATCGCGGAACAGCTGGCCCCAGCTGAAGGTGAAGTCGCGGGTATCGAAGATCGGCAGCTCGTCCTGGTTGCGGTAGGGCGTGCGCAGGTAGAACAGGCGCGGCTCCAGGGTCTGCAGGAACGACTTGCCACCGATCTTCGTCTCACGATCGAAGAACAGGCCGGCGTCGAGGCTGGCGATGGGCAGGCTGCGGCTGGGCGAGGTATTGCCGCGCAGCTGTTCCGGCGTGGCCGTGTTCGGATCGATGCCCTGCGAGACCAGGATGCTCCTGCGGGTGGCATCGGCCAGCCCGCGGTCCAGCTCGTAGCCGGTATAGCGGTAGGCCAGGGTCGGGGTGATGTACCAGGCCGCGCCGCTGATCGGGAACGACACGTAGGGCTTCACATCCAGGCGCGAGCCGCCGTACATGCGCTGGGTCTGGCCGTTGCGCGTGTACTGCAGGTCGGGACCGGCACTGGCGTCGTACTTGAAATTGATGTCGTCGTGGGTGAAGCGCACGGCCTCGGCATAGACACCGGTCTCCAGCCATGGCAGCAGCGGCTTGTCCCAGTTGACGTACAGGCGCGGCTGGCGGTTGTAGGCCAGCGCGCGTTCGTCGAGGGTGTAGTCGGTCAGCTGCCAGCGGTCGGCCATGATGCCGGCCGTCCAGTTCTTGCCGGTGCCGTACAGGCCCACGGTGCTCTGCAGGTTCGATGCGGTGACACCCACCAGGCGGTTGGCGAAGTCCTCCACATAGCGCTCGTCGCTGACCCAGGCCAGGTTGGCGCGTGCCTGCCAGTGGTCGTCGAGGTTGTGGTAACCGCCGAACATCACCCGGCCGCGGTCGCGGTCGCGCAGCTTGTCGTTGGGCATGAACGCGGTCAGCAGTTCGCCACGGCCGCCCTCGTAGAGGTAGCGGAACTCATTGTCGAGCATCAGGCCGCGCCGGCTCATGTAGCGCGGGGTCAACGTGTCGTCGTAGTTCGGCGCCAGGTTGAAGTAGATCGGTTGTGCGTAATCGAAACCGTTGCGGCCGGACATGCCCAGCTGCGGGAACAGCAGGCCGGTCTTGCGCCGGTCATCGATCGGGAACTTGAAGTAGGGCGCCCACAGGATCGGCACCTTGCCGATCCGCAGCACCGCGTTGCGGGCGGTGCCGAAGCCTTCGTCATTGTCGACTTCGATTTCCGGCGCCGTCAGCCGCCATACCGGCTGCGACGGGTCGCAGGTGGTGTAGGTGGAGCGGTGCATCTGCCCGACCGCGCCCTGCAGGTCGACCGATTCGGCTTCGCCATTGCCGCGGCGGGACACCAGCTGGTACTGGATGTCGGTGATCTTGTGGGTGTCGCTTTCCTGGTTGCCCTCGGCGCGCTTGGCGACCATCCGGATCGAGGCATCCTGGTAACGGACGTTGCCGTCGGCGACGTAGTTGCCGCTTTCGGTATCGAAGCTGAGCTTGTCGGTGCCGACGAACTGGTCGCCCCGGCGCAGCGCCACATTGCCTTGGTACTGCGGCACGGTGGTGGTGCCCAGCAACTGGTCGCCCTCGATGTCGGTGGGCTGCTGCTCGCGCGCAGCGCTGGCGGCAGCCTTGTCCTGGCCGGGCACCGGCGTCGGCGCGTCGGTGAACGCAGGGATCACGTCCGTGGCCGGGCAAAGGCCCCAGTTGAGCGGCTTGTCATCGGCCCATGCCGGAAGGCAGACGGCGATGCTCAGGGGCAGGGGAAGCAGGCGGAGGGCTCGGCGCACGCGGTTCGGATTCGGGCGAAAACGGACGGTAGCTTGCCCCATCCCTTGCATAGGGGCAATGAAGGCCTCCCCGGATTGCCGGTTCGGGTTCATCCAGGCCCGTTGCCGGAAGGTGTCGCCATCAGTGCCTGCAGATGGGCCACGCTGCACTCGGCCAAGGCCTGCAGGTCGTATCCGCCCTCCAGCATCGACACCACCCGGCCAGCGGCATGGCGGCGTGCCAGCGCGTGCAGTTCGCGGGTGATCCAGGCGAAATCGTCGGTCTCCAGCATCAGGTCGGCCTGCGGATCGCGCAGGTGGGCATCGAAGCCGGCCGAGATCAACAGCAGCTGGGGGCGGAAGTCGTCGATCGCCGGCAGCATCTCGTCGGCCCAGACGTTGCGGAAGCGGAAGCCACCACTGCCCGGTGGCAGCAGGATGTTCATCAGGTTGCCGGCGCCGCGGTCACGGCGCAGGCCGGATTCGGGGAACAGCCCTGCCTGATGGGTGCTGTAGTAGGACACCCGGGCGTCGTGCTGGAAGATGTCCTGGGTGCCGTTGCCGTGGTGGACATCGAAATCGACCACCGCGATCCGCTCCAGACCGTGGCGATCGCGGGCGTAGGCGGCGGCGATGGCGATGTTGTTGAGCAGGCAGAAGCCCATCGCGGTACTGCTGGTGGCGTGGTGACCGGGCGGGCGCACCGCGCAGAAGGCCAGTGGATCCTCACCCAGCATCACTGCATCGACGGCCGCGACACCTGCGCCGGCGGCATGCACCGCGGCACTGGCCGAACCCGGCGAGGTCCAGGTGTCCATGTCCAGCTGGCGCAGCGGTGCGGTCTGCGGTTGCAGCACCAGATCCAGCAGCGCGCTGTCGTGGACCCGGGTCAGTTCGCCAAACTTCGCCGGTGGCGCTTCGCGCCACTCCAGTTGGCCGGGGAAAGCCTCATGCAGCGCATCGAGCACCACCTGCAGGCGTTGCGGGCATTCAGGATGGCCAGGGCCGGGATCGTGCAGCAGGCAGGCGGGATGGGTGAAGACCAGCATGGCGGCTCAGCGCTGGCGATGCTGTGGTTGCCACAGCGCTTCGCCGTGGCCATCGGCCCGTGCCAGCACCCGGGCCAGCACGAACAGCAGGTCTGACAGCCGGTTGAGGTACTGCAGCGCTTCGCTGCGTACCGGTTCCACCCGGGCCAGGGCCACCGTGTCGCGCTCGGCGCGGCGGACCACGGTACGGGCCAGGTGGCAGCGCGCGGCGGCCTCGCCACCGGCCGGCAGGATGAACTCCTTCAGCATCGGCAGGTCGGCGTTGTAGTGGTCCAGCTGCTGTTCCAGAGCCGATACGTCGGCGGCGTGGATCGCGGCATGGCCGGGAACGCACAGTTCAGCGCCCAGATCGAACAGCTGGTGCTGCAGGTGCACGACCAGCGCGCGGACGTCCTCCGGCAGCGGCACGGCCAGCAACAGGCCGAGCGTGGCATTGGCTTCGTCGACGGTGCCATAGGAGGCAACACGCAGATCGTCCTTGCCGACCCGGCTGCCGTCACCCAGGCCGGTGCTGCCGTCGTCGCCGGTGCGGGTGTAGATGCGCGAGAGGCGATGACCCATGGCGCGGCTCAGTGATGGATGTCGCGGCGGGCCTGCAGGAGCTTGAGCACCTGCTCCACGGCCAGCTGCAGTGCGGCGGCCAGGGCCACGTAGATCGCGGTGGTGCGCAGGTAGGGGCCGAACCACTGTGCGTAGTTCTGCGCCCAGCCGGCCACGGTCGGCTCGGCCACGTTCTGGCTGGTCCAGTAGAAACCGCCCTGTGCCAGCAGATGGCACAGCGCCACCGACGCCACCAGCAGCAACGCACCCTTGCCCAGCACCGACCACTGCGCACTGCGGTAGTTGCGGCCCAGCAGCATGCCGCCGGCCCACATGGCGAAGTACGCCGGCAACAGCAGCCAGTAGCCCGGCGACACGCAGTAGTGCTGCCAGAAATCGAGGCCGCTGCTGCGGATCACGATCCAGTCGACCAGCACCGCGAACACCATCAGCAGCGGGAACGCCCAGCGGGTCCAGCGGGCGAGGTAGAAGCCGCCGATGAAGAACACGGCCCAGGAGGCGTCCGGGATTGCCGCGAAGTGATTGACGCGGGTCGCCGCCAGCAACAGCACGAGCACTGACAGGACGAAGGCGCGGGGTGCGGAGTCGGACATGGCGGTGGGGGCCGGAGCGGATTCAGGTTTCATTCTAGCCCGGCGCGACGCTGGGCGCAGGCGGGGCCGTGCCGGGCATGCAGGCGCGGCGAGCGCGTATCATGCGCCCATGAGTGAACGACATGACGTGCTGATCGTCGGTGGTGGTCTGGTGGGTGCCAGCCTGGCCATCGCCCTGGACCGGCTGGGCCGCGACGTGGGCCTGCTCGAAGCCAGCCCGGCGGGTGAACTGCCAGCGGTGTTCGACCAGCGCAACCTCAGTTTTGCCGCAGCCACCATCAACGCGCTGACCGCGCTTGGGGTCATGCAGAAGCTGTCGATGGCACCAGGCCCGATCCGCCGCATCCATGTCAGCCGCGCCGGTGATTTCGGCCGCGTGCAGCTCGATGCAACGGATTACGACCGGCCGTGGTTCGGCCAGGTGGTGGTGGCGCGTGATTTCGGCCAGGCGCTGGAAAGCCGGCTGCAGGAGCTGCCACGACTGCGCCGCTACCGGCCGATGCGTTTCCTTGGTCTGGGCGATGTGATTGATGGTTACCGCCAGGTGCGGGTGGCCGATGACAGCGGCGAGCGCGTGCTGCTGGCGCGGCTGGTGGTCGGTGCCGACGGCACCAGCAGCGGGGTGCGCGATGCGTTGGGCATCGAAGTTGATCGCCACGATTTCCAGCAGACGCTGTTCGTGGCCCGCGTACGCAGCCAGCGTGCGCCCGATGGCACCGCCTGGGAGCGCTTCACCGATACCGGCCCGACGGCGTTGCTGCCGCGTGGCGACCGCCATTTCGGCACCGTGCATGGCGTCGCCCGTGACCAGGCCGAAGCGGTGATGGCGCTGGACGACAGCGCGTGGCTGCAGCGCCTGCAGCAGGCCATCGGCTGGCGTGCGGGTCGCCTGCTCGACTCTGGTCCGCGCAGCGCCTATCCGCTGATCCAGGTAATGGCGCGCGCGCTGGTGGGGGAGCGCACGGTGCTGCTTGGCAATGCCGCGCAGACCATCCATCCGCTGGGTGCACAGGGCTTCAACCTCGGCCTGCGCGATGCGTTGACGTTGGCCGAGCTGCTGGAAGTGGAGGGCGACGCTGGCAGTGATGCGCTGCTGCGGTCCTACGTAGCCCGCCGCGAAGAAGATCGACGACAGACGGTGGCGTTCTCCGGTGGTCTTGCCCGCCTGACCAGCAATCCGGCGCCGCTGCTGCGCCCCCTGCGCAGCCTGGGCCTGGTGGCCGCACAGCGCGCCTCGGTGCAGTCGATGCTGGTCGGTGGTGCGATGGGCTTCCGTGGCGACGTGCCGCGTCTGTGCCGTGGAGAAGGCGCATGAACCGGCGCGCACGCCTGGACGTGGCCATTGTGGGTGGCGGCGTGGTCGGCGCTGCCTGTGCGCTGGCCTTGGCCGATGCTGGTCTTGCAGTGGCATTGGTGGAAGGCCGTGAACCTGCGCCGTGGCAGGCCGCACAGCCGGACCTGCGGGTGTTCGCCTTCGCCGCCGACAACGTGCAGCTGCTGCAGCGTCTCGGCGTGTGGCCGACGATCGCGCAGGCACGCGCCTGGCCATACCGGCGCATGCAGGTGTGGGACGCGGCCGGTGGCGACGACCTGCTGTTCGACGCGGACCGCTTCGGCCGTCGCGAACTGGGTTTCATCGTCCAGAACGGCTTGCTGCAGGATCGCCTGTGGGCGGCGTTGCCGGCCGCCGGCGTGGAGCTGCATTGCCCGGCGCGCGTGGAAGCGCTCGAACAGGACGAGCACGGTGTGCGCCTGCGCCTGGATGATGGCCGTCGCATCGAAGCCGCGCTGGCCGTGGCCGCCGACGGTGCGGAATCGACCCTGCGTGGACTGGCCGGGATCGAGGTCGAGCGCCACGATTACCAGCAGCGCGGGGTGGTCGCCTATGTGGACAGCGAGCTGCCCAACCAGGCCACGGCCTGGCAGCGCTTCCTGCCGACCGGTCCGCTGGCGTTGCTGCCGGTGGCCGAGCATCGCAGCTCCATCGTCTGGACGTTGCCCGACGACGAGGCGGCACGCGTACTGGCCCTGGACGAAGACGCATTCAATCGTGAGCTGACCCGCGCCTTCGCCGCGCGCCTGGGCGAACTGCGGCTGGCCTCGCCGCGCGCGGCGTTCCCGCTGCGCCGGCAGCTGGCCCGCCACTACGTGGCCGGTCGCGTGCTGGCGCTGGGCGATGCCGCCCACGTAGTGCATCCGCTGGCCGGGCAGGGCGTCAACCTCGGCCTGCGCGACGTCGCCGCCCTGCAGCACTGGCTGGCGCCATCGGCCGAACGGCGTGGGCAACCCCGGTTGTCGCCGCAGCGCGTGCAGCGCTGGGCGCGCGAGCGTCGCAGCGACAACCAGATCGCCGCCTACAGCTTCGACGCGATCAACGGGCTGTTCTCCAACGACGAGATGCACCTGACCCTGGCGCGTGGCCGCGCGCTGGGCTGCGTGGGCAAGTGGCCGCCGCTGGTGCAGGCCTTCTGGAAGCGCGCCGCAGGGGTATGACCGCTGGGTGCCAACCAAGGTTGGCGCGCGTGCCCCGGATCATCCACCGGTAGCGCCGGGCCATGCCCGGCGAGCGCGCAGCGCGGTTCATGGATTCCGCCGGGCATGGCCCGGCGCTACCGCCGTCGGTAGATCCACGCCATGCGTGGATACCGTTACCGCAGCGGGCTCAATCCACCAGCCAACCGGCCAGATCGGCGCGGTCCAGCTTGCCGCGACGCTTCACGTCCAATGCGTTGAACTCGTCGGCAAGCGCCGGGTTCACCTGCGCCTCCTCACGGCTGATGAAGCCATCACCGTCCACGTCCAGCTCGGCGAAATGGATGCGGTACTGGCCGACCACGCTGGCCGGCGCCAGCGAACGCACCGTTACCGGGGTTTCGCCCAGCGGCACCACGATGTCGACGCTGCCGGTCACCCGGCCGGGCGACAGTGACTGCTGGCGGACCACGCCACTGTCATCGCGCAGCGGAGCACTCTGTGCCGGCTGCGGGCGCACCGGCTGTGCCAGCGCCGGCGATGCCAGCAACGCGGTACACAGCAGCAGGGAAATGCGCGGGGTGTTCATCAGCGCAGCGGCGACGCCAGCACCGTGATTTCCTCACGGTCGTGGTACAGCTGCTTGGCACGCACCACCAGCGGCTTGCCGGCCTGGTCCTGGAACAGGTCCAGGCACAGGCGCGTTTCGTCCCAGCGCTTCTTCATCGGCAGCTTCAGGTTGAAGATCGCGTGCCTGCACCAGCCCTCGCGGAACCAGGTGGCCATGCGTTCGGCGACGCGACGCGGTTGCTCGACCATGTCGCAGACCATCCAGTCCAGCGGCTGCTCCGGATGCCAATGGAAGCCATCGGCACGCAGGTGCTCGACCAGGCCGGTGTCCAGTACGTGCTGGCGCAGCGGGCCGTTGTCGATGCTCAGCACATGCACGTGCTGGCGGGTCAGCACCCAGGTCCAGCCGCCCGGTGCCGCGCCGAGGTCGGCCGCGCGCATGCCCGGGCGAACCAGCGCTTCGCGTTCTTCCGGGGCAAGCAGGGTCAGCAGTGCCTCATCCAGCTTCAATGCCGAGCGCGAGGGTGCGTCGGGCAACAGCTTCAGGCGCGGAATGCCCAACGCCCAGGGTGCACTGTCGTCCGGGTTGGCCACGCAGATGAAAGCGTGGGTGCCATCGACGAACACCACGTGCAGGCGCGGCAGGCGTGCGTTGGGTTTGTCGCTGAGTTTGCCGGCCTTGCGCAGCGCCGGGCGCAGGGCATTGCCGAACGCACGCGCCAGTCCGGACAGCGGTTTGCCAGCGTCCGAATCGGGATGCTCCACCCACAGATCACCAAAGCGCGGCGCATCGGCCAGCACTTCCAGCATCGGGGTGATGCGGTCGGCCGGGTCCAGCTGCGGCAGCTCGGCCAGCACCACCAGCTTCTGGCGGGCGAAGATCAGCTCGCGCCACGGCAGTCGCGGTGCAAGCGCCGCGGCTTCATCGCACATGAAGAGCACGTAGCCATCATTGCGCTGGGTGCGGGCGTAACCGGCAAAACCGGCAGCGCCTGCGCGGAACTGCAGTTCGCCGGCCAGCTCGGGCTCGAAGCCCTGCCGGCACAGGCACAGCAGGCCGATGCCGGTCTCAGTAACGGGCGCCATCGCTTTCCCCATAGGCACGCAGCACGCTGCGCGCCGCATCGCGGTTCAGACCCTGCACCACTTCGATGCCGCGCTTGTTGAGTTCGCCCACCCAGTCGGCCGGCAGCGGGCCTTCATCGAACGGGGTCAGTTCTTCCACGTCGGCCGAACTCGCGCCGATCAGCAGGCGGTCGATGCCGGCCCACACGGTAGCGCCGTAGCACTGGCAGCAGGGCTGCGAGCTGGTGGCCAGGGTGATGGGCGACAGCACCGTGTTCAGGCGCGGGGTCTGCAGGCGCTGCTGGGCCAGCATGTAGGCCATGTTCTCGGCGTGCGCCAGCGAGGTCGAGTGCGGCATCACCCGGTTCACGCCGGCGGCGATCACCTTGTCATCCGGCCCGAACACCACGGCGCCGAACGGGCCGCCACTGGCGTGGTCGACGTTCAGCCGCGACAGCTCGATCGCCAGCGCGACCTTGGCCTCGTCGCCCGGATATCGACGATCCAGGTCGATCTGGTCGTGGATCCAGGCGGGAAGGGTCAGGTGGACTTGCGCGTACAGCATCGCGGGGGTGCCTCGTTGGGAGTGAAAGGAACAGGTGCAGCAGATGTCGGCGCGCAGTGTAGCGGCAGTGGCATGTACCGGGCGTGCGCGCTGGATTCAGGCCGGTGACGGTGAGCCGGTGCGGATCACCACGTACTGCTTGCGGAACTCCAGCCCCGCCTGCGGCCAGCGCGCGGCATAGGCGCGCAGCAGCGGCAGGGCAGGGGCGAAGTCATGGCCGTTGACCCGGCAGTCGGCTTCGCACTGGCCCTGCTCGTCGCGCGACGCGAACAGGCGGATGGCCAGGAAGTGGTGGGCCTTCAGCAGGTCGTCGAAGGCATCGATGCTCTTGGTGAACAGGCAGCAGGGGCAGGAGCCGTGGTCGTCCTCGCTGCATGCGGCAGCGTCGTCCAGTTCGCGGGCGCGGTAATGGGCCAGCGGCCCCAGCACCACGGTGCGCTCGTGTTCTTCGCCTTCGTCGCCGCTCGGGTAGGTCAGCCCCATCATCGGCAGATCCGGTGCGTCTTCGGCACCGACGGCGGCCTGCAGGGTCGCCAGATCCACCCGCACCCAGGTGTCGAAGCCGGACAGCAACGACTCCTGTTCGGTCGCGCCATTGGCGTGCTGGTATTCGAACAGGCCATCGGCGAACAGGCCGGCGTGACGGGTCTCGATGACGGTGGAGGTCTGCCAGCCGCCGTTGTCGCGTTCGTTGCTGGAGACGCTGTGCGGCGTCAGCTGCAGGCCGCTGCCAAGCAGCAGGTCATCACCCTCGACGGTGCAGGCGATGTCACGGCCCAGCAGGACCTGTTGCAGCAGCGGCAGAAGTGCACTCGGGGCAGCGGACATGGCAGGGCCTGACAGGGGCGAGGAGGGGATGATGACGCCGACAGCGGCTGCGCGGTGGCATTGCATGCCTGCGCTCGCGCAGCAAGGCCTGCCGTTACCGAGGGTCGGCTACGCAGGCTTCAGCAGAGGATGAGGCAGTTGCAGGATGACGCGGGCGCCTTCGCGGCGCCCGCGCAGGTGCTCAGGCCGACCAGGTGTCGCGCAGGGTCACGCTGCGGTTGAACACCGGCTTGGCTTCGGTGTGGTCGCGGCGGTCGGCAACGAAGTAGCCGGTGCGCTCGAACTGGAACGACTGTTCCGGCGCAGCGGTGGCAGCCGCCGGCTCGACATAGCCGGTGACGGTGCGGCGCGATTCCTGATTGAGGTAGTCGCGGTAGGTCTTGCCTTCCGATTCGTCGTCCGGGTTCGGTACCGAGAACAGGCGGTCGTACAGGCGGATCTCGGCCGGCACGCCGTGCACCGCGCTGACCCAGTGGATGGTGCCCTTGACCTTGCGGTTGGCGCCTTCCATGCCCGGGCGCGATTCCGGATCCAGCCAGCCGCGCAGCTCGGTGATGGTGCCGTCGGCATCCTTGATCACGTCGTCGCAGCGGATGATGCCGGCCCCGCGCAGGCGCACTTCGCCACCGGGAACCAGGCGCTTCCAGCCCTTCGGCGGCACTTCGGCGAAGTCCTCGCGGTCGATCCACAGCTCACGTGCGAACGGCACGTCGCGGGTACCGAAGCTCTCGTCCTTCGGATGGTTACTGAAGGTCAGCTGCTCTTCGTGGCCTTCGGCGAGGTTGGTCAGCACCAGCTTGACCGGGTCGACCACGGCCATGCGGCGCGGTGCGGCGCTGTCCAGGTCTTCGCGCAGCGCGCCTTCCAGCACGCTGAAATCGATCAGCGAATTCTGCTTGCTGATGCCCACGCGCTCGGCGAACAGGCGCATCGCCGCCGGCGTGTAGCCGCGGCGACGCAGGCCCTGCAGGGTCGGCATGCGCGGGTCTTCCCAGCCGTCCACCAGCTGTTCGGTGACCAGCGCCATCAGCTTGCGCTTGCTCATCACCGTGTAGTTGATGTTCAAGCGCGAGAACTCGATCTGGCGCGGCTTGGCCGCTTCGCGCGGCAGGCCGGCGTCGACCAGCGGCTGGGTCAGCGCGTCATCGTGGGCGAAGTCGACGTTGTCCACGCACCAGTCGTACAGCGGGCGGTGGTCTTCGAATTCCAGCGTGCACAGCGAGTGGGTGATGCCCTCGATCGAATCGCCCAGTGCATGGGCAAAGTCGTACATCGGGTAGATCGGCCACGCGTTGCCGGTGTTCTGGTGCTCGACGTGCTTGATGCGGTACAGCGCCGGATCGCGCAGGTTGATGTTGCCGCTGGCCATGTCGATCTTGGCGCGCACGGTGCGCGCGCCATCGGGGAATTCACCGGCACGCATGCGGCGGAACAGGTCGAGGTTTTCCTCGACGCTGCGCTCGCGGTACGGCGAGGGACGACCCGGTTCGGTCAGGGTGCCGCGGTAGGCGCGCACTTCCTCGGCCGACAGGTCACAGACGTAGGCCTTGCCGTCGGCGATCAGCTTCTCGGCGGCCAGGTAATAGGTCTGGAAGTAGTCCGAGGCGTGGCGCAGCTCGTTCCACTCAAAGCCCAGCCAGCGCACGTCGTCCTGGATCGCGGCCACGTACTCCGGGTCTTCCTTGGCCGGGTTGGTGTCGTCGAAACGCAGGTTGCAGACGCCACTGAACTCACCGGCGATGCCGAAGTTCAGGCAGATCGACTTGGCATGGCCGATGTGCAGGTAGCCGTTCGGCTCCGGCGGAAAGCGGGTCTTGATCGCCTGGTGCTTACCGCTGGCCAGGTCCTCGCGCACGATCTGGCGGATGAAATCACGCTTCTCGTGGCTGTCGGCGGGGGTCTCGGGGCTGGCGGGGGTGTGCTCTGACATGAGTCGGCGAAAGTAAGGCAGAAAGATTGCCAGTCTAACGCTTACCGGGAAGGGCTGCCCGGTGGGCGGGCATGGATGGTTGGTGTTGCCGGCCAGCGGCCGGCACTACCCGCGTCGTCTGTAGTGCCGGCCGCTGGCCGGCAACCCGCGGATGCCACCCGCGGCACCATTCAGCCCCCGGGCGTATGCTGGAATCCTGTCCCACGGAGCTGCCGCATGCACATCGTGTACAAGGCCGACAATCTGTTCGACGCCCACCTGGTCAAGCACGCGCTGGAAGACGCCGGCATCCCGGCCTTCGTGTTCGGCGAGTCGCTGCTGGGTGGCATGGGCGAGCTGCCGCTGTTCGGCGTGCTGCGGGTCGGGATCCCCGACGCCGCGCGCCCGCAGGCCGAGGACATCGTCGCCGCGCTGGACTTGGGCCACGCCCCCAGCGACCCCATTTCAGATGCCGACGACATTGCCGGCCTTCCGGCGTAGGAGCGCATCATGTTGGGAATCGGACAGGGCATCCTCGGCATCGGGGCCTTCAAGCAGCGCCTGCCGCGCCCGGAAGAAGCGCTGCCGGGCCGCGAGCAACCGCTGCCGCTGCACAGCAACCAGCACTTCGTGAACAGCCATCCGCTGAAGGACCGTTTCGCCGGCCTGCAGCAGATCCGCTTCGCCCTGGGCTGCTTCTGGGGCGCCGAGCGCAAGTTCTGGAGCGAACCGGGCGTGTACAGCACCTCGGTGGGCTATGCCGGCGGCATCACCCCGAACCCCACCTATGAAGAGGTCTGTTCAGGCCTGACCGGCCACACCGAGGTGGTGCAGGTGGTGTTCGACCCGGCGGTGGTGAGCCTGGAGCGCCTGCTGCAGCTGTTCTGGGAAAGCCATGACCCGACCCAGGGCATGCGCCAAGGCAACGACACCGGCACCCAGTACCGTTCGGCGATCCACGCCACCGACGAGGCGCAGTACGCGGCGGCGCTGGCCAGCCGCGAGGCCTACCAGGCGCAGTTGGCTGCAGCGGGCTATGGCCCGATCACCACCGAGATCGTGTACCCGGCGCCTGAGAACTACTACGCCGAGGACTATCACCAGCAGTACCTGGCGAAGAATCCGAACGGTTACTGCGGCATCGGCGGTACCGGCGTGAGCTGCCCGATCGGGTTGGATGTGGAGGTGCCGCGCTGACGCGCGGTGGTCCGCCTGCGGCGGGCAGAAGCTGAAAGCAACGGCCAAAGCCAAAGCCAAAGCGGCTCTGGGTTGCTGTGGGTTTGGCGGGACGGGTACAGATGGCGGGACACGCCGTAAACCCATCCCTGGGGGCTCGGCCACGGCATCCATGCCGTGGACGGTCCCGCCATCTGCACCCGTCCCGCCTTCGACAGTTTCCCGGTGACGGTGGGCAAGAGCATTGGGTTACTGACGACCTGATAGAAAACAAAAAGGACGCGGCATTCGCCGCGTCCTTTTTGTTTGTGAGCACGCGTAGCGCGCGACCCGCTTTTGCTCTTCTTTTCTTTCTTCCGTGGCGGACCGCCGCAGGAAATTGTCGAAGGCAGGGCGGGTGGGCCGTGCAGGGGCGTGAGCCGCATGGATGCGGCGACCGAGCTTACATGGACGTACTTGCAGCGTCCCCTGCATGGCCCACCCGCCCTGCCAATCCCACGATCTGCCTTGAGCGCCCCCCCACGAGGGGCTCAGCCGTTGGCCGGAATCCTCACAGCGCCTCGCGGATCCGCTGACGCAGCGCTTCCAGATCCTTGGCGAATGCATCGATACCGGTCGCCAGCTTCTCGGTTGCCATCGGATCGGCCGCCAGGTCCGCAGCGAACGTCGTCGCGTCGATCGGCGTCACCTGCACCACTTCAGCGGCACCGGCCACCAGCTTGCGCGGCAGCACGCCGTGGTCGGCATCCAGCTTCTCCAGCAGGTCCGGCGAAATGGTCAGGCGATCGCAGCCGGCCAGCGCTTCGATCTGCGCGGTCGAACGGAACGAGGCGCCCATCACCACGGTCGGCGAACCGCGGCGCTTGAATTCGGCATACACGCCACGCACGAACACCACGCCCGGGTCTTCGTCGATGTTCGCCGGGGTCTGGCCGTTGGCCACGTACCAGTCGAGAATGCGGCCGACGAACGGCGAGATCAGGAACGCGCCGGCTTCGCTGCAGGCGAGTGCCTGGGTCGGGTTGAAGATCAGGGTCAGGTTGCAGTCGATGCCTTCGGCCTGCAGCACGCGCGCGGCTTCCACGCCTTCCCAGGTCGCGGCGATCTTGATCAGGATCTTCTCGCGCGGCACGCCAGCATCAGCGTACATCTGGATGAACTGGCGGGCCTTGGCCACGGTCGCGGCAGTGTCATGGGCCTGGTCGGCATCCACTTCGGTGGACACACGGCCCGGTACCAGCGTGCTCAGCAGCGCGCCGACGCCGATGGTCAGGCGGTCGGCCACGGCGTGCACCACGGTCTCGCGGTCACCGCCCTGCTGGCGGCCCCAGGCCAGTTCGCGTTCGATCAGTTCCGCATAGACCGGCAGGTCCAGCGCCTTCTTCACCAGGGTCGGATTGGTGGTGCAGTCCACCGGCTGCAAGCGCTTGATCGCCTCGTAGTCACCGGTATCGGCAACGACCACGGACAGTTCGCGCAGCTGGGACAGTTTGGACGGGGTACTCATTACGGCTCCTGGTGCGGGGATTGCAGGGAAACTGATCGCGCGCGGTACGCAGCGCAGGTCAGGGACGGTCGTTGTGGACCGCGCTCACGCGCAGCCGCAGCTTGCGGCCGCCGGGGGCGGTCCAGTCGATGCTCTGGCCCACGGCCAGGCCAAGCAGGGCGCTGCCCACGGGCGCCAGCACGGACACCTTGCCTTCATCGACATTGGCTTCGCGGGGGAAGACCAGGGTCAGGACATGCTTTTCGCCCGACACTTCATCTTCGCACTCCACGCGCGAATGCATCATGACGATGCCTTCGGGAATCTGGTCTGGCGGCAACACGGTCGCCCGGTTGAGTTCGTCGGCAAGCGCACGCGCGGCCGGCGTCTGGCTGTTTGCCGGAGATTCGAGCATGGCGTCCAGGCGGTCCATGTCGAGGGTGGAAACGGTGATCGACGGCGGCAGGCCGCTGGCGGTGTTCATGGTGACGCTCCTTGGTTGAAAGCCATGCAAAAGGCGGCACCTGCTGGCGCCGCCTGACTGTATTGTGGGGACAAATGCGGCCGGAATCGACTCCCGGCGGTTTCGAGGCCCGGCTGCGGTGTCTCAGCCGTTCAGCACCGGCGTGGGCGGGGTGGCAGCATCGCCGTTTGCCGGGGCCAACGCCTCCAGCGTAAACAGCGCATCGGGCAGGCGCTTGAACTGCTCGGCCAGCTCCATCAGGAACTCGTTCATCGCCGAGCTGCGGCGCCAGATCATGGCGATGCGCCGGCTGGGACGGCCCTCGCCGACGAAGTCGAGCAGGCGGATGTTGTTCGAGCGCGGCACCGGCGGCTGTACCGACAGGCTGGGTAGCAGGGTGATGCCAACGTCGGCGGCGACCATCTGTCGCAGCGTTTCCAGGCTGGTGGCGCGGAATTCGGATTTTTCATTGGCGCCGAACAGGCGACAGACTTCCAGCGCCTGGTCACGCAGGCAGTGGCCGTCTTCCAGCAGCAGCAGTTTCTGCGTGGCCAGTTCCTGCACGTCCAGATGCTCGCGCGTGGCCAGCGGATGGCGGCCGGATACGGCCAGCAGGAACGGCTCCTCGAACAGGAATTCGGCATGAAGCTGGTCGTCGATCACCGGCAGTGCCAGCAGTGCGGCGTCGAGCTTGCCTTCGCGCAGGCGCTCCAGCAGCACATCGCTCTTTTCTTCCACCAGCAGCAGTTCCAGCTCGGGGAAGCGGCTGCGGATGCGCGGAATCACGTGCGGCAACAGGTACGGGCCGAGGGTGGGGAAGATCCCCAGGCGCACGGTACCCGCTTCCGGATCGCGGCTGCGTCGCGCCGCTTCCTTCAGCTGCTCCACTTCGGCCACGATCACCCGTGCCCGCGCGGCCGCTTCGTGGCCTGCAGGGGTCAGCATCACCTTGCGCGGCGCGCGTTCCACCAGCGGCAGGCCCAGTTCCTCTTCCAGCTTGCGGATCTGCGTCGACAGCGTGGGCTGGCTGACGAAGCAGGAGGCGGCGGCCCGGCCGAAGTGCTTGTGATCGGCCAGGGCCACCAGGTATTTCAGGTCACGCAGGTTCATCCTCAGACCTCTCGGGGTACTGCACCGGCATGGCGTTGCCCCGCCGGTTGATGGTGCTCCCGATGGCCTGGGAACGTTGGATCAGGCCGCTTCGGCCACCGCACCGCTGCTCTTGGGAACCGAAGAGCGGATCAGGTGATCGAAAGCGCTCAGTGCGGCGGTCGAACCGGCGCCCATCGCGATGATGATCTGCTTGTAGGGTACCGTCGTGCAATCACCCGCGGCGAACACGCCCGGCAGATTGGTCTGCCCGCGGTCATCGATGACGATCTCGCCACGCGGCGAAAGAGCCACGGTGTCCTTCAGCCATTCGGTGTTCGGCAGCAGGCCGATCTGCACGAAGATGCCTTCCAGTTCAACGCGATGCGAATCGCCGCCGACACGGTCCTTGTAGACCAGGCCGGTGACACGGCTGCCGTCGCCCAGCACTTCGGTGGTCTGCGCGCTGGTCAGCACGGTGACATTGGCCAGGCTGCGCAGCTTCTTCTGCAGCACTTCGTCGGCACGCAGGCTGGAATCGAATTCCAGCAGGGTCACATGCGACACGATGCCGGCCAAGTCGATGGCGGCTTCAACGCCGGAATTGCCACCGCCGATCACCGCTACGCGCTTGCCCTTGAACAGCGGGCCGTCGCAATGCGGGCAGTAGGCCACGCCCTTGTTGCGGTACTGGTCTTCGCCGGGCACGTTCATCTGCCGCCAGCGGGCACCAGTGGACAGGATCACCGAGCGCGACTTCAGCACCGCGCCGTTTTCCAGCTGCACCTGCACCAGGCCGTCTTCACCGGCCGGCACCAGCGCACTGGCGCGTTGCAGGTCCATGATGTCGACCTCGTATTCGCGCACATGCTGCTCCAGCGCCGCGGCCAGCTTCGGGCCTTCGGTCTCCTTCACCGAAATGAAGTTCTCGATCGCCATGGTGTCCAGTACCTGGCCACCGAAACGCTCGGCAGCGATGCCGGTACGGATGCCCTTGCGCGCAGCGTAGATCGCCGCTGCGGCGCCGGCCGGGCCACCACCGACCACCAGCACGTCGAAGGCCTCCTTGGCGCCGATCTTCTCGGCATCGCGCTTGCTGGCGTTGGTATCCAGCTTGGCCACGATCTGCTCCAGGGTCATGCGACCCTGGTCGAACACGGCGCCATTGAGGTAGACGGTCGGCACCGACATGATCTCGCGCTGCTCGACTTCCTCCTGGAACAGCGCACCGTCGATGGCCACGTGCTGGATGCGCGGGTTGAGCACGGCAGCCAGGTTCAGCGCCTGCACCACGTCCGGGCAGTTCTGGCAGGACAGCGAGAAGTAGGTTTCAAACTTGTAGTCGCCTTCCAGGTTCTGTACCTGCTCGATCAGCTCGGCGGTGGCCTTGGACGGATGCCCGCCGACCTGCAGCAGTGCCAGCACCAGCGAGGTGAACTCGTGGCCCATCGGCAGGCCGGCGAAGGTCAGGTGGATGTCCTGGCCCGGCGTGCCCAGGTCGAAGGACGGCACGCGGCCTTGGCCATCACGCAGCACCTGCAGCGAGATCTTGTCCGACAGGCTTTCCAGGGTCTGCAGCAGGTCCAGCATCTCCTGCGACTTGGCACCGTCGTCGGCATGCGCGGTGATCTGGATCGGGCGGGTCACGCGCTCCAGATAGGTCTTCAGCTGCGACTGCAGGTTGGCGTCCAACATGGTCTTCTCCTGGCTTCAGGCAAAACGGGGGCGTGGCACCGCTGTAGAAGGTAGCGGACCAGCGAGGGGTAGGGGTGAACCCAAGACAGCGACACCGTGGAAGGGGCTGGCTGGCCAAGGCTGGCGCGCGTTGGCTTGCGGGCTCGGCTGTCTTGGGTTCACCCCCACGCCGGCGGGGGGACCGGCACGGGGATGAAGGCCGCGCCGCAGCGTGGGGCTGCGGCAGGCCGGTACTGCGGGTACTGCTTTAGATCTTGCCGACCAGGTCCAGCGACGGGGTCAGGGTCTTTTCGCCTTCCTTCCACTTGGCCGGGCAGACCTGGTTCGGGTTGGCGGCGGTGAACTGGGCAGCCTTCAGCTTGCGCAGGGTCTCGGAGACGTCACGGGCGATCTCGTTGGAGTGGATCTCCAGGGTCTTGATCACGCCTTCCGGGTTGATGATGAAGGTGCCGCGCAGGGCCAGGCCTTCTTCTTCGATGTGCACGCCGAAGGCGCGGGTCAGCTGGTGGGTCGGGTCGCCGACCAGCGGGAACTGGGCCTTGCCGACGGCCGGCGAGGTTTCGTGCCAGACCTTGTGCGAGAAGTGGGTGTCGGTGGTGACGATGTAGACCTCGGCGCCGGCCTTCTTGAACTCGGCGTAATGGTCAGCGGCGTCTTCGATCTCGGTCGGGCAGTTGAAGGTGAAGGCTGCCGGCATGAAGATCAGGACCGACCACTGGCCCTTCAGGGTGCTGTCGGAGACCTTGATGAACTCGCCATTCAGGTAAGCGTTGGCTTCGAACGGCTGGATCTGGGTGTTGATCAGGGACATCGTTTTTCCTCTGGGTGAAGGGGAGTGGGTGAATCGACAGGACCTAGGTTACTGGTTCTGTTTCGATAAGGACAATGCATTGATTACATCTATTTGATAGAGGCAGGCTATCAAAATCCAATGGGCAGGCACTGAACCCGGCCACGTCCATCCTGCAACTGCCTGTGTGACAAGGAAAATCTTCCTGGACGTGTGAAGAGGGCTGATAGCCCCTCCTTATCCCCTCTGGCGGAACCTGAACGGATTCCAGCATTCTCTAGCGTCGAGCCATGCTCGGCTGTGGATCCTTAGAGCCGAGCCCACGCTCGGCTGGGGCTACCGCGAACAGCAGCCGAGCATAGGCTCGGCTCTACAATTGCCGGATGTCTCTACAACCCGAACCCACCCTGCGCCAAGTCGTGACCGACGCGAGTACCCGGCTGGGCGGCGTCGACGCCCGCCATGAGGCCGAACTGCTGCTGCTGCATGTGCTGGAGCGGCCGCGCAGCTGGTTGTTCGCGCATGCCACCGATCCGTTGCCGGCCGCCGAACAGGCCGCCTTCGAGGCCCTGCTGGGCCGTCGCCTTGCGGGTGAACCGGTGGCTTACCTGACCGGCCGCCGTGGCTTCTGGACGCTGGACCTGGAGGTCGACCCGGCCACCCTGATTCCGCGGCCGGAGACCGAACTGCTGGTGGAACTGGCATTGGACCGCCTGCCACCGGACCGCGCGCTGCAGCTGGCCGACCTCGGCACCGGCAGCGGCGCCATCGCCCTGGCCCTGGCCAGCGAACGGCCGCAGGCGCAGGTGCTGGCCACCGACGCCAGTGCCGCGGCCTTGGCGGTGGCGGCCCGCAACGCCGCGCGCCACGAGCTGGGCAACGTGCGTTTTGCCGAAGGGGGCGACGACTGGTACGGACCGCTGCGCGGCGAGCGCTTCGATCTGATCGCCAGCAATCCGCCCTATATCGCCAGCGACGACCCGCACCTGGAACAGGGCGACCTGCGCTTCGAGCCGGCCACGGCACTGGCCTCGGGCGTTGATGGGCTGGACGACATCCGCCGCATCGTCGCCGGCGGCGGCGACCATCTGCAGCTCGGCGGCTGGCTGCTGATCGAGCACGGCTGGGACCAGGGCGATGCCATCCGCGCGCTGTTCGAGCAGGCCGTCTACAGCGACGTGCAGACCGTGCAGGACCTGGAGCAGCGCGACCGGGTCACCCTGGGCCGGCGACCGGCCTAGAATGGGGGTTCTCCTGCCAAGGGCAGGGCACCACCACGGAGCTGCAAGCATGCGTACGCTGTACCCCGCCATCACCCCTTACGACGTCGGCACCCTGAAGGTCGACGACCGCCACACGCTGTACTTCGAACAGTGCGGCAACCCGGACGGCAAGCCGGTGGTGATGCTGCATGGTGGGCCGGGCGGCGGCTGCAGCGACAAGATGCGCCAGTTCCACGACCCGGCCAAGTACCGCATCATCCTGTTCGACCAGCGCGGCGCCGGTCGTTCCACCCCGCACGCCGATCTGGTGGACAACACCACCTGGGACCTCGTTGCCGACATCGAGAAGCTGCGCCAGCACCTGAAGGTCGATCGCTGGCAGGTGTTCGGTGGCAGCTGGGGCTCGACCCTGGCGCTGGCCTATGCCGAAACCCATCCGCAGCGAGTGACCGAACTGGTGCTGCGCGGCATCTTCATGCTGCGCCGCTGGGAACTGGAATGGTTCTACCAGGAAGGCGCCAACCGCCTGTTCCCGGATGCGTGGGAGCACTACCTCAAGCCGATTCCGGCGGTGGAGCGCCACGATCTGATCTCCGCCTTCCATCGCCGCCTGACCAGCGAAGACGAAGCAACGCGGCTGGATGCGGCCAAGGCCTGGGCGGTGTGGGAAGGTGCGACCAGCTTCCTGCATGTGGACGATGACTTCATCAACAGCCATGAAGACCCGCATTTCGCGCTGGCGTTCGCCCGCATCGAGAACCACTACTTCGTCAACGGCGGTTTCTTCGAAGTGGAAGACCAGCTGCTGCGCGACGCGCACCGCATCGCCGATATCCCGGGCGTGATCGTGCATGGCCGCTACGACGTGGTCTGCCCGCTGGCCAACGCCTGGGACCTGACCAAGGTGTGGCCGAAGGCGAAGCTGGAGATCACCCCGGCCTCGGGGCACTCCGCGTTCGAGGCCGAGAACGTCGACGCGCTGGTGCGGGCCACCGATAGTTTCGCCTGATCGATGGTAGTGCCGGCCGCTGGCCGGCAACGCCTTGCCGGTAGCGCCGGGCCATGCCCGGCTGCTCTCGCGTCGAAGCATTCATCCACGCATGGCGTGGATCTACTGCGGGTCGGTATCCACGCATGGCGTGAATCTACTGCGGGTCGGTATCCACGCGTGGCGTGGATCTACTACAGGTCAGTAGAGCCAGGCCATGCCTGGCTGCTTTTGCCTTGAAACGCTCATCCACGCAACGCGTGGATCTACCAATCCCCGGCGAGCAACGCCTCGGCCAGCACCTGCAGCTTCGGCGAGTGCTGCCGCGACGGCGGATAGATCAACGACAACGCGCGGCTGCGGCCTTCGAACGGCTGCAGCACGCGCTGCAGGCGACCATCGGCCAGCGCGTCGGCCACGGCGAAATCCATTACCTGCACGATGCCGATGCCCGCGATCGCTGCTTCGACCAACGGATCGCCGCAGTCGAACACCATCCGCGTCGGCGGCGTGACCTCGCGCAGCTGCCCGTCCTGCAGAAACTGCCAGTCCACCAACCGGCCACTGCGCAGGTTGCGCACCGCCAGGCAGGCATGGTCCTGCAATGCCGCCACGTCGGCCGGCTCGCCCTGCGCGGCCAGGTAGGCCGGGCTGGCCACGGTCACCCAGCGCAGTGGCTTCAATGGACGCGCGACCATCCGCTGGTCAGCGATGGTGCCAGTGCGCAACGCTGCATCGAAGCCTTCCTCCACCAGATCCACCAGGCGGTCGCTGAGCACCGCTTCCACCTGCAGCTGCGGATGCCGTTCCAGCAACGGCCCCAGCAACGGCACCAGCACCTTGCGCCCGAACATGGAGGGCGCGCTGATTTTCAGCACGCCCGAGGGCGTGCAGGGGCGGTCGGCCAGCAGCCGCTCGGCGTCTTCCATGCCGCACAGCAACGGTCCCACCTGCTCGACGAACTGCTGGCCATCCGGGGTCAGCGCGACATTGCGGGTGTTCCGCTGCAGCAGCTTCACTCCCAGCGACGCTTCCAGCCGGCCGATCGCGCGTGACAGCCCGGACTGGCTCAGGCCGAGCTGGCCGGCGGCCACGGTGAAGCTGCGCGCTTCGGCTACCTGCACCAGCATGCGCACCGCATTGAGGTCCATCGAGGATCCATTCATGCCAAAAATCATGACAGAAATCGCGCGAAGGGGGTTTATTGATGCACCGGCATCAATGAGACTGCCGTCCCCCCCTCCGAACCGGGCGCCGCATGCCTCCCCTGAAATACCCGCGCTGGGCGCTGACCCTGCTGGCCACCGCGCAGCTGATCATCGCCCTGGACGCCACCATCATCTTCGTTGCCCTGCACGACATGGGCCGCGCGCTGCAGATCAATGCGCAGCAGCTGCAGTGGGTGGTCAGCGCCTACACCGTGGCCTTCGGCGGCAGCCTGCTGCTGGGCGGGCGGGCGGCTGATCTGCTGGGCCGGCGCCGCTTCTATCGGCTGGGCATGCTGCTGTTCGCGCTGGCCTCGCTGCTGGGCGCGCTGGCGCCCAACGCCACGCTGCTGATTGTGGCGCGTGCGGTGCAGGGCATCGGTGCGGCGCTGCTGTTCCCGGCCACCCTGGCGCTGATCAATACCCTGTATGCGGAAGGCCCCGTGCGCAACCGCGCGCTGGCGATCTGGAGCATGGCCAGTGCGGCGGGCCTGGCGCTGGGCACGCTGCTGGGCGGCGTGCTGACCCAGGCCTTCGGCTGGCCGGCGGTGCTGGCAGTGATCGTGCCGCTGGCGACCGCCTGTGCGGTTGCCGCCGGTGCATGGCTGCCGGCCGATGGCCCGCGCGTGCGCGGCCGTTCCTTCGACCTGGCCGGTTGCCTCACCGTCACTGCTGGCGGCAGCCTGCTGGTCACCACCCTGGTGCAGGGGCCGGAGTGGGGCTGGACCGCGCCGGCCACGCTCATCTGCCTGCTGCTTTCCGCTGTACTGCTGACAGTGTTCGTGCAGATCGAAAAGCGCAGCCGTGACCCGCTGATGCAGTTCGCGCTGCTGCGCCTGCCTGGCCTGCGTGCAGCACTCGGCCTGACCTTCGCGTTCATGAGCAGCTATGGCGTGCAGTACTACTTCCTGGCGCTGTACTTCCAGGATGGTTACGGCTGGAGCCCGCTGCAGGCTGGCATGGCCTTCCTGCTGCCGACGCTGGTGTGCACCTTCGGCATCCGCATTGCCGAGCGCATGCTGCAGCGCCGTTCGCCACGGCAGGTGCTGGCCTGGGGCTTCGCCGCCGGTGCCATCGGCATCACCGCAGTGGCGCTGGCGATGCCGCACGGCGCCGGCTACTGGCCGCTGCTGCCGGGCATCGTGGTGCTCAGCGTCGGCCAGGGCATGAGCTGGACGGCGATGTGGATCGTGGCCGGGCAGGGCGTGCCGGGTCCACAGCAGGGTGTCGCGTCCGGCATGGCCGCCACCGCACAGCAGATCGGCGGCGCGTTGGGGCTGGCGGTACTGGTGATGGTGGCCAATGCCGCGCGCGGTACGCAGGCAGCGACCAGTGCCGATGCCCTGCAGGGTATGGTCAACGCACAGTACGGCGCCGCGCTGTTCGCCGCGCTCGGCGTGGTCATCGCGCTGGGCCTGCGTCCGGCACGGGTAGACTCGGCGACGACCGCTTGCCTGAGCAACGAAGCATGATCGAGCTGCTGGACCTGCAACAGACCCTGCACGCGTTCGCAGCCTGCAACGATGACGATGAGGTGTATGCCTCCTTCGGTTGGGTGCACGCCACCGATGACGACCTGCTGCAGGCGCGCTTCTGGTTGCCGGCCGATGAAGACGCCGCGTTCGATGATGACGGTGAGGTGCCCGAGGCCGCGCAGGCGCTGGGCCTGTCGACCTGCCTGGAACCGGCTACGTTCGCTGACGTCCTGGATGTGCAGAAGCGCCAGCGTCCACTTTCTTCCCTGCGCGATTACGCCCAAGCGTTGGCGTACTACGCAGAGTACGACGCCTTCCTGCAGGTGGAGGGTGTCGATGAAGCATTGGGCGAGGCGGGTGCTGCGGAGCAGGCCGCTGCGCACGCAGCCGGGGTAGGGCCGGGCATCTTCGCCGCGTTCGGGTTGACGCTGGAGGGATGTGCGGACGAACAGATCAAGGCTGCGGCACAGCGCGTGGCGCACCTGCTCGACATTCCGGTGGGTGAAGCGTTGGCACGCTGCCGTGCGCTGCCGCTGGTGCTGGGTGAAGCACTGGATCGGCGTCGCGCACAGGCGATCAAGGATGATTTTGAAGCGATCGGCGCGACCGTGCAGGTGCTCGGGTTCAAGCCGTTCCCGTGGATGGATGTTCCCGTGCTGCGTTGACGAAAATCATCCACGCATGGCGTGGATCTACTTGTAGTGTCCCAGTAGATCCACGCCATGCGTGGATGCGGTCATCCGAACGCCAACAACTGCGGCTGCAACGCGGTGAAAATCCGCGCCAACCGCTCCGCCCAGGCCTGCTGACCGGCTTCATCGGCAATCAGGTCCTGGCGGATCTCCAGTTCCACGTGCACCAGGCCATGGCCTTCGCCATGCACCGGCACCGCGTAGTCGCTGCTGCTGTTGACCGAATAGGGTTCGTTGTCGCCCACCACCAGGTCGCCTTCATCGCGCAGCGCCTGCAGCAAGGCGTGGGCAAAGCGCGTGTCCTGGTGGTACAGCACGCCGGCATGCCAGGGACGCTCAACGCCGTTCATCACTGGGGTGAAACTGTGCATCATCACCAGCAGCGTCGGCCGTGCCGCATCGCGGCGCGCATCCAGTTCGGCATCGATGCGTGCATGGTAGGGCGCGTGGATCGCATCGATGCGCTGCTGCCGCTGCGCGGGCGACAGCCCGGCATTGCCCGGCACCACGGTGTGGTCGCTGACCTCGGGGATCAGCGTGGGCGAAACCAGCGGACGGTTGCAGTCGATCAGCAGCCGCGAATAGGTCTGCTCGATCGCCCACGCATCCAGCCGCTCGGCCAGTGCACGCGTGGTGCCGCCGATGCCGATGTCCCAGCCGATATGGCGGTCCAGTTCGGTCTGCGGCAATCCAAGATCGGCCAGCGCACGCGGTACCCGCTGGCCTGCATGATCGGCCAGCAGCAGGAACGGCGAAGCGCCCTGCGCACGGTGCACGCTGAAGATCGCCGGATCGTCGGCACCCAGCAGCGTCGGCAGCGCGTGCAGGCCGGCATCAGCCACGGGGGCGGCCGTCCAGATGGTGCTCGATCATCCACAGGCCGGCCCACAGCTTGGCATCGGCTTCATAGCCTTCGGCCATTTTCTGCACCAGCCAGGCGGCCGCCTGCGTGCGTGGGATCTCATGCACGGTGATGTCCTCGCTCTCGTCGCCGCCGCCTTCGCCGATGCGACGCAGGCCGGTGGCACGGACGAAGGCGATCTTCTCGCTGCTGGCACCGGAGGAGGTAGGACCGATCATCAGCACTTCGGCGTGCTCGGCGGTCCAGCCGGTTTCCTCTTCCAGCTCGCGTACCGCGGAAACTTCGATCGACTCGCCCGCATCGATGTCGCCGACCAGCCCGGCCGGCATCTCGATGGTCGGTGCCTGCAGCGGCACGCGGAACTGTTCGACGAACAGCACCTTGTCCTCGGGGGTGACGGCGATGATGATCGCGGCCAGGCCACCGGCGTGGGTGCGCTCGCTGTATTCCCAGGTGCCGCGCACCACCATGCGCTGGTATTTGCCTTCGTAGACGACACGCGGTGCTTCGGTGTTGCGCTGGCTCATGCGGGCTCGCTGGAAGTGGGAGAAGTGGGAACGGGGTCGGAAATGCCGGCGGCATTGAACAGCCGACGACGGGTCATGGGGCCGAAGCGCAGGGTCTGGCACAGGCCGCCAAGCAGCTCTGGATCGGCCGCCTGGCGCGGCATGCCGGGCTGGCAGCCTTCCAGTGGGGCGTCCAGGGCGATGGTGGTCAGCTGGCGCCAGAGCTGGGCGTGCTCGCGCTGCTCACGCAGGCGCACCGCCATCTGGGCCGCGCCGCGCAGGCGCAGGAACGGCACTTCGTCGAGGCGTTCGTACAGCACGTCCATGCTGCCGAAATGGGCCAGCAGCACGGCTGCCGATTTGGCGCCGACACCGCTGATCCCCGGAATGTTGTCGACCGCATCGCCACACAGCGCCAGGTAGTCGGCGATCTGGTGCGCGTGCACGCCGTGCCTGGCCTTTACCCCGGCCACGTCCCAGCGCTGGTTGCGTGCGTAGTCCCATTGCTCGTCATGGTCGAGCAGCAACTGCGACAGGTCCTTGTCGGCGGAAATGATCACGCCGCGATGGCTGTTGCGATGGCCATGCAGGGCGCTGCCGATCAGGTCGTCGGCTTCGTAATCATGGTGGGCCAGCACCGCCAGGCCCAGTGCCGCGCACAGCGCCTTGCAGTGCACGAACTGGCGCTTGAGCGCTTCCGGTGCCGGGTCGCGGTTGGCCTTGTAGGCCGGGTACAGGCGGTGGCGGAAGCCGCTGTCCAGCGCTTCATCGAAGGCGATGGCGATGTGCCGCGGGCGCTCGCGCTCAAGCAGGTCGAGCAGGAAACGGGCGAAACCATGCACGGCGTTGGTCGGCCAGCCCTGGCTGTCCTGGAACTCGTCCGGCAGCGAATGCCAGGCGCGGAACACATAGATGCTGGCGTCGACCAGGTACAGCGGCGGCGGTGCCGGCAGGGTCATGCCGGAGGGGTCCAGTCACGCAGCAGCGCCATCGGGTCCGGGCGCTCGCGCTCAGGCACCTCGGCCTTGGGCGTGCCGATGTGGATGAAACCGGCAATGCCTTCGCCCTCGGCCAGCCCCAGATGGGCGTGCACGGCGGGATCAAAGGCCATCCACGCGGTCAGCCACTGCGCGCCGAAGCCCAGCGCCTGGGCCGCCTGCAACAGAGCAAAGCACACGCAGCCAGCGGTCATCAGCTGTTCCTGCGCGGGCACTTTCGGGTCCGGGCGCGGGCTGGCTACCACCACGATCACCAGGGGTGCGTGGCTGAAGCGCTGGCGGTCCTTCTCGAACACGGCGTCGCCGGCATGCGGATCGCGCTCACGGCTGCGCGCGGCCAGAAAGTCGCCCAGAGTGTGACGTGCATCGCCGGCGATCTTCAGGAAGCGGAACGGCACGCGCTTGCCGTGGTCGGGCACGCGCACCGCCGAGGCCAGCATCCGCTGCAGGGTGGCCGGGTCTGGTCCGGGCTCGCCCAGTTGCCGCGAGGGCACCGAGCGGCGGGCATCCAGGGCAAGCAGGGCAGCAGGGTCGGGCATGGAGTCTGAACCGGTCATCACGGGTCGCTGATTATAGTCGGGGAGGTAGATGACGCCGTTTGTGTCGCGTCAGACCCCTGAATAGCAAACTGTGATGAACATCATGCCACTGGCGGATCACGAAGCCCCGCTTCCCCTCGCCTCGCAGGCCCTGCACGGCTTACGATACGTAATATTGCCGGGCCGCCGTTCATGAGGTTTGAAGTGAGGACTGTTTCACTGTCCGTGATGGGCTGGCCGGCCTACCATCGAGGGACCGGTGCATGGGGTGCACCGGCCGTCGCGATGTCCATGATGTCTGTCGCACCAGAGAAGGTGGGGAGCCTTCCCGAATGATGAGCGCGCCCACTCCGATGGGATCGCCGGGCCGTGACCCGGCCCAGCTCCAGCTTGCCCGGGACATCGTCCTGCCGGCGTTGTGCCAGGCCTTTGGCGCGGCACTGGCCCGCTTCGATGATGCCCTGTTCGACCGTGCCGGCAATGCCGGCTCGTCGCAGTTGCTGTTCCTGGACGCGATGCGCGAGCTGCGCCGCCGCCGTGAGGAGATTGCCGGTGCCTTCGCCGGCCATCTCGGCCATGCCTGGGCCGGCCTGGCTGCAGGCGAGCCCGTCTCTGCCGAGCTGACCCTGTCCGGACAGGCCCAGGACGGCCTGAGCCTGGTGCCGGAACATGTACTGGAATCGCGGTTGGCGGTGCGCAACTTCGCCACCGTGCTGCTGCGCGACTTCAAGCCGGTGCTGGCGCGGCTCGACCGTCGCCTGGGCTGGCTGGGTGGCGGTATCGACCTCGATGCCGACCGCAACCCGATCAGCCCCGAGCATCTGGGCGTGGCCATCCACGAAGCCTTCGCCGGCTGTGAGCTGGCCCCGGAAGTGCACCTGGTGCTGATCAAGCTGTGCGAGCGCGACATGCGCGCGCCGGTGGGCCGCATCTACGAAAAGCTGGACGAGCACCTGGCCGCGGCCGGGGTGATGTCGCAGATGGGTGCCCCGCGCCGACCACTGGCGCCGGCCCCAACGCAGCACGTTGCGCATGGCCTGGATGATCTGGTCGAGCAGCGCACGGCACCTGGCTTCGACAACGAATTCAATGACGACGAACAGGCCGCACCGGCCTGGGCGCAGCGATTCGCCGCGCGCTGGTCGGAGCGTCGTGGCCACATGCAGCAACACGCGGGTGGCGAAGAGAGCCCGTCCGGTGAAGCCTATTCCGGCCAGCAGGGCATGCTGCTGGAGGCCCTGCACGAACTGCTGCAGCAGACCCGCCACGTGCGCGAGGACGCGACCTCTGCGGCGCAGGTCGCGGTCGGCCAACATCGCCCGTTGAGCCAGCGCGAAATGATGTCCGTACTGTCGCTGCTGCAGGCCACGCCCAGTGCGACCCTGCGCGCGGCGATCGGCGAGGACGGCGAATCCCTGGCGCAGCGCTTGAAGAGCGAAGTGCTGTCCAGCGCCACCCGGCTGGGTGTCGATCCGGGCCAGACCCGGCTGGATGCGCAGGACGAGGATGCGATCGACCTGGTCGGCATGCTGTTCGACGTGATGCTCGATGAGCGTGAACTGGAAGGCCGCTCGCGTGAGCTGATCGGCCGTCTGGTGGTTCCGTTCGTGAAGGTGGCGATGCTGGATCGCCGCATGTTCGTGCAGAAGACCCACCCGGCGCGCAAGCTGCTCAACTCGCTGGCTGAAGCCTGCGAGGGCAACACCGGCGAAAGCCAGGCCGAACGCATGCTGATGGCCAAGGTCGAAGAAATCATCGAGCGGCTGGTCGCCGAGTTCAACGAGAACCTGGCAATCTTCCTGACCCTGGAAGAAGAGTTCCGCGATTTCCTGGTACAGCACCGCCGTCGCGTGGAAATCGCCGAGCGTCGGGCCGCCGAGACCCAGCGCGGCCAGGAAAAGCTGGAAATGGCCCGTACCCGTGCCGGTGCCGAACTGGATCGTCGCATCGGCGACGCCACCCTGCCGCCGGCGATCGCCGAATTCCTGCGCCAGCCCTGGCAGCACCATCTGACCCTGGCGCTGCTGCGCGAGGGCGAGGAGGGTGCCTCGGTGGCCGAAGCGCTGACCCTGGCCGATGGCCTGCTGGAGGAAGTGGCCGAGGCGCGCCGGCAGATTGTCGGCAAGCCGTGGCTGCAGGCCTGGCAGCCGCTGCTGGCCAAGGTGTTTGCCAGCGTCGGCGTGCATGGCGACGCAGCCACCGCCGCCGTCGATGCGCTGCACGACACATTGCAGGGCATCGCCGAATCGCGACCGGAGCTGCAGCGCGCGTTGCCCGAGCTGCCGCAGGTGGTGCTGCCCGCACCGCCGGCACCGGAAACGCCCGCCGTCGAGCTGGGCAGTACCTTCAATACCGACGATTTCGACAACGCCGATGCCGATCGCTTCCGCCGGATGGAAATCGGCAACTGGCTGGACTTCGTCGACAAGGACGGCAAGGTGCAGGCCGGCAAGCTGTCCTGGATCAGCCCGATTTCCGCACGCCTGCTGTTCGTCAACCGTCGTGGCGTGCGCTTCTGCGTGGCCTCGCCCGAGGAGCTGGCGGTGATGGTGCGGTTGGGTCGCCTGCGTCCCCACGTCGACGATGGCGCCTTCGACAGCGCCATGCAGGGCGTGCTTGACCGCCTCGACCCGGGTGGTGCGACGCTGCACTGAGCCGCGTACGCCTGCTAGGATCGGACCCACTCACCGATCAGCGGGAATCTGCATGGCCGTGGTGTTGCTGGGGATCAAGGAGACCGCGCCGGGCGAACGACGCGTTGCGCTCACGCCGGAGACGGCGCGCAAGCTCGGTGCGCTTGGCATCACCGTGTGGTATCAGCCCGGTGCGGGCCAGGCCGCCGGTTTCACCGATGCCGCCTACGACGACGCAGGTGCCCGCGCCTTCGACGCCGCCCGTTGGGCCGAGATCGACATCCTGCTGTGCGTGCAGGCGGCACCCGCCGAGGTGCTGGCCCAGCTCAAGCCGGGCGCGAGTGTGGTCGGCCTGCTGACCCCGGCGGCCGACCCGGCGTTGGCTGCATTGGCTTCGGATGACCGCCTGCACCTGTTCCCGCTGCAGCAGTTGCCGCGCACCACGCGCGCGCAGGCGATGGACGTACTCAGCTCGCAGGCGGGCATGGCCGGCTACAAGGCGGCATTGATCGCTGCCGAACGCGCGCCGCGTTTCTTCCCGATGCTGACCACGGCGGCTGGTACCGTGCGTCCAGCCAAGGTGCTGGTGATCGGCGCCGGTGTCGCCGGCCTGCAGGCCATTGCCACCTCGCGCCGCCTGGGTGCGCAGGTGGAGGGCTTCGACGTGCGCCCGGAAACCCGCGAGCAGATCCAGTCGCTCGGTGCGCGCTTCCTCGACCTCGGGGTAAGCGCGGTGGGCGAGGGCGGTTATGCGCGGGCGCTGACCGACGAAGAGCGTGCCGAACAGCAGCGTCGTCTCGGCGACCATCTGCGCAGCGTGGACGTGGTGGTCTGCACTGCCGCCGTGCCGGGACGCCGTGCGCCGATGATCGTCACCGCCGCGATGGTCGAAGGCATGGCAGCGGGCAGCGTGATCGTCGATCTGGCCGCAGAGAGTGGTGGCAACTGCGAACTGACCCAGCCCGGTGGATGCATCGAGCACCAGGGCGTGACCATCGATGGCCCGCTGGGCCTGGCCAGCCTGGGTGCGACCCAGGCCAGCGAGATGTATGCGCGCAACCTGATGAACTTCGTCGCCCTGTTCGTGCGCGAAGGCCAGCTTGGTTTCGACTGGGAAGACGAGCTGCTGGCGAAAACGCGCTGGCAGGCATGACCCGGCAACGCCGGTTGCCTCTCCGGTAGATCCACGCCATGCGTGGATGAGGGGCCCCGCGTGCGGATGGCGGGTTACCGCGGTTTCGCCGGCGGCGGATTGTCCCGTACCCATTCCCTGCGTTCGTCCGCGCTCATCTGCGACCAGCGCTCGCGCATGGCATCGCGCTGGGCCGGGCTGAGGTCACGCATCTGGCCGAACAGCGCCCGGGCCTGCTCGCGTTGTTCCGGGCTCATGTGTTCGAAGCGGCGCAGGCCGCGGCGGGCCTTGTCGCGTTCTTCCGGGCTCATCGACTGCCAGCGCTGGCCGTGCGAGAGCATGCGCTGGCGCTGAGCAGCGTCGGCGCCGTTCCAGCGGTCACGCAGCGGCGCCAGCAGCGCTTCACGCTGGGCCGGGCTCAGCTGTTCCCAGTCCGGCAGCGGCACGGTTGCAGGGGCCGGCCGCGCGGCAGGCGCCGGTGCGGTGGCCTGCGCCAGAGCCGATGCAGCCGGCAGCAGGGTCAGGGCGATCAGCAGGGGCAGGGAGGGGTATCGCAACATGGTTCACTCCATCGCCAGGTCGTTGTCGCCCAGCCACAGGTACAGATCGGGATTCTCGTCGTACAGCACGCCATTGTCTTCTTCCGCCGCCACGATCGGCGCGGCGGCACCGCCTTGATGTTCGCCCGGGCCGACGAACTGGACACCGATGCCCAGCGCGATCACCAGCGAACAGGCGCTGGCCAGCCACCAGCGCCAGCGACCGGCGTGCGCCCTGGCAGCGCTGTGACGGGCACCACGCAGGCGTGCCAGCGTGGCCGGCGACAGCGCCTGCAACGACTGCGCGTGCAGGCTGCGCAGGGCGTCATCGGAAGGCAGGGGGCGGTTCACAGGTGCATCTCCAGTTGATTCTGCAGCGCCTGTCGGGCGCGCGCCAGATGGGTCTTTACCGCGCCCTCGCTGCAGCCCATGGCGCGGGCGGTGGTGGCGCCGTCCAGGTCCTGCAGCACGCGCAGGGTGAAGGCTTCGCGCTGGCGGGCGGGCAGCGCGCGCAGTGCCTGCACCAGCTGCTGGTACTGCTGGCGCTGCTCGTGCGCCTGCGCGGGGTCCGGGCCAGGGTCGGCCCAGTCGATCTCGCCACCGTCGGCGTCCTGGTTGTCGCGCCAGAACGGCAGGCGGAAGCGGCGGCGGCGCTGCAGGTCGATCACCCGCCGGCGCAGGATGCTCCAGAACAACGGCGCCCACTCGGCGGCCGGCTTGTCGGCGTAGTCCAGCATGCGCAGCAGCGCATCCTGCACCGCATCCAGCGCGTCATCACGCTGGCGCAGGCCGGCCTCGGCGAAGCGGAAGGCGCGCGGCCCGACGCTGGCCAGGAACGCTTCCAGCGAGGCCGGAACGGCGTCGGCATCGGTGGTTGAGGGGACAGGGCTGCTCACCAGCACAGGGTACGGTTCCTCGGCAGGGGTCACCATCGACAACGCGTGAGCGCGGTTGTGGTTGACCGGAACGCGCGCCGGGTTCAGCCCGTGGTTATGATGGGGCGACGAAGACAGAGCAGGAGCGTTGCCGGTGAGTGACGGGTTCGTGGCGCTGTACATCTTCATGTTGGCCGCGATTGCCGGCCACGTGATCATTTCCCGGGTCCCGGTGATCCTGCATACCCCGTTGATGTCGGGCTCCAACTTCATCCACGGCATCGTGCTGATCGGCGCGATGGTGGTGCTGGGGCACGCGCAGACACCGCTGGAGAAAATCCTGGGGTTCCTTGCCGTGGTACTCGGCGCCGGCAACGCAGCCGGCGGCTATGTGGTCACCGCGCGCATGCTGGAAATGTTCAAGCCGAGCGTGCGCAAGACCGGCAACGATGAACCGAAGGAGCCACAGGCTTGAACATCAGCACCGTCGAACTGCTCGATTGGCTGGTCAAGGCCAGCTACCTGGTTGCCGCCACGTTGTTCCTGCTCGGCCTGCAGCGCATGGCCTCGCCGATGACCGCAAGCAGCGGTATCCGCTGGGCGGGGCTGGGCATGCTGCTGGCCACGGTGGCGACCTTCTTCCTGCCCGAACTGCACAACGTGCCGCTGATCCTGGTGGCACTGCTGCTGGGTGCCGGCCTGGCCTGGTGGTCGGCGGGCAAGGTCGCGGTCACCGACATGCCGCAGATGGTCGCGCTGTACAACGGCATGGGCGGTGGCTCGGCGGCGGCCATCGGTGCGGTGGAACTACTGCGCTATGCCTTCCTGGCCAACCGCGATACCACCCACTGGAGCGCGCAGGCGCTGGCCGACCTGGCCGCGCGCCAGCCGTCCGGCACGGTGCTGGTGCTGGCCGTGGTCGGCGCGGCGATCGGTGCTGTGTCGCTGTCCGGCTCGGTGATCGCCTGGGCCAAACTCGATGGCCGCCTCGACAAGCGCGTGACCTGGCCCGGCCAGCAGGTGATGAACCTGCTGGTGGCGCTGGCCGTAGTGGTGCTGGGCATCATCGCTGCAAGCACGCTCAGCACCTGGGCCATCGTTGCCTTCTTCGTGCTGGCGCTGGCGCTGGGCGTGTTGATGACGCTGCCGATCGGTGGCGCCGACATGCCCGTGGTGATCTCGCTGTACAACGCGTTCACCGGCCTGGCGGTGTCCTTCGAAGGCTACGTGCTGGGCAACGAAGCATTGATCATTGCCGGCATGATGGTCGGCGCAGCCGGCATCCTGCTGACCCGGTTGATGGCCAAGGCGATGAACCGGCCGATCCGCAACGTGCTGTTCTCCAATTTCGGCGGTGGCGCCGGGGGGGAAGCGCAGGCGATTTCCGGATCGCAGAAGCCCATTGAAGCGGCCGACGTGGCCGCGATGATGGGCTTTGCCGAACGTGTGGTGATCGTGCCCGGCTATGGCATGGCCGTGGCCCAGGCCCAGCACAAGATCTGGGAACTGGCGCAGCGGTTGATCACGCGCGGGGTGAAGGTGAAGTTCGCCATCCACCCGGTGGCCGGGCGCATGCCCGGGCACATGAACGTGCTGCTGGCCGAAGCGGGTGTGCCGTATGACCTGATCGCGGACATGGACGACATCAATCCCGAATTCGCCACCACCGACGTGGTGCTGGTGATCGGCGCCAACGATGTGGTCAATCCGGTGGCGCGCACCGATCCGGCCAGCCCGATCTACGGCATGCCGGTGCTGGACGTGGTCAACGCGCGCAACGTGGTGGTGATCAAGCGCGGCAAGGGCACCGGCTTTGCCGGTATCGAGAATGCGCTGTTCTACGCCGACAACACGCGCATGCTGTATGGCGATGGTGCAGAGGCGGCGGCGTCGCTGGTCAGCGAACTGAAGGCGCTCGACGGCGGGCATTGAGGGTTGGGGTCGGATCCCTTTCCGCAGGAAAGGGCTCTGACCCCAGATCCAACCACCCATCCACGCGTGGCGTTGATCTACCAGGGCATCACCGGCGCGATCAACGCGCCAGCCACGCTCCAATCACAACGGCCACCGCCAGCCACAGCCATTCGACCACGCCATTGGCCAGGGTGATCAGCGTCCAGGCCAGGTGCGGGCCCATCCGCAGCGAGGCGTCCCACGGGTTCAGGCCCATCGAGCCGCCCATCCAGGCACTGGCGATGGCCCAGTTCGCGATGGCGGCCACCAGCAGCGTGCCCAGCACCACCAGGGCGATGCGCAGCTTGCCGGGGCCAAGTGTGCCCAGACGCAGCATGAACACCAGTTCCAGGGCGGTCAGTACCGCCATCCAGCCGACCGGACGGCCGGTGAACAGGGCGATCAGCATCCAGGCGAGGGGGGCGGTGGCCAGCGCCAGCAACAGCATGAAGGGCCAGAGCCAGGTAACGGTCCTGGCGCGTGCGGCATTGGAGGACATCGAAGCTCCTGAAGGTCACCCACAGGATACTGTGGTTTGCCGCAGTGCACCGGCGAGGGCCGGGCGCCTACGTTAGAATGCCGTCTTGCGTGGCTTCGGCCGCAGCCCCATATCGGTCCCCATGTATTCCCGTAGCAGCGAACCTGTCCACTTCGAACGCGATTGCGAGGCCGTGATGGTCCCGCAGGGCGACACCGTGACCCTGCCCGCCGGCAGCTATGGGTACATCACCCAGGCGTTGGGCGGCAGTTATTCGGTGTTCGTCGAGGGCAATCTGTTCCGCATCGCCGGCAAGGATGGCGATGCCATCGGCAAGGAAGCGCCGGCGCCGCTGGAGCTGCCCGACGATGCCAGCGACGAGCAGGTCGAACAACTGGTGTGGCAGCAGCTGCGCACCTGTTTCGACCCGGAAATTCCGGTGAACATCGTCGAACTGGGCCTGGTCTACGAGGTCGAGATCAAGCACCTGGACGAAGGGCAGCGCGAGATCGACGTGAAGATGACCCTGACCGCGCCCGCGTGCGGCATGGGCGACATCCTGGTCGACGACGTGCGCAGCAAGCTTGAAATGATCCCGACGGTGGCCGAGGCCGACGTCGAGCTGGTCTTCGATCCGCCGTGGAACCAGCACATGATGTCCGAGGCTGCGCGCCTCGAAACCGGCATGCTTTGACCCACGGCCCGCAGTGACGCGGGCCCGGCATTACCCGCAACCAGAACAGGAAATCTCCGGTGTCCCAGTCCATTCCCAGCTTCGCCGTCACCCGTTCGGACCACCCGCGCAGCGCTGAAGAGCGCGCCCAGATCCTGGAGAAGCCGGGCTTCGGCCTGCACTTCACCGACCACATGGTGGAAGTGCGCTGGGACAAGGACACCGGCTGGCACAACGCCAACGTGCGTGCCTATGGTCCGCTGCAGCTGGACCCGGCCGCGGCCGTGCTGCACTACGGCCAGGAGATCTTCGAGGGCATCAAGGCCTACCGCCATGCCGATGGTTCGATCTGGACCTTCCGCCCCGATGCCAACGGCCGTCGCCTGCAGCGTTCGGCGCAGCGCCTGGCGCTGCCGGAACTGCCGGTGGAGATCTTCGTCGAATCGCTGAAGCAGATGATCGCCGTCGACAGCGCCTGGGTGCCGTCGGTCGATGAGTCGAGCCTGTATTTCCGTCCGTTCATGATCGGCGATGAAGCCTTCCTTGGCGTGCGCGGCGCACACAAGGCCGGTTACTACGTGATCGCCAGCCCGGCCGGCCCGTACTTCGCCAAGGGCGTCGCCCCGGTGTCGATCTGGCTGTCCACCGAGTACGCGCGTGCGGCCAAGGGCGGCACCGGTGCGGCCAAGTGCGGTGGCAACTATGCCGCGTCGCTGCTGCCGCAGCAGAAGGCGCAGGCACAGGGCTGCTCGCAGGTGCTGTTCCTGGACCCGGTCGAAGGCAAGTATCTGGAAGAACTGGGCGGCATGAACGTGTTCCTGGTCTACAAGGACGGGACGCTGGTCACGCCGGAACTGTCCGGCAGCATCCTCGAGGGCATCACCCGCGAGAGCATCCTGCAGCTGGCCCGCGACCGCGGCATGAAGGTCGAAGAGCGCAAGGTCACCATTGACGAGTGGAAGCAGGGCGTGACCTCCGGCGAGATCGCTGAAGTGTTCGCCTGCGGTACCGCTGCGGTGGTCACCCCGATCGGCCAGCTGAAGGGCGAAGGCTTCTCGGTGGGCGACATCAATGCGCCGGCCGGCGAAGTGACCATGTCGCTGCGCAAGGAACTGACCGACATCCAGTACGGCCGCCTGCCGGACCGCCACGGTTGGCTGGTCAAGCTGGGTTGATCGCCTGCATTGAACTGTAGAGCCGAGCCCACGCTCGGCTGCTCCTCCGGAAAGCCCGTCCTTGTGACGGGCTTTCTGCGTTGTGAGCCTGGGGTCAGATCCCTTTTCCGCAGGAAAAGGGATCTGACCCCGAATCTACCGACGCCGATGTCAGCAAAGACATGATGAGACAGGACATTGCGCAGTCAGGTCTGTGCAGGTGACGCGAAAGTTCCTTCACCTTCACAAACCCTCGACCCGGAAAGTCTCAGATCCAACATTTCATCTTGCTGAAAAGACGCTGAAAATCTTGTGGTGTCCGGTTTGAGCCACTAGCGTCATCAACACAGCGGATGGTCAGGGGAATCCGCTGGCTCGCCGGACCCGAACCTCGCCATTGCAAGCCAGCCCACGGTTCAGGCCGGTGCTTCTGCCGATTCCGGCATTCCTACCATTAGAAGGGAAATCCGATGTCCCAGGTAACGCAACCGCGTGTGCGTCGTGTGTGGGTGGTCCTTGGTGCGTCCGTCCTGTCATCGCTGCTGCTGGCCACGCCTGCGCTGGCCGGTGATGTCCAGCTCAGCGGCCTGCAGTCCGCGCCGACCCATCAGCGGTTCATCGTGAAGTACCGCGACGGCAGTGCGCCGGTGGCCAACACCACCGCACTCGCCTCTTCGCTGAAGACCGCTGCTGCCGGCATCGCCAGCAGCCAGGGCCGCGCGCTGGGCCTGCAGCAGGTCCGCAAGCTCGCTGTCGGCTCCACCGTGGTCAGGACCGACCGTGCACTGGACCAGGCCGACGCCGAACTGCTGATGCGCAAGCTCGCCGCCGACCCGAACGTGGAATACGTCGAAGTCGACCAGATCATGCGCCCGACGCTGACCCCGAACGACACCCGCTTCAGCGAGCAGTGGGGCTTCGGTACGTCCAACGCGTCGATCAACGTGCGCCCGGCCTGGGACAAGGCCACCGGCACCGGCGTGGTCGTGGCCGTGATCGATACCGGCATCACCAACCATGCCGACCTCAACGCCAACATCCTGCCCGGCTATGACTTCATCAGCGACGCGGCGATGGCGCGCGATGGTGGTGGCCGTGACAGCAATCCCAACGACGAGGGTGACTGGTACGGCGACAACGAGTGCCAGGCCGGTTACCCGGGCTCGAACTCCAGCTGGCATGGCACCCACGTGGCCGGCACGGTCGCCGCTGTAACCAACAACAGCACCGGCGTGGCCGGTACCGCCTTCAATGCCAAGGTCGTGCCGGTGCGCGTGCTCGGCAAGTGCGGCGGCTATACCTCCGATATCGCCGACGCTATCGTCTGGGCCTCCGGCGGCACGGTCAGCGGTGTGCCGGCCAACGCCAATCCGGCCGAGGTCATCAACCTCTCACTGGGCGGCGGCGGCAGCTGCTCGACCACCTACCAGAACGCCATCAACGGCGCGGTCGGCCGTGGCACCACCGTGGTGGTCGCTGCCGGCAACAGCAATACCAACGTGTCCTCGTCGGTTCCGGCGAACTGCCCGAACGTGATCGCGGTTGCCGCGACCACCTCGGCAGGTGCACGTGCCAGCTTCTCCAACTACGGCACCGGCATCGACATCTCCGCACCGGGCCAGGGCATCCTGTCCACCCTCAACAGCGGCACCACCACCCCGGGCAGCGCCAGCTATGCGTCCTACAACGGCACCTCGATGGCGGCGCCGCACGTGGCTGGCGTCGTTGCGCTGATGCAGTCGGTGGCACCGAGCCCGCTCAGCCCGGCGCAGGTGGAAAGCATCATCAAGAGCACGGCGCGTCCGCTGCCGGGTGCGTGCTCGGGTGGTTGCGGCGCCGGCATCATCGACGCCGATGCCGCGGTGACAGCTGCGATCAACGGCACCACTCCCAACCCGGGTGGCACCGTGCTGCAGAACAACGTGCCGGTCACCGGCCTCAGCGCGGCCAGCGGCGCATCGCTCAGCTACACCGTCAACGTCCCGGCTGGCAGCTCACAGCTGCGCGTGGCGATCAGCGGCGGCAGCGGTGACGCCGACCTGTACCTGCGCCAGGGCAGTGCCCCGACCGACACCGTCTACACCTGCCGCCCGTACCTGAGCGGCAACAACGAGACCTGCACCGTCAACAGCCCCGCTGCCGGCGTATGGCACGTGCGGGTGAAGGCCTACAGCACCTTCTCGGGCGTGACCCTCAACGCCCAGTACTGAGCCCAAGCCCCTCTCCATGGGCACGCCCCGGCCTCGGCCGGGGTGTTTTTTTGTAGAGCCGAGCCCACGCTCGGCTATCAGAGGGCTGCCGAGCATGGGCTCGGCACTACAAGTCCCTCAAACCGACTCGAACCGGTTCGCCGCCACGTTCTTGCGCACATGCTGCGGATCGAAGATCCGGCCATTCATCGCGATGAACACCCCCGCCGGCAGCGACTGCACCGCACCGATCGCACAACCGATGTTGAACTCCGCATCCGAACCACGGAAACGCGCCGGGCTCAGCGCACCGGTCATCACGATGGTCTTGTCGGGAATCGTCGCCAGCACCTTGCCGGTCTGCACCATCGAATCGGTGCCGTGGGTCACCAGCACATGGCGGGTGGGCTGCGCAGCGATCGTCGCGCGGATCAGCTCACGATCGTCGTCGTTGATGTGCAGCGAATCCTTGCGCAGGATCGGAATCACGTTGAAACGGAACGTGACCCCCAGTTCGCGCAGGATCATGCCGATCTGCGGGTCGCCGATCTGGTAGTCCGACTTGTCGTCGAAATAGATCTTGTCGATCGTGCCACCGGTGGTGACGACCAGGAGCTCTTCCATCATGTGCATGCGCGAAACCAAGGCAGGTACAGCGGCGCGGGGCCGGGAACGCAGATGATACGGCCCGCCGGGCGCAGCGTCAGCGCCGCGGACCGAAACGGGCGCGCAGGCCGGGCAGGCTGGCCGAGAAGATCACCAGCAGCGCCAGCGCGATCTCGATCAGCGCCAGCCAGCGGGTCTCGGGATGGCTCCAGGCGCTCATCACGCCGTGGCTGAACCAGCCCAAGGCCAGCACCGCGGCCCAGAACCCGGCCTTGCGCCAGCCCAGCCGCAGGGCGATGGCCAGGGCCAGCGGTGGCGCGGTGAACACCAGCTGGGTGGCCAGCCAGTGCCTGTCGTTGATGAACCAGCCGGCAAACAGCGCCGCCAACCCCATCAAGGCCAGCAGCAGCACGGTGCGCGGCGCGGCGCTCATCGTGCCAGCCGCTGCGCGATGTCGGCCACGCGCCGGCCCAGCGCCCGTGCCAGAACCGCCTCATCGTCGGTCGGTTGCGGGTCGTCGGCGGCACCGGCCACGTGGCTGGCGCCATACGGCGTGCCGCCACTGGTGGTGTGGCTCAGCGCCGGCTCGGTGAACGGAATGCCGACGATCAGGCAGCCGTGGTGCAGCAGCGGCACCTGCATCGACAGCAGGGTCGACTCCTGGCCGCCATGCATCGACGCGGTGGACGTAAACACCCCGGCCGGCTTGCCCGCCAGCGTGCCGTTCACCCATTCGGCGCCGAGCCCATCGAGGAAATGCTTGACCGGCGCGGCCATGTTGCCGAAACGGGTGGGGCTGCCCAGCAGCAGTCCCTGGCACTCCACCAGGTCCTGCACGCTCACATACGGCGCGCCATCGTCCGGCACCGGAGGCTGCGCGGTCTGGGTGACGGCAGCCACCGGCGGCACCGTGCGCAGCCGCGCCGCCATGCCCGGAACCTCGCCGATGCCCCGCGCGATCTGGCGCGCCAGCCGTGCCACCGAACCGCCGCGGCTGTAGTACAGCACCAGGATTTCGCCCATTGCGCCCAGCTCTCCTCATCGTGTGGACGCCAGTATGGCTATCCTGCACCGATTCCGCATCGGGTACCCTTTCGCCGATGGAACCTTTGGATACGCTCAATTTGTGGATGGAGCGCGCGCGGGATCGCGCACGCGCCGCCAGCTTCGGCCGCTTCCTGTGGCGCCGCTTCCTCGACGACCGCCTGTTCCAGGCGGCCGCCGCGCTGGCCTACACCACGGTGTTCGCGCTGGTGCCGTTGGCGATCGTGGTGTTCGGCGTGCTCTCGGCCTTCCCGGTGTTCGATCGCTGGAGCGACCAGCTCAGCGACTACGTCTTCTCCAACTTCGTGCCCAATGCCGCGCGCGCCGCCGAAGGCTACCTGCGGCAGTTCTCGGCCAGCGCGGGGCAGCTCACTGCGGCCGGCTTCATCGCGCTGGTCATCTCGCTGCTGATCACCCTCAACAGTGTTGAAGAGACATTCAACCAGATCTGGCGCGTCGGCAGCAGCCGGCCGCGGCTGACCCGCTTCCTGGTCTACTGGACGGTGCTGACCCTCGGCGCGATGCTCGCTGCCGCTTCACTGGCCGTGTCGGCGCGCGTGTTCGCGATGCCGCTGTTCGGCACGCAGGAGGGGCGCTGGCTGGCCGATCTCGCGTTGCGGCTGGCGCCGATCCTGATCGAATTCGTCTGCATCACCCTGATGTTCCGCGTAGTGCCACACCACACCGTGAAGTGGCGCCACGCGGTTCCGGGCGCGATTCTCGCCGCGGTGATCCTGGAGCTGGTGAAGTGGGGCATCGGTGCTTACCTGGGCAGCTTCCAGTCCTACCAGAAGTTGTATGGCACGGTGGCCTTCGTGCCGATCCTGCTGCTGTGGATCTACCTGTGCTGGGTGGCCGTGCTGCTGGGCGCGTCGCTGGCGTCGTCGATGGCGGCCTTCCGCTACCAGCCGGTGGAGCTGCGCCTGCCGCAGGGCTACGAGTTCTATGGCCTGCTGCGACTGCTCGGGCGCTTCCAGCACGCACGCGCCAAGGGCAGGGGTCTGGCCGACGACGAGATCCTGCGGCTGGAACCGATGCTGACCGACTCGCTGCTGCAGGACCTGGCCTGCAACCTGGAAGGCATCGGCCTGCTGCGCCGTGATGAGCGCGGCGAATGGCTGCTCGCACGCGACCTGGACCAGGTCAGCCTGGGCGATCTGTACGAATGCACGCAACTGCGCATTCCGGTGGCCGAACAACACCTGCCTTACCGCGATGACAGCCTTGGCCGGGCCGCATTGGCCGCGCTGGATGAGTTGCGCCTGCCGCTGCGTGAACGCCTCAAGCGTCGCGTCAGCGACATCTACCCTGATTCTGGAGACGCCCCATGACCTGCAAGACCCCATTGCTGCTGGCTGCGCTGCTGGCTTTGGCCGCCTGCAAACCCGCGCAGGAGCCGACCCCGGCCAGCAGCCAGCCGCCCGCGCAGGCACCAACCCCGACCGCCCCGGCGCCGGTTCAGGACACACCCGCCGAGCGCGTCACCGCCGAGTTCCCGACGCTGAAGATGAAGGCGGTCGATGGCAGCGATTACGACCTGGCCGCACATCGCGGCAAGTGGGTGGTGGTGAACTTCTGGGCGACCTGGTGTGCACCCTGCCGCAAGGAAATGCCCGAGCTGTCGGCATTGCATGCCATGCGCAGCAACATCGAAGTGGTTGGCCTGGCCTACGAGGACATCGAGGCGCCGGAGATGCAGTCGTTCCTGACCAAGCATCCGGTGACCTATCCGATCGTGATCGTCGATCCGTTCGATCCGCCGGCCGACTTCGCCACCCCGCGCGGCCTGCCGCTGACCCACCTGATCGATCCGCAGGGCAAGCTGGCCCACAGCTTCCTGGGCCCGGTCACCGCCGCCGACATCGAACAGCAGATCGCGGCTGCCAAGTAACAGGTGGGTCGGCAGGGCTGCGCCCTGCACCCGCCGAAGCAACAGCAACAGCCGAAGCAGAAGCGGGTTTCCTGAGGGTAGGCGGGGTGGGTCCGGTTGCGGGGGACGCTGCAAGTACGTCCATGTAAGCTCGGTCGCGCCATCCATGGCGCTCACGCCCCCGCAACCGGACCCACCCCGCCTTCGACAGATTCTCGCGATCTGTCGGAATGTCATGGCCTGTTCTTGGTGGGTGTCGACCTTGGTCGACACGTAGATCCACGCCATGCGTGAATGCTTTTCGATGAATTGTCGAAATATTCGATTTCGATGGAGATTCATTCACGCATGGCGTGAATCCATCAGCCACCGGAAATCTGTCGAAGGTGGGGCGGTGTCGGATTGCGGGGTGTCAGCCGCATGGATGCGGCTGCCAAGCCTACAAGGACGTACTTGCGGCGTCCCCGCAATCCGACACCGCCCCGCCATCCCCCGGAATGCCGCTTCGGCCGTTGCTTCGGCTGTTGCCGTTGCCTGTAGCAGGTGCAGGGCGCAGCCCTGCCGAACAAACCCTATTCTTCGACCGGGAAATCCTCGATCGGCTTCAGTACATCGTAGTGCTCGCGATGCAGCTTGCCCTTCAGCTTCGGCAGCTCCGGCAGCGGCGCATCCACCCGCGTGTCCGGCAGCCGGTCCAGCAGGTTGCGGGCCAGGGTCAGGCGGCCCAGCCGCTGGTCGTTGAAATCCACCAGCGTCCACGGCGCACCGTCGCGATGGGTGGCGCGCAGCATTGCCTCGCGCGCTTCGGTGTATGCGCTGTACTTGCTGCGTGACTTCAGGTCCACCGGTGACAGCTTCCAGCCCTTCAGCGGATCGACATGGCGTTCGGCAAAGCGCTTTTCCTGCTGCTCCTGGTCCACGCACAACCAGTACTTGAACAGCAGGATGCCGTCATCCACCAGCAGCTGTTCGAACACCGGTGCCTGACGCAGGAACTGCTGGTACTCGGTCTCGCTGCAGTAGCCCATCACCCGTTCAACGCCGGCGCGGTTGTACCAGCTGCGGTCCATCAGCACGATCTCGCCGGCAGCCGGAAGATGCGAGGCGTAGCGCTGGAAGTACCACTGCGTGGCTTCGCGGTCGGTGGGTTTGGGCAGCGCCACCACCCTGCATTGGCGTGGGTTGAGGTGCTCGCTGATGGTCTGGATCGCGCCACCCTTGCCGGCGGTATCGCGTCCTTCGAACAGTACCAGCAGGCGTTGCCCGCTGTGCTGCACCCAGCGCGCCATCGCAGCCAGTTCCAGCTGCAGCGGCTGCAGCAGTTCGTCGTATTCCTTGCGCTTGAGCTTGGCCATCGTCATACCACGCGGGAAGGAAGCCCGAGCGTAGCGCAGGGCGAGGTCAGGGCGTGTCGAGGCCCTGCCAGCCCTGTTCGCGGGCCAGCTGCTGCAGCAGTGCGGACAGATCACGCGCGAAAGCTGCCATGTCGAACAGGTCACTGCGCTCGCGTGCCTGCGCCAGTTCGGCGCGCACTGCGGCCAAGGCGACAGGGTCGTTGCCGAGTGCACTGGCGGTGGCGACGAACGCCGCATCGTCGGCGACGTTCATGTGCTCCAGACCCAGCTGATGATTAAGGCTGCCGGCCACGCGCGCGGCGAAGGTGGCGCCGGGGCAGGTCAGTACCGGGCAGCCGGCCCACAGTGCATCCGACGCGGTGGTGTGCGCGTTGTACGGGTTCGTATCCAGGAACAGGTCGGCCAACTGATAGCGGGCCAGATACTGCGGATGCGGCAGCTTGGCCATGAACACCAGACGCGCCGGATCGAGTCCTGCTGCCTGCGCAGCGGCACGCAGCCGCGCATCGGCCTGGCCGGGGCCGGACAGCAGCCACAGCACGCTGCCGGGTACGGCCTGCAGCACCGCGAACGCGCGGCCCATGCTGCGCGGGTTGAGCTTGTAACTGTTGTTGAAGCAGCAGAATACCGTGCCCTGCGCAGGCAGCCCGCACGCCGCGCGGTCCGGTGCCGGCTCCAGCACGCGGGTGTTGTCCGAGGGCTGGAACGCGCGCGGCAGGCGCAGCACACGTTCGCTGTAGTGCGCCTCCAGCGGGGGCGGCAGCGTGAAGTGGTCAGCGATCACGGCATCCAGCCATGGTGCACCGGAGGTGCCGGGGTAGGCCAGCCAGTTGAGCTGTAGCGGGGCAGGGCGCATGGCCAGTACTTCCGGTGTGCCGCCGCCGCCCCAGCCGCGCAGGTCGAACAGCAGGTCGATGCCCTGTGCACGGATGCGTGCGGCCGTATCGGCATGGCGCAACCCCGCCACGTCATGCAGCCGGGTGGCGGTCTGCAGGCGCTGGCGGATGCGGCTGCCATCGTCGGCGTTGAGCGCGAACAGATGCAGGTGCAGGGCCGGGTTCTGGCTCATGTGTTCCAGCAGTGCCACCGTCAGCAATCCGGTGGGATGAGCGCCGAAACCGTTGGACAGGAAGCCCACGCGCAGTGGACCTCGTTCGCGCAGCTTCACCGGGAGCAGGGGGCGCACCGACGCCGCCACAGCGGCCGCGCGCGCACGCGCACAGGCCAGCTGTTCGGCCGCGCTGGCGTCTTCGCTGAGGAACGCGAAGGGTTCGACCACGCCCTGGCCGGATACAAGCGCGCCGCGTACCTGGGTGGCAAGCGCATCCACGTCCTGCCAATCGCACAGGCGACGCTGCCAGGCGAGGCGCTGTGCGGCGATATACGGCTCATCGGGCATCAGTGCGTGCGCACGGCGATAGGCTGCCGATGCACCTTCCGCATCGTTGGCATCTTCCAGCGCGTGCCCCAGCCACAATGCGATGCCCGGGTGCTCCGGTGCCAGCGCGGAGGCCTGGCCCAGCAGCGTGGCGGCATCGGCGTGCGCCCCTGCCATCCACGCTACCCGGCCCAGCCGGGCAAGTGCTTCAGGATGATTGGGCCGCAGCTGCAGCGCGCGTCGCGCGGCCTGCTCGCCGGCCGCAATGTCGCCGGCTTCCAGTTCCAGGTCGGCCAGCATCACCCAGGCAACGAAGTCGCCGGGCTGGCGCGTGATCGCCTGCTGCAGTTGCTGCCGCTGCTGCCAGGTCGACATGCTGGTCAGCCCGCCGAAAGCTGGGCCAGGGCGTCGACCTGATGCTCGTGACTCAATCGCTGCAGCAACGGGTCCAGGTCGCCGGCCAACACGTTGGGCAGGTCGTACAGGGTCAGCCCTTCCACGCGGTGGTCGGTGATGCGGCCCTGCGGGAAGTTGTAGGTGCGGATGCGCTGGCTGCGGTCGCCGCTGCCGACCTGCAGGCGCCGTGATTCGGCCTGCGCCGCGTCATGGCGCTGGCGCTCGGCATCGAGCAGCTGCGCCTTCAGGCGTTTCATCGCCTTGTCCCGGTTGGCGTGCTGGCTGCGCTCGGTCTGGCATTCGACCACCACGCCGCTGGGCACGTGGGTGATGCGGATCGCCGATTCGGTCTTGTTGACGTGCTGGCCGCCGGCGCCGGAAGAACGGTAGGTGTCGACTCTCAGGTCAGCCGGGTTGATGACGATCTCATCGACTTCGTCGGCTTCCGGAATGATCGCCACGGTGGCCGCCGAGGTGTGGATGCGGCCCTGCGATTCGGTGGCCGGCACGCGCTGCACGCGGTGCGTGCCCGATTCGAATTTCAGGCGCGAGAACGCGCCACGGCCGACCACGCGTGCCACCACTTCCTTGTAGCCGCCATGTTCGCCGGGATTGTCCGATTCGATCTCGACCTTCCAGCCCTGTCGCTCGGCGTAGCGGGCGTACATGCGGAACAGGTCGCCAGCGAAGATCGCCGCCTCGTCACCACCGGTGCCGGCGCGCACTTCCAGGAACAGGTTGCCTTCATCGCGCGGGTCGCGCGGCACCAGCAGCAGCGCCAGTTCCCGCTCCAGTTCCTGCAGGCGGGCTTGCGCGGCGGCGATTTCCTCGTCGGCCAGCTCGCGCAGGTCCGGGTCCGTACGCATGCTTTCGGCCGCAGCCAGGTCGGCCTTGGCGCGTGCTTCATCGGCCAGTGCGGTGGCGATCGGTTCGAGCTGGGAAAATTCGCGCGAAAGATCGCGGAAGCGCGCGTTGTTGGCGACCACCTCCGGTTCGGCGAGCAGACGTTCCAGTTCTTCGCGGCGCTCGGCCAGCGCTTCCAACTTACGGCGCAGGGTCGGCGTCATCGGTTCTCACAGGTGGGTGGCGGTAACCCGGCGTCGCCGGGAACAGGCGCTCGGCGGCGCGGGTCAGGTCGGCATCGCCGCTGAGCGCGGCCGCACGCAGGGCGGCGGTCGGCGGGTGCAGCAGGCGGTTGGTCAAGCCGTGGGCAAGCAGTTCCAGCACTTCGTCGGCCGGCTTGCCGTTGGCCAGCTGCTGGCGCGCGCGTTCCAGCAGTTCGGCACGGGTGGCCTCGCCGAAGGCGCGCAGCTGCCGCAGCGGTGCCTGGTGGGCACTGGCCTGCAGCGTTTCCACGAAGCGCGAAACCTGCAGGTCGATGATCGTCTCGGCCTCAGCGGCGGCCTCGCGGCGGCTGCGGCGGTTGTCTTCCACCGCGCGCTCGAGATCGTCCACGGTGTACAGGAACGCATCCTTGAGCGTGGCAACGTCGGCTTCGATGTCGCGCGGCACGGCCAGGTCGAACAGCAGCATCGGTTTGTGCCGGCGCGCACGCAGGGCGTTGGCCACTGCGGCACGGTGGATCACCGGCTCACGGGCGGCGGTGGCCGAGAACACCACGTCGGCCTCGGCCAGGTGGCGTTCCAGCTCGGTAAGCGGCAGCGCCACACCGCCATGGCGGCTGGCCAGTTCCTGCGCATGGGCGAGGGTGCGGTTGGCGATCAGCAGACGCCGCACCTTGCCTTCGCTGAGGTGGCGCGCGGCCAGTTCGATGGTCTCGCCGGCGCCGACCAGCAGCACGGTGGAATCATCGAGGCGGGCAAATGCGTTCTGTGCCAGGCGTACCGCTGCCGAGGCCACCGAGACCGGGTTGGCGCCGACCTGGGTATCGGTACGCGCGCGCTTGGCCACCGAGAACGTCTGCTGGAACAACCGGTCCAGGCGCTGGCCGAGCAGGCCGTGGTCGCGCGCGGTCGACCAGGCATCCTTCACCTGGCCGAGGATCTGCGGCTCGCCCAGCACCATCGAATCCAGCCCCGTCGCCACCCGGAACAGGTGGCGCACGGCATCGGCATCGGCGTGCTGGTACAGATAGCCCTGCAGGTCGCCGGCCTGGGCGTGCAGCCACTGGTCCAGTGCCTGCGCGGACTCGGCGACGGCATACAGCTCGGTGCGGTTGCAGGTGGACAGCAGTACCGCCTCGGCGATCTGCGGGGTATCGCGCAGCGAACCGAGCGCGCGCGGCAACGCGTCACCGGCGAAGGCTGCGCGTTCGCGCAGTTCCACCGGTGCGGTCTGGTGATTCAGTCCGAGCACCCACAGGGTCATTGTTCAGTTGCTTGCGATAAGCTGCTGGCCATTGGACGACATTTTAAGGCCCCGATGCCGACGATGCCCGCATTGATTCGCATCCCCAGTGTTCTGCTGCTGTCTCTGGCCTGTGCCCAGGCCCTGGCGGCGGTGCCCGCCAAGGCGCCCGCACGGCCCGCGGTGACTGAGGAACTGGCGCTGGAGCCGGTCCTGGCTGGTGAGTTCGCCCTGCAGGCGGGCAAGCTGGCCGAGGCCGCGCGCTGGTACCTGCAGGCCGCCCAGCAGACCGACGGCGACGCCGGCCTGGCCGAGCGGGCGACCCGCATCGCCATGCTGGCCAACGAGGATGATGCGGCAGCCAAGGGCCTGGCCCTGTGGCAGCAGCGTGCGCCGCGCTCATTGGCGATGCGCAGCGCCGCCGGTGCGCTGGCGATGCGCCAGGGCGATGTGAAGACTGCGCGCAGCGAGCTTCAGGCTCTGTTGCAGGACCCGGGCGACGAGGGCTGGAAGTTTGCCCTGGGCGCTCTGATCGGCGGCGGCCGCGATCCGGCCGTGCCGGCCCAGGTGCTGGGCGAGCTGGTCGATGCCAACGCCATTCCCCAGAAGATCGAGGCCTGGCAGGAGTTTGGACGCCTGGCGTTGCGCATGGAGAAGCCCGAGCTGGCGCGGCGCATGATCGATGAGGTGGTCAAGCGCTTCCCCGAGGAGCCGCGCGTTGCCTTGCTGCGCGCCAGCCAGCTGCAGCAGGCCGGACAGACCGAGCAGGCGCTGTCGCTGCTGCGTGGGGTGGAACCGAAGACCCGTCAGGATCCGGAACTGCGCAATGCGGTGGCCATCGCCTATGACAGCCTCGGCCAGCCCGCAGCGGCCGAGCGCGTGCTGGCGGTCGGTCCGCAGAATGTGCAGACGTGGGGCATGCGCGCTTCGCTGCTGGCCAAGCAGGGCGACAAGGCCGCGCTGTCCAACCTGTACAACGAACTGTCGCGGCAGGCGGCCAAGCCTGACCCGGCGCAGCGCCTGTTGCTGGGCAAGATCGCCGAGTACCTCAAGCGCTACCCGGAAGCGGTCAACTGGTACCACAGCGTGCCTGGCGGCGATGAACTGAATGAAGCGCGCCTGCGCGCGGCCAATGCACAGGGTCTGGCGGGCCGGCAGTCGCTGGCGCTGGATGAAGTGCATGCGATCCAGTCCGATGCCGGCGTGGATGACGATGTGCGGCGCGATGCGTATCTGCTGGAAGCCGAGCTGCGCCAGCGCGCCGACGACCTTCCCGGCGAGATCGATGCACTGGCCCGTGGCCTGGCGGCGTATCCGGACGAGAACGGCCTGTTGTATGCCCGTGCGCTGGCCTGGGAGCGTCGCGATGACATCGCCCGCGCCGAGGCCGATCTGCGCAAGATCCTGGTGACCGAGCCGGAGAACGTGCCGGCACTGAACGCACTGGGTTACACCCTGGCCGACCGTACCGGCCGCTACCAGGAAGCGCTCGAACTGATCGACCGCGCGCGCGTGGCCGAGCCGGACAACGCGGCCATCGTCGACAGCTATGGCTGGGTGCTGTATCGGCTGGGACGCAACGCCGACGCGCTGGTACAGCTGCGCCGCGCCTGGACGCTGGCCAAGGACCCGGAAATCGCCGCCCACGTGGGCGAGGTGCTGTGGGTACTGGGCAAGCACGATGAAGCCCGTCACTTCTTCGAGGAAGCGGCCCGGCTCGACCCTGAAAACCGCGCGCTGCTGCGCGCCCGCGAGAAATTCAATCCATGAGTGTTTCCACGATCCGGCCCCTGCTGCTGGTGGCCGTGACCCTGGCTCTGAGTGCCTGTACCACCGTTGGCCGGCAGAAGACGCCGGCACCGGCCGTGGTCAGCACCGTTTCCGCCGAAGCGGCCGCTACCGAGGTCGCGCGCGTGGAAGCGCTGCGATCGGCAGCGGACTGGAATTTCCAGGGCCGGGTGGCGGTCAGCAAGGGCAAGGACGGTGGCAGCGGCCGCATCGACTGGAAACAGGAAGGCCAGCGCTATGTCGTCGAACTGAGCGCGCCGGTGACCCGCCAGAGCTGGAAGTTGAGCGGTGATACCCACCATGAAGCCGGGCGCCTGGAGGGACTGGCCGGTGGTCCGCGGGAGGGTGAAGACGCGCAGGCGCTGCTGCTGGAGGCGACCGGCTGGGATATTCCGGTCAATCAGCTGCCGGACTGGGTACGCGGCCTGGTTGCCGGCGACAGCGCTGGGCCGGGAAAGATCGACCGTGATGCTGATGGCCGTCCGCGGCGCATGCAGCAGATGGGGTGGGTGATCCAGTATCTGGACTGGTACCCGGCCGAAGCCGGGCGTCCGGCCCTGCCGCGCAGGGTCGAAGCGGTCAATGGCGACGCCAAGGTGCGCCTGCTGGTCGACCAATGGGGCCAGGGCGCGCCATGAACGCGCGGGTGGATGACGCGGGCTGGTCCTGGTGGCCGGCCCCGGCCAAGCTGAACCTGTTCCTGCACATCACCGGCCGCCGTGCCGACGGCTACCACGAGCTGCAGACGGTGTTCCGCCTGCTCGACTGGGGCGACCGGATCGGCCTGCGCCTGCGTGAAGACGGTCAGGTGCGACGGCAGGGCGATGGCCTGGCCGGCGTCGCCGAAGCCGATGACCTGGCGGTTCGCGCAGCGCGGATGCTGAAAGAAGTGGCGAATGTCGAGAAAGGTGTCGACATCATCGTCGAAAAGCATGTTCCTGCGGGCGGCGGTTTCGGCGGCGGTTCGTCCGATGCGGCCACCGTACTGGTGGTTCTGAACCGGCTATGGGGCGCGGGGCTGGACGAAAATGCGCTGGCTGCGCTGGGGTTGCGCCTTGGCGCCGACGTGCCGGTGTTCGTGCGTGGCCACAACGCCTGGGCCGAAGGGGTGGGCGAGCGGCTGCAGCCGATCACCCTGCCGCAGGCCTGGTATGTGGTGGTCGAACCGGGCGTTCATGTGCCGACGCCCCTCCTGTTCGCTGATCCGGATTTGACGCGCGACAGTCCACAGGCGAAAATAGAGGACTTCGCTTCCGGCACGCTGGTCGGGAACGTGTTCGAACCGGTGCTGCGCCGCCGTGAGCCTGCCGTCGAGGTCGTGCTTGCTGCGTTGAGCGACATCGGCACGGCACGTCTGACCGGTTCGGGAAGTGGTTGTTTCGTCGAGTTCGATTCGCAGGCTGCCGCCGAGCAGGGACGAGCGAAGTTGTCGAAGGAGTTGCGGGCAAGGGTGGCTGCGGGCGTTGCACGTTCGCCACTGCTGGATGCACTCGAGCAACACTGATTCATCAATGCAGGGGCGTCGCCAAGAGGCCCAAGGCACCAGGTTTTGATCCTGGCATTCGGAGGTTCGAATCCTCCCGCCCCTGCCAATGCGGCTGCGTCCGCGCCTTCCAGCGCATCATCTGCGCGGGACGTGGGAACAGCCGCGGTGTTGTCAGCAGCAGGGGCCGCAGTGGTCCTTGCCGCTACCGGATCCCCGCCACTCGTCCCCGCCCGAGACAATCATGATGCAAGAGTCCCCGAACCTGCTGGTCTTTTCCGGCAACGCCAACAAACGTCTGGCGCAGAACATCTGCAAGGAACTGGGAGTCCGCCCGGGCAAGGCGCTGGTCTCGCACTTCTCCGATGGCGAAGTGCAGGTGGAAATCGAAGAGAACGTCCGCAAGCAGGACGTGTTCGTGATCCAGCCGACTTCGGCGCCGAGCGCGGAAAACCTGATGGAACTGCTGGTGCTGATCGACGCGCTCAAGCGCGCATCGGTGGCCAGCGTGACCGCGGTGGTGCCGTACTTCGGCTACTCGCGCCAGGATCGCCGCATGCGTTCCTCGCGCGTGCCGATCACCGCCAAGCTGGCGGCGAAGATGTTCAGCACCGCCGGCGCTGATCGTGTGCTGACCGTCGACCTGCACGCCGACCAGATCCAGGGTTTCTTCGATATTCCGGTCGACAACGTGTATGCCTCTCCGCTGCTGCTGGCCGACATCTGGCGCGCCTACGGCACCGAGAACCTGATCGTGGTGTCGCCGGACGTGGGCGGCGTGGTCCGTGCCCGCGCAGTGGCCAAGCGCCTGGATGACGCCGACCTGGCGATCATCGACAAGCGCCGTCCGCGCGCCAACGTCTCCACCGTGATGAACATCATCGGTGACGTCGAAGGCAAGACCTGCGTGATGGTCGATGACATCGTCGATACCGCCGGCACCCTGTGCGCCGCTGCCGCTGCCCTGAAGGCGCGCGGTGCGCTCAAGGTCGCCGCCTACTGCACCCACGCGGTGCTGTCGGGCCCGGCGGTGGACAACATCACCAACTCCCAGCTCGATGAGCTGGTGGTGACCGACACCATCCCGCTGAAGGACGCCGCGCGGGTGTGCAGCAAGATCCGCCAGCTGAGCGTGGCGGAAATGCTGGCCGAAACGATGCGCCGCATCGCCTTCGGCGAGTCGGTCAGCTCGCTGTACGTCGATTGATTTTTTCGTCCCCGCCGGCAACGGCAGGGACACACTGGGCACTTCTGGTCGCGGAAGTGCCTTCAACCGCCAAGCCGCAAGGCAAGGCAACAACCGAGTAGTCGAAAATGTCGAAGACCCATGAAATCAAGGTCACCAAGCGTGAACTGCAGCGTAAGGGTGCGAGCCGCCGCCTGCGTACCGCTGGTGTGATCCCGGCGATCGTGTACGGCGGCAACGCCGAACCGGTCGCCATCAGCCTGGACCACAACGAAATCTGGCTGGCCCAGCAGAACGAGTGGTTCTATGCCTCGATCCTGGACCTGAACCTGGACGGCCAGGTGCAGAAGGTGCTGCTGCGTGACATGCAGCGCCATCCGTTCAAGCAGCTGATCATGCACCTGGACTTCCTGCGCGTGAACGAGAACGAGAAGCTGACCGCTTCGGTTCCGCTGCACTTCATCAACGAAGACACCTCGCCGGCTGGCAAGGCTGCCGACGTCGTGGTCGCCCACGAACTGAAGGAAGTGGCCATCACCTGCCTGCCGAAGGACCTGCCGGAGTCGATCGAAGTCGACCTGGGCGAGCTGAAGGCTGGCGACGTTGTGTACCTGTCGGACATCAAGCTGCCGAAGGGCGTGGAAATCCCGGCGCTGGCGCTGGGCAAGGACCACGACGACGCGATCGTCACTGCCAAGCACGGCAAGCAGGATGCTGCCGACGCTGAAGAAGCAGCGGCCGAGTAATACCCCGCGGCGCCTGTCCCTCGGGGCAGGCGCCGTATCTGGATGGAACGATGGCAGGATTGCGACTGATCGTCGGTCTGGGCAACCCCGGATCGGAGCACGCCCGGACCCGGCACAATGCCGGGTTTCATTTCGTTGAGGCCCTGGCTGAAAAGGCCGGTGCGCGATGGAACGTGGACAGCAAGTTGTTTGGCGAGACCGCCAAGGTCGACATCGCTGGGCAGACGGTGTGGCTGCTCAAGCCCGCCACCTTCATGAACCTCAGCGGCAAGTCGGTCACCGCCGCGCAGCGGTTCTGGAAGATCGAGCCGGAGGAGACCCTGCTGGCCCATGACGAACTGGACCTGGCGCCCGGCGTGGCGCGGTTGAAGTTCGACGGTGGCCACGGCGGACAGAACGGCCTGCGTGACACCATCCGGTTGCTCGGCCATGGCAAGTTCCATCGCCTGCGCGTGGGCATCGGCCACCCCGGCCACAAGGACCGCGTGGTGGGCTGGGTGCTGGGACGCCCCTCCAAGGACGATGAAGTACTGATTTCGCGCGCCATCGACGATGCGATCGACGTGCTGCCGTTGGCAGTGCAGGGCGATTTCAGCGAAGCGATGAAGCGGCTGCACACCCCGAAGTAACCCGCTTTGGGTAGGTGCCAACCTCGGTTGGCACAGATGTTGATCGGCAACACCGAGATGGATTGGCCAAGCGGCGCGCGCGCTGTTTCACCAATCACTTTCACCCCAGAGAGCTGTCACCCATGGGTATCAAATGCGGCATCGTCGGCCTGCCCAACGTCGGCAAGTCGACCCTGTTCAACGCGCTGACCAAGGCGGGCATCGCCGCGGCGAACTTCCCGTTCTGCACCATCGAACCGAACGTCGGCATCGTGCCGGTGCCGGATCCGCGCCTGAACGAACTGGCAGCGATCATCAACCCGCAGAAGGTCATCCCGACTGCGGTCGAGTTCGTCGACATCGCCGGCCTGGTGGCCGGTGCCGCCAGCGGCGAAGGGCTGGGCAACAAGTTCCTCGCCCACATCCGCGAAGTGGATGCGATCACCCACGTGGTGCGCTGCTTCGAGAACGCTGACGTCATTCACGTCAACAACAAGGTCGACCCGATCTCGGACATCGACACCATCGATACCGAACTGGCTTTGGCCGACCTGGACAGCGTCGAGAAGGCACTGAACCGCGCCGAGCGTGCGGCCAAGGGCGGCGACAAGGACGCAGCGGCACGCAAGCCGGTGCTGGCCAAGCTGCAGGCCGCGCTGGCCGACGGCAAGGCCGGTCGTTCGGCAGGTCTGGACGAGGAAGAGAAGGCGCTGGTGCGCGATCTGTTCCTGCTGACCCTGAAGCCGGTGATGTACATCGCCAACGTGCTGGAAGACGGTTTCGAGAACAATCCGCACCTGGACGCCGTGCGCGCCCGTGCCGCCGAAGAAGGCGCACAGGTGGTGCCGGTGTCGGCGGCGATCGAAGAAGAGCTGTCGCAGCTGGACGACGAAGACCGCGATACGTTCCTGGCCGACCTCGGCCTGAGCGAGCCGGGCCTGAACCGCGTGATCAACGCGGCGTACAGCCTGCTCGGCCTGCAGACCTACTTCACCGCTGGCGTGAAGGAAGTCCGTGCGTGGACCGTGCGCAAGGGCGCCACCGCACCGCAGGCTGCCGCAGTCATCCATACCGACTTCGAGAAGGGCTTCATCCGCGCCGAAACCATCGCGTATGACGACTTCATCAAGTACAAGGGCGAAGCCGGCGCCAAGGAAGCCGGTCGCCTGCGCCTGGAAGGCAAGGAGTACCGCGTGCAGGAAGGCGACATCCTGCACTTCCGCTTCAACGTCTGATCGACGACGCAGCGCAGTGATTGCCAACAGGGCCCCGCAATGCGGGGTCTTGTTGTATCGGCCGCCTGTCGGAAGGCGCACACGCTGGCAGTGTCATTGCGCATCTGCGCTGCGGAAGCGCCAGCCCGGTGTTGCGGGTGGCAGTGGACATAAATTCACCGCGCGTTGAAACGCTTGGCCTGCATGGCTCGCGGCGACTTGTCCACACCAAACCCCCACGGCTTTCCACGTGGCGTGTGGAAAACCGATGAGGCGCCTGGACAAAAAACAGCCACTCCTTGAAACGCTTGCGGCATAACGTTCAAGGTGGGTTGTCCACATCAAGTTCGCATCGCTTTCCACCTGCTGTGTGGAAAACACGCACCTGCCTGCATCCTGGACGGCCTGGACAAAAAATAGCCAGCGTCGAAAACGCTTGTCGTGCGTGGCTTACGACCACTTGTCCACATCCAGCCCCCATCGATTTCCACGCGCGGTGTGGAAAACAACGAGGGGTCCGACGAAGCATCGTCGGACCCCTCGATGGGCTCGCCAGCGGTACGTCTTACCAGCGGTAGGAGACGCCCAGCTGACCGCTGGTATCGCGGAAGCCCATGCCGCCGGTCTGCCGGCTGATCTCGCCCCAGCCACGCCAGCCGCCTGACAGATTCACCTGCACGCCGGCCTTGGCTTCGTAGATGTCACGCGGCAACTGCCGGCGCAGGCGTTCGCCGTCCATGGCGATGGCGGCGTCGTTGCCACCGGACCACCAGTTCACCGCGACGAACGGCTGTACCTGCCCCTGGCCCTGCGTCAGCGAACGCGTGTACAGGCGCATGCCCACACGCGTGGTGGTGCTGTCCTTGTCGCGACCTTCGACCACCGTGCCATTGGTTTCGACCACGCGGTCGGCATCGTAGCGGCTGTGGATCACCTGCAGCTGTGGCTCCAGGTAGACACCGCGCTGCGCTGTACGCTGCACGGGCAGCACATAGCCTGCCTCGGCCGAACCGGTCCAGCTGTGCGAGCGATAGTGCTCCTTCTGCAGCCCTTCGCCCTGCACGCTGTTGCGGAACCGTCCGTACTGCAGCCAGCTGTCCACATACGCACCGCTGTCCATCCGTGCGTCCTGCAACCAGGTGGCATACAGGCCCAGGCTGGTGCCGTTGACCACACCGTGCGCGGTGTACCCGGTCACCTGCGAACGGCTGTCGTTGCGTGCCCGACCCTGGCCGGCCATCACACCTGCCTGCAGCTGACCACCGGGATTGGCTTCGAAGCGGCGACCGACACCCAGCAGCACGCTGTTGAGCTGGCTGTCCACATCCACCTGGCGGCCGCGGCTGCCGGGCTGGCTGCTGCGCACCTGTGCCCATGCAATGGCGTCGCTGCCGCCGTCGGTTGCATCGGCAGGATCGCCACTGCGGTCGTACAGGCTGTGCCGGAACATGCCCAGCGCACTGCTCTGGTTGGCCATGTACACCGCCGGCTCCGGACGCTCCACACGCGGTGGGACCGGCGGCAGCGGCGGGTCGACCGGTGGGACCACCGGCGGATCGATTGGTGGATCGATCGGCGGAGCAGGCGGATCAATCGGCGGAGTCGGCGGATCAATCGGCGGCTCCGGCGGATCGGGCGGTTCCGGCGGATCGACCGGCGGTACGTATTCCGAGCGCAGGTACCAGTTGCCGTCGTCCGGCGTGGAGACGCCACCCTTGTACAGGAAGTAGTCGTAGGCGCCGGCCACCGCGCGTCCCTGCAGCGAGAACTGTGCATCGGACTGGCCGCCCACGCTGATCAGGCGGATGCCTTCGCTGGTCAGGGCACCAGCGCCCCCCGCGTTGCGCACGCTGACAGAGGCCGTGCCACTGCTGTTGCCCTGGATCACCAACTGGTCACCCCGCGAAGCATCGTCGCCCAGTGCGCGGTTGAACAGCCAATGGCCATCGTTGCCGACATAGTCGCCGGTGACGGTCAGGGTCTTGAAGTCGTCGGTGGCGGGAGCGACGAAGGCGATGGTGCCGGCATGGTCCAGCGAGCCGACGCTGGAATTGCCACGCACGTTCCACTGGCTGCTGCCATCCATCGCCAGCTGTGCGACCTGGTAGCTCGAGTCGTTGCGCAGTGCACCGTTGAACACGGTGCCGTTGCGCAGCGTCATCTGCACGTTGGCGGTGGCGCTGTCGACCACGACATCGCCGGTCAGGCGGCTGTTGTCGGCGGTGAAAAGAATGTCTGCGGTGGCGACCGAGCTTCCATCGGTGAACACCGTGTCGCTCACCCGCAGCAGGCGGCCACCATCGAGGCTGTCCTGCTGGCGCGCGACGACATCGGTGTTGTTGAGCGTCAGCTCGTGGTTGCTGCCCTGCAGCCACAGCGCGGGACCGTCCTGGGTCTGCAGGGTGCTGTTGTTGAACGCCAGACGGTCCCAGTACGGCCCAAACACCGTGATGTAGGAGCGATAGGCACCCGAGTTCGTCCCTTGTGCATGGATGCTCAGGTTGTCGGCGGTGAGCTTGGCGGTGTTCATCTGCACGATGCCGAACGAGGATGCACCCAGCGTGGTGATCGAGCCTCCGTCCAGCTGTATATCGGCGGTGCTGCCGCCGAGGAAGACGCCGCCGCCCCCGCTGCCGTAGGTGGTGATGTCCAGATCCTTGGCACGGATGCGCGAATAGGGCGTCGGCGGATTGCTGCCCGAGGCGCGCAGGCCGTAGACACCATCGCCGTGGGTATCGATGCTGCCGCCGGTGATCGTGGCAGTACCGCCCCAGACGTCCACGCCGTGGCCGTAGCCGTTGTCGCCATAGGTGCTGATCGTGGTATCGGTGAGGTCGGCGAGCGAGTCCGCGCCGGACAGCCAGATACCGGAAGAGCCATCGCGCACGGTGAAGTGGGCGCCGTTGGCGGTCAGTTTGGCCCAGCTGTTGACGTTGACGCCATAGCCGCCGACGGTCTCGAAGCGGCCGCCGGTGATATCGGCGGTGGAGTACAGCCGGTTGCCACTGTTGCCGAGCAGACGGATGCTGCCGCCCTTGCTGCTGGCACTGCCTCCGACGATCTGCAGCGTGCCACCGTTGTTGATATCGAAGTAGCCGTTGACCACGTCCACGTCGCGCAGCGACAGCACGCTGCCGCTGCCGTTGGAGGAGACGCGCCCGCTGTAGCCACTGGTGGCTTCGGCGAAGGTCAGCGTCAGCGACTCCAGCGCCAACAGTGCGCCGCCCTCGGCGTACACCGCGCTGTTGGCGCCGTTGTTGATCTCCGTACCGGTCACGTGCAGTTCGCTGCCACGCCCATTGGAGTACAGAGCATGTCCGGCGCTGCTCACACTGCCGCCATTCAACCAGAGCTTGCCACCACCGGTGGCATTGACCGTGCCGTAGCCCGAACCGTTCCGGTAAGCATTGATGACCAGGTTGTTGGCCCGGATCACGCTACCCGCACCGCTGGCGTTCAGCGCATAGCCGACGGGGGTGCTGTCGCCGCCGACCTGCAGGATGCCGCCCTCGATCAGGACGCTGCCACCGGCGCTGGCAAGGATGCCGCTGCCGCCTCCGGTGCTCGCGATCCAGCTGCCATTGACGGTAATGGTGCTGCCGACACCATTGGCCTCCAGCGCGTAGCCACCGGCACTGTGCGACAGCATGTCGTCGGCGCCCAGCTGCAGGCTGCCGCCATCGGTAACCTTCAACGGCCCCTGCAGTTCGGCCGCGTGCACGGGCAGGGCGGCCCACAGCGCGCTGGCCAGCAGGCTGGGAATCAAGGGGAGGCGCGAAGCGCGCGCGCAGGCAGACGCACGGCGGCGCCGTGGGGGAGAGGCGTTCATGCTGGTGTATTCCTGTGGCAGGGCGCAGCGCGGCTGCGCGATCTGGCGCGGCAGGGCCGCGTCGCTGTGGAAACCGGGTGTGATGGCCGCTGCAGGCGCCATCCGGTTTCGCTCCCGCCGGTAACGCGATGACGATGGGAGATCGTCACCATGGCGGGATGCATCCAGACTAGAAACCAGACCTGTCCGATGGAATCAGGCGTTTCCTAAAGCACTTCGTGCCCTGTGCATGGGCGGGGCACGGTTCAGCGATGTGGAGGCCTCAGCCGAACATCGACGACTGCAGGCAGTACTCGATCAGCGCCTGGTCGCTGTCCACACCCAGTTTGCGCATCGCGTTGATTTTCTGCGTGCTGACCGTCTTCGCACTGCGCTGCAGCTGGCGGGCGATGTCACCCACGCTCATGCCCCCGGTGAACAGACGGATGACTTCCAGTTCGCGCGGCGAGAGGCGCGCCAGCACCACCTCGGCATCGGCCGGTTCTGCGGCGGCAACCGGCAGCAGGCCGGGAGGGCGATAGACGCGGTCGGCCAGCACCGTGCGCAGCGCCTGTACCAGGCTGCCCAGGCCGTGGCTTTTGAGCACCACGCCGCTGGCACCGGCTGCGTACATGGCCGCCACCAGCGAAGGATTGGAGACCATCGTCAACACCAGCAGACGCACATCGGGGAAGCTGCGACGCAGAAACGAGATCAGCTTGATGCCATCGCCGAAACTGTCACCACCGGGCATGCTGTAATCGGTGATCACCGCGTGGGGCAGGGTGCTCGTCATCAGCTCGATCAGGGTCACTGGATCGGCGGCCTCGCCGACCACGTCCAGGTCGAGTTCGCCGGCCAGGACATCGCGGATGCCGGCAAGCACGATCGGGTGGTCGTCAGCGATGAGGATGCGGGTGGTCATGGAGGTGCCGGGTTGCTGGAAGGTGAGGGGGCGGCGACGTGCGCCAATGGTTGCAGCAGCCGCTGCAGGCGCCGTTGGAAATGGTCGAGCGCCGTAGCGAGAGCAGGCAACGCGTCGCCGTCGCCGATCTGCTCTTCGATCTGCTGGCCGTGTGCCACCAGTGCCGGTGCGCCAACGATCACCAGTGCGCCGCGGATGCGATGCAGCACCTGTGCCACGCGTTCTGGTGCGGCATCGTCGATCGCCCGCCGCAGGCTGTCCAGGTCGGCCTGCATGGTCTGCACGAACAACGCCTGCATTTTCTCCGGAACCTGCAGTGGCGCATCGGCGTCGTCGTCGATGGGTTCGCTGTGCGGCCGGGCTGCAACCTGGGTCAGCAGGCGCTGCAGTGCTGCCAGGGTGATCGGCTTGACCAGCACCCCCTGCATCCCCGCCTCATGGCAGCGTTGCCGCTCCGCCGGGTCGGCGTTGGCGGTGGCGCCGTGGATCGGTACGTCAACCCCACGCGCGCGCAGTGCACGGGCCAGTCCGTAACCATCCAGTCCCGGCATGTTGAGGTCGGTCAACACCAGGGCGAAGGGACGCTGCGGCCAATAGTGCAGGGCTTCATTGCCGTCACTGGCGACCACGGCGTGGCAGCCGAGCTGCTCCAGCTGGCCACGCAGGATCGCCTGGTTGATCGGGTTGTCTTCGGCGACAAGAACCTGCAGCCCGAACCTGCGTGGCGCCGGCAGACGTCCGTTGACCTCGGCGGGCACTGCTCGCCCGGCCGCAGCCGCCAGCGCGAGCACGATCGCATCCAGACGATGCACGCCGACCTGCCAATGTCCCCGCACCTGCTGTGGCTGCATTCCGCCTTCGCGGCACGCCACCACCTGCGGTCCACTCCACGTAGGCGTGCCCTCGTCCAGCACCAGGTCGAGCATCACCGCGCCGGGATCGGCAAGCTCCGGCGCATCGTCGCGATGCACGCTGGCCTGTGCGCCGCGCTGCTGCAAGCGCTCGCATATCGATTTTGCGAACTCGCGGACGCTGCCACGGACCTGCACCGGCAACGCTGCCGGCAATCGCGGTGAAGCCCCCTGCAGCGGATCGGGTGTTGCCTCGGGCAGTGGCAGCTCGACCGAGAAACTGCTGCCCAGCCCGCTTTCGCTGACCACCCGCAGGTGGCCCTCCATCATCGTGGTCAGATGTGCACAGATGGCCAGGCCCAATCCGGTACCCCGCATGGCATCGGTGCCCGGGTTGGCCTGGAAGAAGGGTTCGAACAGATGTGCTTGGTGCTCGCTGGCGATGCCGATGCCGGTATCGGCCACCTGCCAGCGCAGCCAGCAGCGATCATCGATGTGCTGTGCGCCCAGACGCACCACGACCCGGCCGCTGTCGGTGAATTTCAGTGCATTGCTGATCAGGTTGTTGAGGATCTGGCGGATGCGCGCGGCATCACCGTTGACCGTAGCCGGTACATCCGGATCGATGCAGGCGTAGAACTGCAGGCCCTTGTGTGCGGCGGCAGCGGCGTAGGAGTCCAGCGCGTCCTCGGTCAGCCGCACCGGATCGAACGCGCCGGGCTCCAGGCTCAGCTGGTCGGCCTCGGCCTTGCTGACATCCAGGATGTCGCTGATCAGCTGCATCAACGTCGATGACGAGCGCTGGATCGTGTCCAGGTAGTCCTGCTGGCGAGCATCCAGCGGGGTCAGGCCCAGCAGCTCCAGCGTGCCGAGCACGCCGTACAGCGGGGTGCGTATCTCATGGCTCATGGTGGCCAGGAACTGGCTCTTGGCGCGGTTGGCCTGGTCAGCCGCACGCCGTGCCTGCTGCAGCACCTGTTCGGCCTCGTGCTGGCTGCTGAGGTCGATGAACAGGCACAGCACGGCGGGTTCGCCGCGATAGCGCGCGGGCGTCGCGGTGATCAGCAGATGACGGCTGTCCGGCGTGGTGTAGGCCAGGCCGTCGCCCGCCACGGTACCGCCGGCGGCGAGCACGCTGCGCCGCCAAGGCCCGTGCCAGCCACCGTCGTCGTGGTCCTCCCCCAGCCAGTGACGCGCCAGCGCGTTGTCCAGCAGCACGCGGCCATCGGTACGGCGCAGCAGGCACAACCCGATCGGTGCGTTGTCGAGGATGGTGCGGCTGAAGGCTTCGCTTTCCAGCAATCGCGCATGGTTGCGGCGCAGTGGCTCGATCACCGAGCGCCGGTAGGCACGCAGGATCAGCACGCCGCCGGTGGCCAGCAGCAACGCCACCACCATGCTGCCCAGCAGGGGCCCACGCGGGTGCTGGAACACCTGTTGCCAGCCAACGTGATACACCGCCAGCCATCCCTGTTCGCTGCGCATGCGGAACAGCAGGCCGTCCAGACCCGCACGCCAGGACGTGCCGGCGCGGCTGGCATCGCTGGCATCACCCAGCAGCAGGCGGCCGTTGCCATCGAACAGCGACATCCGTTCGAACACCGGTGTACCCATCACCTGGCGGTAGTCATCAACGCGGCCGGGATCCAGCAGGCAGGCCACCGCGGCCAGCGACTCGTCCTCGCTTTCACCCCACAGGCGGGCATCCTGCGGTGCGTGCGCGATGGCAAGCAGCCGGGTCTGTCCCTCGCGCCAGGCCACCGGTGTCCACACCACGTTGCCGCGCCGCAGCGCTGGCCGTTCGCGCAGGACCTGGTGGATGGCGGTCAGTGCCGGCTGCAGGTGATGCGGGCTGCTCTGGCCGGGATCACCACGCACTGTCTGGATCGGTGCAAGCAGGCCACGGCGGCCCTGCCCATCGACCAGCAGGCACTGCGGAGGCGGAAACCGGGAGGCCGCCCAGAAGGCGCCGTAGAAGCGCAGGAAGCGGTCGCCCAGTTCGGCCGTGGCCTGTGTCGAGGCGCCGCCGTCGGTACCGATGCGCGCGAAACTGGCGAACAACGGGTTCGGCTGTGCACCTGAGGCAGCCTCGTCCACGGGCTGCCCGCGATTGCCCACGTCATGCAGCCGCCATTGCCGCAGGAAGCGATCCTGTTCCTGCAGCGTGCCGTCCAGCCGGCGGAAGTGATAGCGGATCTTGCTCTGTTCTTCGTTGAACAGTTGGCTGCCGGTCGAAAGCAGCAGGCCAGCCTGCAGCGTTGCCAGCACCACCACGCCAATCAGCAGCGCATGTACACGCAGGGAGCGGCGGGCGAGTCGACGTACGGGAGCGGCCTCGGCCGGCATGGGCAGGTCTCGGAGCGGTAGGCGGTCGATGGCGGCCCGAAGGGCCCAGGGCACGGCCGGTGCCGCCGCGCAGAGAGGATCGTCAATGACTCTTGATGGGATTGTGAAGCCTTTCAGCGTTGCCTGTCAGCGCGACGCGGCCCGGTTGCTGCCGGCGGCAGCATGGGGAACATCTTCGCCGAGCAGACGGGTGAAGTCGTCCGAGGGCAGCGCCTGCGAAATCAGGAAGCCCTGTACCTGATTGCAGCCGAGCTGACGCAGCGCGGCCAGATCGGCATCACTCTCCACGCCTTCGGCAACGATGGTCAGGCCGAGCTGGTTGGCCAGCGCGATCACCGTGGTCAGGGTCAGGTGCAGGGCGGGATCACGTGCGCAACCGCTGACCAGCGCACGATCGATCTTGACCTCGGTGAAGGGGGTGTTGACCAGGTTGTGCACCGAGCTCAGCCCCTGGCCGAAATCGTCCTGGGCCAGGCCGAAGCCCTTCATCCGCAACCGGCACGCGCCGGCATAGAAGTCGCTGACGTGGCGGGTGGTGCTGTTCTCCATCAGTTCAAAGCACAGATCCGCCGGAGTGCCGCCTGCGGCCAGGGTCAGCGCCAGCAGTTCATCCGGAAGATCGGACTGCTCCAGCAGGTGCGGTGGCAGGTTGATTGATACCGGCACGCGGAATCCCTGCGCGCGCCAGCGCGCCTGTGCCCGGATGCTGGCGGTGAGCATCGCCCGCAGTAGCTCGCCCTCCAGGCCATGACGGCACAGCGCCGGCAGGAAACTGCCGGGCGCCAGCGTCCCCAGCTGCGGGTGGCGCCAGCGCACCAGTGCCTCGGCGGCAACCACGCGCCCGGACTGCAACGACTTCTTCGGCTGGAACCAGGCGGTCAGGCTGCCGTCGGCCAGCGCCTGCCGCAGCTGCGCCGCATCCGGCTCGGGCGTCAGCGCCGCCGGGCTGGTGCGCACCGCTGGCCGCGCCTGCGCCAGTGCATCAAGCAGCGCATCGACATCGCTGGCGGCGACCGGCTTGGCCAGCAGGCCGACCACGTCCAGGCCCAGTGATTCGGCCATCAACCGCGCCGAACTCATCATCCGCCGCGAGGCTGCGCTGACCACGGCAAGCCGCGGCGGGCGCGGTTGCGCGGCCAGCGCCTGGATGAACTGGATGCCATCCTGGCCCGGCATCAACAGATCGCTCACCACCAGGTCATAGGCCTGGCAGGCACACAGGGCGATCGCCGCCTCCACGTCTTCGCAGGCGTCGACCTGCACGCCGGCACGCGCGCTGAACAGATTGACGAGGTAACCACGTTGGAACGGCTGGTCTTCCAGGATCAGGACACGGCGGGTCATGCAGGATCTCCTTGGCGAACGGCGGAAAGCGCCTGACGCAGGCGTGCGATGTCGATGGGTTTGCTCAGATAGCCCTGCATGCCGCTGGCCAGGCAGCGCTCGCGCTCCTCGGCGGTCGCGTTGGCGGTGGCGCCGATCACCGGCAGCAGATTGCCCTCCGCCCGCAGCCGGCGCGCCAAGGTGTGGCCGTCCATGCGCGGCATGTTGATGTCGGTGACCACCAGGTCGAAGCCATGGGTCTGGCACAGCTGCAACGCCTCGACACCATCCTGCGCAAGCTCCACCTCGCAGCCCAGGGCCTGCAGCTGTTCGGCCAGGATCACCCGGTTGATGGGATTGTCTTCCACGGCCAGCACCCGCAGTCCCAGCGGACCCGGTTGCACATCGCGCGCTGCGGTCGGCAGCGTTGCGCATTGCCGCTGCTGGCGTGCGACCGCCAGGGCGATCGAGGACATGCCGTGCAGGGTGACCAGCAGCGCGCCATCGGCGGTGGCTGCGGGTTGGTCGCCACCGTCGATCGAGGCCAGCACGCGCGGGCCCTGCCAGGCCAACGGTTGTTCCGCCTCGCCATCCATCAGGATTGCGCCGGCGTGGTCGAGCAGGACAGGGTCGCCCTGCAGAGGCTGCGCATTGGCACCCCAGCGGCGCAGCCAGCCACATGCACTGTCGACCAGCTCGCGATCGCGGCCGCGCACGTAGACCGGCGGCTCGGCCAGCAATGCGGGGCCATCCTCGGTCGCGGCCAGCACCGGCAAGGGCAGGCGTACGGTGAAACTGCTGCCCAGTCCCGGTTCGCTGACCACGCGCAGTTCGCCACTCATCAACCGCACCAGGCGGTCGCTGATCGACAGGCCCAGCCCGGTGCCCTGCGCGCTGGCGGCGCCACGGACCTGGCGGAAGGGCTCGAACAGGCGCGCCTGTTCCTCGGTGGCGATGCCCACGCCGGTATCGGTGACCTGCCAGGCCAGTACGCTCGACTCGCCTTCGCGCTGCACCAGTCGCACGCGCAGCACTACCCGGCCATGCTCGGTGAACTTGATGGCGTTGCTGAGCAGGTTGCCCAGCACCTGGCGGATCCGGTCGGCATCGCCGAGCACCCGTGTCGGCAACCGTGGGTCGGTGCAGACCAGTACCTGCAGGCCCTTGCGCGTCGCCGCCGCGGCGAAGCTGCGCAGCACGCTCTCGGTCAGCTCGCGCGGCGAAAACGATGTCGGCTCCAGGCTCAGCTGGCCCGACTCGATCTTGGACACATCCAGCACATCGCTGATCAGTTGCAGCAGCACCGATGAGGAACTCTCGATGGTGCGCAGGTACTGCGACTGGCGTGCATCCAGCGGCGTGCGGCCGAGCAGCTCCAGCGTTCCAAGCACCCCGTACAGCGGGGTGCGGATTTCATGGCTCATGGTCGCCAGGAACGCGCTCTTGGCCTGGTTGGCGGCGTCGGCTGCCTGCCGTGCCGACGACAGCGCCGCCTGTGCCTGCCGATGGCGTGAGATGTCATGGAACACGCACAGCAGTACATCGTCATCCTGGTAGCGGCAGGCGGCATGCAGTACCTGCAGCTGGCGACCGTCGCGCGCGGTGAACTCCAGCCCGCGACCGCGTTCGCCGGCATGTCCGCGCCACGGTGCCTGCCAATCGCTGTCGGTGCCATCCTCGCCCAGCCAGTCACGCAGCAGCTGGTTGGACAGCAGCAGTTGGCGGTCGCTGCGACGCAGGACACAGATGCCGACCGGCGCCAGGTCGATCACCGTCGAACTGAAATCCAGGCTTTCCAGCAGCCGCCGGTGCTGCAGCAGCGCCGGTTGGATCAACTGGCGGTCGACGCGATGCCGCAGCAGACGCAGGGCGACGCCGGCCAGCAGAAGCAACGCACTGCTGATCAGCAACGAGGTCGCCATGTCACCGAGCAGCAGGCGCGGAGGCAGGTGATAGACCAGCCGCCAGCCGTCATTGCCTACCCCCTTCACCAGGGCCACGCCGCGCGGCAGGCCCGTGCTCCAGAGCACGCCGAAACTGTCGTCCTGGCGCTGCTGCAGTGCTTTCCAGCCTGCGCTGTCCAGGCGTGGAGCCAGGCTCGACAGGGCGGGCTGCCCGTCGCGGTCCAGCAGGGCGTAGCCGCCGATACCCTGGCCATCGATCATGTCCGAAGCGGCCGCACTGTCCAGCAGCAGCATCAGCCACTGGCTCGGCTGCGCTCCGGTCTGTACCGGTTGTGCCAGGGCGACGCCGGCATCGCCCGCGCGCAGCCAGTACACCGGATCGGTACCGGCAAGCGTGCCACTGCGCTGCCGCAGCACCTGCAACGTGGGCAGGCCGGCGATGTCCACGTCGGCCTGGCCGCCCGCCAGCCAATGCGTTCCCTGCGCATCGACCAGCAGCAGATGGGTCTGCAGGGTCTGCAGCGTGTGCTCTGCGCGCGGTGACAGCAGCAGGCGCTGGCCGGGCTTGCCGCCCGGCCCGTCCAAGGGCAGCTGGCGTACGCCCTCGCTGGACGGCACCGACGGATCGCCCACCACCACCGAATCGCCCAGATAGCGCAGCAGGGCCTCGCGCTGGTCGAAGTAGATCTGTGCCTTGTACGCGGCGGCATTCATGTCGCGGCGGTGGCTGGAGATATCTTCGGTCAACGCCGTCAGCAGATAGAAGCCGGTGGCGGCCGCCAGGCACAGGAACACGCACACCGTCAGCCAGCGCAGCAGCACCGAAGCGGTGGTCGGCGGCGCGACCAGGGGCAGGGAAGGGCGAGGGAATCGGAACATGCACCGATCCTAGGGAGGACGGTCACCCGCCCGGAATCAGCCATGTCCTAAAAAGCGGCCTGCTTCCCGTGCAGGAGACTACCGGCGGGGAACCGTTCAGGCTGGCGCTGGCGATCAAAAAAAAGACCCCCGCCGAAGCGGGGGTCTGTATCGTGCAGCCAGCAGGGGCGCCCTTACAGCGCGCTGCCGCCGAACTTGTGCGTGTACTGCAGGTTGATGGTGCGGCCGACGCTGTCGAACCAGGACACGTCGTAGTACGGGTACGCCGTATAGGTCTTGTCCTTCGGCGGCATCTTGTTGAACACATTGACCACCGACAGCGACAACCGCGAGTGATCGTCGAAGCGGTACTGCAGCGAGGCGTTGTAGCGGTAGGTTGCCTTGATCCACGGGCTGTCGCCGCTTTCCTCGTCGAACACCTGGTCGTAGCTGTCCGAGGTTGGCAGCTTGCCCAGGCGCGAGCCGTACACGGTGGCCGACCACGCATCCTTCTCCCAGGTCACGCTGACACTGGTCTTGGTGCGGGGAATATCAAAGCCACTGTTGATCGCGAACTGGTCTTCGGTCACATCACCGGCATAGCGCTGGAAGTCATGCTTCTTCACCCAGGTGTGGGTGCCATTGAAGATGAAGTCGCCGATGCCGGTCTGCAGGCGGTAGCGCAGGCCGACGTCGACGCCGGAGGTGGACTCGCGCGCAACGTTGATCGGGTTCACATGCACGCCATACAGGCGGCCATCGGCAGTGCGGGTGATGCGGGCCAGGGCGTCCACGCAGGTCGGCGAACCGATGTCGGCGCTGCCCAGCCGGCAGTTCGCTTCGCTGGCCAGGATCGTGCGCACGTCCATGTCCTGCACCTGGTCGCGCATGTCGATGTTGAACCAGTCGGCCGACAGGTCCAGGCCGGCGGCCGGCGACCACACGAAGCCAGCGCTCCAGGAGGTGCTGGTTTCCGGGTCCAGCTCGCGGTTGCCACTGCGGCTGCGGATCACGTTGCGCTCGTAATCGGCGCAATCATCGGCGGCATCGGCGCGGCAGTTGTACAGATCTTCTGCGCTGGTCTCGTCGTTGCCCGGGCCGGCGAACACGTAGTGCAGGTCCGGTGCGCGGAACGCGGTGCCGTACGAGCCGCGCACCAGCAGCGTGTCGATCGGACGCCATTCCAGGCCGCCGCTCCAGGTTGCCTTGCCGATGGTGTGGCCCGAATAGCGGTACTGGTCGTAACGGCCGGCCACGCTCAGGTTGACCGTTTCATGCAGCGGCATGCGCAGCTCGGCGGCGGTCGCCCAGCGGTTGCGCGATCCCTTGCCGTCCGAATCCTTCCAGCTGTAGTAGTAATAGCCCGTCGCCAGCGGATCGGGATTGAGCGCATAGGCCTGCTGGCCCACTTCCACCGTCGCGGCAAAGCCGGCATCGCCACCGGGCAGGGTGAACAGCGAACCATTGGTCAGCGTCAACGCCGCCGTCTCGGTGCGCGACTTCGGCGTATAGGTGGTGCGTGCGGCGATCGAATCGTACTCGGCACGGGTCAGCGGCCGGTACAGGCGCGACGGATCGGCGTTGTAGATCGGGAAGCCGTCATCGTCCTCGCCCAGCTGCGGGCCCAGGAACAGGTCGTTGGCCTTGGACGCGATGATCTGCGCCCAGCTGATCCGCGACTGGTATTGCGAATGGCTCAGTGACGCTTCGTAGTCCCAGCTGCCGGTCAGGTTGCCCTTGAAGCCGGTGGTCACGCTGAAGGTCTTCTGCGTGCTGCGCACCATTGCATTGTCCAGCCCGCCCATTTCCTCGGGCGAGAACTGGCGCTGCCAGAACTCGATCTCGCCGGTCGCTTCATTGTTGAAGTAGCCAGACTCATCACCGTCGGCGGCCATGCGGCCCCACTTGGTGACATCGCGCATCAGCGACATCGTGTGGTAGCCCAGCTGCACGTCGGCGAACCACTGCTGGCCGTTGTCGAAGTCGTAGCTGAGCGAGGCATAGCCGTTGGCGCCGCGGCGCTTGCTGAGGATCGTGCCGTAGCCGATCGAGCTGTCGCTGCCGCAGTAGTAGCCGTAGCGCGGACGGAACGCGCGGTAGGTGCTGCCCTGGTTCTGCGCCGACAGTGCATCACAGGTCGCTGCGCCCGGGTCCAGGTAGTCATCGTTGTAGTCGGTGCGCAGGTAGGAACGACGGGCGATGCGCGCGCCTTCGGTCGGGCCGTCCTGGGTCGAGTCCTGGATGTCGCGGTCGTAGGCCCACAGCGGCGTCTGCGACTGCAGTTCGACGCTGTACACCGCGTTGAAGTTGCCGCTGCTGAAGCCGCTGGCCAGGCTCATGTCGAACGACTCACCACCGCCTTCGGTGGTGGTGCCCATGCGCATGTCGATGGTGGTGCCATCGGCCTTCTTCTTCAGGATGAAATTGACCACGCCGGCGATCGCATCCGAACCGTAGATCGCCGACGCGCTGCCGGTCAGCACTTCAATGCGGTCGATCATGCCCAGCGGAATGTTGGACACATCGGTGAAGTTGCTGCGGCCCTTGAACGGCATCGGGAAGTCGGCGATGCGACGGCCGTTGACCAGCACCAGGGTGTGGTTCGGCCCCAGCCCACGCAGGTCGACCTGCTGCGCACCCGGCGAGAAGTCGGCGCCACCGGAGGACTGCTGGCTCTGCGTCTCACCGCCGTTCTGGGTCATCGCGCGCAGCACGTCCGGCACGGTGGTGAAGCCGCTGGAGCGGATCTGCTCTGCGTTGATGACAGTGATCGGCGCCGGTCCTTCCACCTGGGCGCGCGGGATGCGTGAGCCGGTCACCTGCACCGCATCCAGCTGTTGTACCGAAGAGGAAGCGGGAGTCTGCGCCGCCGCCGAAGCAGCAACGCCCATCAACGCCAGCTGGATCGACCACGCCATCGCCTGTCTACGCATGAGAAATTCTCGGAAGTAATGCCGGCCCGCAGAGGAGGGGCCCTGTCCCCCATTCACATTTCAGGAATGGGCGCGCGCATTTAACGCCTTTTTTATGTCCTTGACTACTGGGGATATGTCTGGCAAAGAGTGAAAACGGTTGCAAGTCGTTTTTGTTCAGGGAGATCAAGATGCGACGCCTTCGCTACGGGCTGCGTGGCCCGCTCCTCGCCTTGGTGCTGTCGGCGCTCTGCTGGACATCGCCTGTGGCGGCACAGGAACTGATGGACCCCGGCTTCGCCTATTACGAAGTGGGTGATCTGGATGCGCCGCGGCCCGGTCCGCGAGCCCCTGCGATGATGCTGATGGGGGGCGGCGAATGGGTGCCTGAAGCCTTCCAGTGGTGGCTGCGCCAGGCCGGCAATGGCCGTGTGCTGATCCTGCGCGCCTCCGGCACCGATGAGCTGCAGGACCGTCTGTACCGGGAGATTGGCGGTACTACCGCAGTGCAGACCCTGGTGTTCGACAACCGCCGCGGTGCCGACGACCCGGCTGTGCTGCGGGTCGTGGCTGCGGCCGATGCGATCTTCATCGCCGGCGGTGATCAGTCCCGCTACATCCGCTTCTGGAAGGGCACCGCGCTCAATCGCGCGCTGAATGCCCACGTGCGCGCCGGCAAGCCGATTGCCGGTACCAGCGCCGGGCTGGCCATCCTCGGCGGCTACGCCTATGGCGCGCTGGATGGCGGCAGCATCGATTCGGCCAGCGCCATGGCCGACCCGATGGGCGAGGCCGTGACCCTGGACCGCGGCTTCCTGCAGTTGCCCTACCTGCAGCGGGTGGTCACCGACACCCACTTCGACAAGCGCGACCGTCTCGGCCGCCTGATCGTGTTCGTGGCCCGCGCCGCGCATGACAGTGGTGACCCGGACATGGTCGGTATCGGCGTCGATGAAGACACGGCCCTGTGCGTGGAGCCTGACGGCCAGGCCCAGGTCTACAGCGCCGACGGCGAAGGCAAGGTCTGGGTTGTCAGCCCCGGACGCGATGCCGATCGGCTGGTGGAAGGTGAACCCCTGCGCTTCCACGCGGTGCCGGTCACCGTGGTCGCCAGCGGCAGTCGCATGCGCCTGGACGACCTGCAGGCCGAGGCGGCCTACGAGGCCTTGGCTGACATCAGCGACGGCGAGATCGACGTCATCCGCCAATGATCCGGTAGCGCCGGGCCATGCCCGGCGGATGCCGCGGCGCTGCGCCTTCCACCGGGCATGGCCCGGCGCTACCGTGCAATCCAATCCCTTTCCTGCTGGAGATCTGCTTCCATGAAACTGCGCCTGGCGCTGTCCGCGCTGTTGTCCCTGCCACTGCTGGCCCAGGCCGCACCCACCGCATCACCGCTGCTGGTCATCCACGGCGGTGCCGGGGTGGAGCGCAAGGATCTCTCCGCGGCGGAAGAGCAGGCCGCGCGCGCTGCGCTGAAGGCGGCATTGCTGAAGGGCCATGCCGAACTTGCAGCCGGGCGTCCGGCATTGGCGGCGGTCACTGCTGCGATCACCGTGCTCGAGGATGATCCGACCTTCAACGCGGGCAAGGGCGCTGTGTTCACCCACGAGGGCCGCAATGAACTGGACGCGGCGGTGATGGATGGCGCTACCCAGGCGGCCGGCGCAGTGGCTGGCGTGCAGCGCGTGCGCAACCCGATCCTCCTCGCGCAGACGGTGATGCAGAGGTCCAGGCACGTGATGATGGTGGGGCAGGGCGCCGAAGCCTTTGCCACCGAACAGGGCGTGACCCTGGTCGACCCCTCCTACTTCCGCACCGACAAGCGCTGGCAGCAGCTGCAGCGTGCATTGAAGGAAGAGGCGAGCGGGCAAGCGCATGCCGACCTGGAAACCGCAAAGCACTTCGGCACGGTCGGTGCGGTCGCCCTGGATGCGCAGGGCCATCTTGCTGCAGGCACTTCCACCGGCGGCATGACCAACAAGCGCTATGGCCGTGTCGGCGACTCGCCGATCATCGGTGCCGGCACCTGGGCCGATGCGCGTTGTGCGGTATCGGGTACCGGTTGGGGCGAGTACTACATCCGCACCGCGGCAGCCCATGAGATCTGCGCGCGCATGCGCTACCTCGGTCAATCGCCGGAACAGGCGGGCAAGGGCGTGATCAACGACGCGATTCCGCAGATGGGCGGTGACGGCGGGGCAATCGTGCTCTCTGCAGATGGAAAAGCGGCAGCGCCGTTCAACACCCAGGGCATGTATCGGGGCTGGATCGGGGCCGATGGCGTTGCCCATGTGGCCATCTTTGCCGACGAGACAATTGCACTGCCCTGAGCAGACCCTTGCGTATCAAGGGGTTTGCGACGCGCGTGAAAAAAAGTGAAAAAAAGCGTTGACAGACCCCCGCTTCATCTCCAGAATTGCGGGCTCACCACCACACACCGCAACGCTTCGGCGGCACGGGACGGGGTGGTAAAAGGAGGGATACCCAAGCGGCCAACGGGGGCAGACTGTAAATCTGCTGGCTTACGCCTTCGGTGGTTCGAATCCACCTCCCTCCACCAGCTTCACGTTGTGGCACATTCCCGGTGCGGGAGTAGTTCAATGGTAGAACCTCAGCCTTCCAAGCTGATGGTGCGGGTTCGATCCCCGTCTCCCGCTCCATTGAGTGAACTTTGAATATTATCGAGTTCATGCCATAATGCAAAACTCGCTCACATAGCTCAGTCGGTAGAGCACTTCCTTGGTAAGGAAGAGGTCGAAGGTTCGATTCCTTTTGTGAGCACCATCTTCAGCACCACACCAGACGAATTCGAGATAAGCAGCCATGGCCAAGGGTAAGTTCGAGCGCACCAAGCCGCACGTCAACGTCGGCACCATCGGTCACGTCGACCACGGCAAGACCACGCTGACCGCCGCACTGACCAAGATCGGTGCAGAGCGCTTCGGTGGCGAGTTCAAGGATTACTCCGCGATCGACGCCGCGCCGGAAGAAAAGGCACGTGGCATCACGATCTCGACCGCGCACGTCGAATACGAATCCGTCAATCGTCATTACGCACACGTCGATTGCCCGGGCCATGCTGACTACGTCAAGAACATGATCACCGGCGCTGCCCAGATGGACGGCGCGATCCTGGTGTGCTCGGCCGCTGACGGCCCGATGCCGCAGACCCGCGAGCACATCCTGCTGTCGCGTCAGGTCGGCGTGCCGTACATCGTCGTGTTCCTGAACAAGGCCGACATGGTTGACGATGCCGAGCTGCTGGAACTGGTCGAAATGGAAGTCCGCGAGCTGCTGAGCAAGTACGACTTCCCGGGCGACGACACCCCGATCATCTCGGGTTCGGCCCGTCTGGCGCTGGAAGGCGACCAGAGCGACATCGGCGTGCCGGCCGTCATCAAGCTGGTCGAGGCGCTGGACACCTGGATCCCGACCCCGGAGCGTGACGTCGACAAGGCATTCCTGATGCCGGTCGAAGACGTGTTCTCGATCTCGGGCCGCGGCACCGTGGTGACCGGTCGTATCGAGCGCGGCGTGATCAAGGTCGGCGAAGAAATCGAAATCGTCGGCATCCGTCCGGTGCAGAAGACCACCGTGACCGGCGTGGAAATGTTCCGCAAGTTGCTGGACCAGGGTCAGGCAGGCGACAACGCCGGTCTGCTGCTGCGCGGCACCAAGCGTGACGACGTCGAGCGTGGCCAGGTTCTGGCCAAGCCGGGTTCGATCAAGCCGCACACCAAGTTCGACGCCGAAGTCTACGTCCTGTCGAAGGACGAAGGCGGCCGTCACACCCCGTTCTTCAAGGGCTACCGTCCGCAGTTCTACTTCCGTACCACCGACATCACCGGTGCGGTCGAGCTGCCGGAAGGCGTCGAGATGGTGATGCCGGGCGACAACATCAAGATGGTTGTCACCCTGATCAACCCGGTCGCCATGGACGCCGGCCTGCGCTTCGCAATCCGCGAAGGTGGCCGTACCGTCGGTGCTGGCGTGGTTGCCAACATCCTCGAGTAAGCCTGCATGCCGGCGGTCGCATAGCGCTGCCGGTCTGGCGAGTGGCGGGCCGGGAACCTCGGTCCGCCTTCGCCGTCTAAGGGAAGGCAAGTTTTCTACGTACGCCAGTAGCTCAATTGGCAGAGCAGCGGTCTCCAAAACCGCAGGTTGGGGGTTCGAGTCCCTCCTGGCGTGCCATCTGCCCACCTTACCCAGCGGCCCTGCCGCTAAAGCAGACACAGCCTGATGAATAGCAAGATCGAACATTCCAAGGACACCTCCGCGCAAGGCGGGGATATCGTCAAGTACGTCCTCGCATCGTTGCTGGTGCTGGCAGGTCTGTTCGTCTGGTTCTGGTTCTCCGCCGACTCCGGTCGCGCTGCCCAGCTGGGCACGTGGGCGGGTCAGCTGCGTGCGTTGGCGGTCGTGGTCGGCCTGGTTGGCGGTATCGGCGTGTTCATGCTGACCGGCAAGGGGCGCGACACCCGCGAATTCCTCTCCGAGTCGCGTTTCGAACTGCGTAAAGTGGTTTGGCCGACCCGTCAGGAAGCCATTCGCATGACCTGGGTGGTGATTGTCGTCGTCCTGATCCTCAGCTTGCTGCTGGGTGGGTTCGACTTCTTCATCCAGAAACTGACTCAGTGGTTCCTGAGCCGCTAAGGAGAAATGCATGAAGCGTTGGTACGTCGTTCACGCCTATTCGGGCTTCGAGAAGTCGGTGGCGCAGGCTCTGCGCGATCGCATCGTCCGTGACGGCATGGAAGAGCGCTTCGGCGACGTCCTGGTTCCGACCGAGGAAGTGATCGAAATGCGCGCCGGCCAGAAGCGCCGTTCCGAGCGCAAGTTCTTCCCGGGTTACGTGCTGGTCCAGATCGAGACCCACGAAGAAGCGGGTATTCCGCGCATCGACAACGAAAGCTGGCACCTGGTCAAGGAAACCCCGCGCGTCATGGGCTTCATCGGCGGAACCGCCGATCGTCCGCTGCCGATCGCAGATTCCGAGGCCGAAGCGATCCTGAACCGTGTCCAGGAAGGCGTCGAGAAGCCGCGTCCGAAGGTGCTGTTCGAGCCGGGCCAGATGGTCCGCGTCACCGAGGGTCCGTTCAACGACTTCAACGGTGTCGTCGAAGAAGTCAACTACGAGAAGAGCCGTCTGCGCGTCTCGGTGCTGATCTTCGGTCGCGCCACCCCGGTCGAGCTCGAGTTCGGTCAGGTCGAAAAGGCCGTCTGATCTGTATTCACATGCCGCTTCAGGCATGTGAAGAAAAAACCTGATATGCTGCGCGGCTCCCGTTGGGAAGCTGGCGGGACGAGGCCACCGAAAGGTGGCCTTCGGCATGATTTCAAAACGCGATGCCGGGACGCGTGATTCCCGGTCCGATGGGGAGCCTGTTGTCGCAAGGCGCTAGCACCCGGAGAGTACTCACATGGCAAAGAAAGTTGTCGGTTATATCAAGCTGCAGGTGAAGGCCGGTCAGGCCAACCCCTCGCCGCCGGTCGGTCCTGCGCTGGGTCAGCGCGGCCTGAACATCATGGAATTCTGCAAGGCCTTCAATGCCGCCACGCAGAAGCTCGAGCCGGGTCTGCCGGTTCCGGTGATCATCACGGCCTATTCGGACCGTACGTTCACCTTCATCACCAAGAGCACTCCGGCCACCACGCTGCTGAAGAAGGCCGCTGGCATCTCGTCGGGCTCCAAGCGCCCGAACACCGAGAAGGTCGGCAAGGTCACCCGTAAGCAGCTGGAAGAGATCGCCAAGGCGAAGGAACCGGATCTGACTGCCGCCGACCTGGACGCCGCCGTGCGTACCATCGCTGGCTCTGCCCGTTCCATGGGCCTCGTGGTGGAGGGTTAATCAGATGGCACAGAACAAGCGCGAAAAGGCCATCAAGGCCGCCGTTGTCCCGGGTAAGGCGTATGCCTTCGAGGACGCAATCAACATCCTGAAGACCGCCACCAAGGCCAAGTTCGTCGAGTCGATCGACGTTGCTGTGCGCCTGGGCGTCGACGCGAAGAAGTCCGACCAGCAGGTCCGTGGCTCCACCGTGCTGCCGGCTGGTACCGGCAAGTCGGTCCGCGTCGCTGTCTTCGCTCCGGCCGGTGCCAAGGCTGATGAAGCCCTGGCCGCTGGTGCCGAAGCCGTCGGTATGGACGACCTGGCCGAGAAGATGCAGGCCGGCGATCTGAACTACGACGTCGTGATCGCGACCCCGGACGCAATGCGCGTCGTCGGTAAGCTGGGTACCGTGCTGGGCCCGCGCGGCCTGATGCCGAACCCGAAGGTCGGCACCGTCTCCCCGAACCCGGGTGAGGCTGTGAAGAATGCCAAGTCGGGTCAGGTGCGTTACCGCACCGACAAGGCCGGCATCATCCACTGCACCATCGGCAAGGCCGACTTCGCCGAAGACGCGCTGAAGTCGAACCTGACCGCGCTGCTGCTGGACCTGATCAAGGCCAAGCCGGCCACCTCGAAGGGCCTGTACCTGCAGAAGGTGTCGGTCAGCTCGACGATGGGCCCGGGCGTCACCGTCGACCAGTCGTCGCTGAGCCTGAAGTAATCGTTTCAAGCGATCGCGGGTCCCTCGGGTCCCGCGGTCGTGACATTTGAAGGCATCGCCGGCAACCCATCGCCGGTGGTAGCCGTCAAAGACCGCAGGTGCGGTCGTGGTATGCCGGCGACGGGCACGGAAGCTCGATTTGGCAGGGAGTCGCCGCCGGAGCAGCCACGAACGCTTAATCGATTCCCCGGAATCACCCTGCGTAGATGGTGCCCTTCTGGAGTTTTTCTGGTTCACGCACGTCTGGGGTTACCCAGGTTGGCCCACTCCAGGTCTAGAACGGCCCACCCCCCGGAACATCATTCCGATGTTCCCGGCGTCCAGGACGGATGCCGCACAGGACCGCACACGGCAGGAGCCGTAAGCGGAGTTCAATCGGAGGAGTGCAATGGCTCTCAATCTGTCCCAGAAGCAAGAAGTAGTCGCGGAGCTGGCAGACATCGCCGCCAAGGCCCACTCCTTGATCGCAGCCGAATACGCTGGCACCACGGTCGCTCAGATGACCGCGATGCGTAAGCAGGCTCGTGAAACCGGCGTTTTCTTGAAAGTTGTCAAGAACACCCTGGCGTCGCGTGCTGTTGAAGGCACCGAGTTCGCATGTGCACAGGACAAGCTCGTTGGTCCGCTGCTGTACGCGTTCTCGCTTGAGGAGCCCGGCGCTGCCGGTCGCCTGATCAAGGATGCCGCCAAGGGCAACGACAAGCTGCAGGCCAAGGTCGTCGCCATCGGCGGCGAAGTGTTCCCGGCAAGCCATGTCGACGTGTTGGCCTCGCTGCCGACCCGCGACCAGGCCCTGGCAATGCTGGCACGCGTCCTGACCGAGCCGGTCACGATGTTCGCCCGCGCCATCAAGGCAATCGGCGACAAGCAGAATGGTGGCGACGTCGCCGCCGACGCTGCTGAACCGGCCGCCGAGACCGCCTGAGTTTCGACTAATCGTGGTTCCTGACGGAACCTCAATCCAGAAAAACATCCAAAGGTAATTATCATGTCCCTTACCAACGAACAGATCGTCGACGCCATCGCCGAGAAGTCCCTGATGGAAGTGATGGAGCTGGTCAAGGCCATCGAAGAGAAGTTCGGCGTCTCCGCCGCTGCTCCGGTCGCCGCTGCTGTGGCTGGCCCGGCTGCCGTCGTTGAAGAGCAGACCGAATTCGTCGTCACCCTGAAGACCGCTGGCGACAAGAAGGTCGAAGTCATCAAGGCCGTCCGCGCCATCACCGGCCTGGGCCTGAAGGAAGCGAAGGACCTGGCCGAAGCCGGCGGCGTCCTGAAGGACAACGCTTCGAAGGACGAAGCCGAGAAGATGAAGAAGGACCTGGAAGCTGCTGGCGCGACTGTCGAAGTCAAGTAAGCACTTCCATTGCGTCGCCATCGAAATCCGGCGATGCAGCCAAGGCTGGGGGCGTAAGCCCCCGGCCTTTGGTCGTTGTTGTAGGGCCAGCCAATCGTGGCGCGGTTCTACGGAAATACGGTGAAAAAGCCCAACACGGGCTGCGGTCAAACCCTGGTCGGCCAGCGCAAAGCGCGGCGGCGGGGGAGTGGATGCAGACGAGTTGGCAGTTGGAAGTAGCGGGAGAAGGCGTGCTGGTGCCGGCAATACCAGCGACTTCCAACTGACAATTTCAAGTTCCCTTCGGGTCGTGGGCGCACGACTCGCACAACAAGGTGGAAGACCTCATGACGTCCTATTCGTTCACCGAAAAAAAGCGTATCCGCAAGGATTTCGGCAAGCAGCGTTCGATTCTCGAAGTGCCGTTCCTGCTCGCCATCCAGGTGGATTCCTACCGTGAATTCCTGCAGGAAAACGTCGATCCGGCCAAGCGCACGGACCACGGCCTGCACGCTGCACTGAAGTCGGTCTTCCCGATCGCCAGCTACAGCGGCAATGCTGCTCTGGAATACGTCGGCTACAAGCTGGGCGATCCGGTCTTCGACGAGCGTGAGTGCCGTCAGCGTGGCATGAGCTACGGTGCGCCGCTGCGCGTGACCGTGCGCCTGGTGATCTACGACCGCGAGTCGTCGACCAAGGCCATCAAGTACGTGAAGGAGCAGGAGGTCTACCTCGGCGAAATCCCGCTGATGACCGACAACGGCACCTTCATCGTCAACGGCACCGAGCGCGTCATCGTCTCGCAGCTGCACCGCTCGCCGGGCGTGTTCTTCGACCACGACCGTGGCAAGACCCACAGCTCGGGCAAGCTGCTGTACAGCGCCCGCATCATTCCTTACCGCGGCTCCTGGCTGGACTTCGAGTTCGACCCGAAGGACGCGCTGTTCACCCGTATCGACCGTCGCCGCAAGCTGCCGGTGTCGATCCTGCTGCGTGCGCTTGGCTACAGCAACGAAGAGATGCTGGCCGAGTTCTTCGAGATCAACACCTTCCACATCAACCCGGATGAAGGCGTCCAGCTGGAGCTGGTGCCGGAGCGCCTGCGCGGCGAAACCCTGGGCTTCGACCTCGCCGATGGCGACAAGGTCATCGTGGAAGCCGGCAAGCGCATCACCGCGCGCCACATCAAGCAGCTGGAAGCCTCGGGCATCGCCGCCCTGGCCGTGCCGGACGACTACATCGTCGGCCGCATCCTGTCGCACGACGTGGTCGATGCCTCGACCGGTGAACTGCTGGCCCAGGCCAACGACGAAATCACCGACGAGCAGCTGCAGAACTTCCGCAAGGCCGGCGTCGATGCAGTGGGCACCCTGTGGGTGAACGACCTGGATCGTGGCCCGTACCTGTCCAACACCCTGCGCATCGATCCGACCAAGACCCAGCTGGAAGCCCTGGTCGAGATCTACCGCATGATGCGTCCGGGCGAGCCGCCGACCAAGGATGCTGCGCAGAACCTGTTCCACAACCTGTTCTTCACCTTCGAGCGCTACGACCTGTCTGCAGTCGGCCGCATGAAGTTCAACCGTCGCGTGGGCCGCAAGGAAACCACCGGCGAAGCCGTGCTGTACGACCGCAAGTACTACGGCGAGCGCAACGACGAAGAGTCCAAGCGCCTGGTTGCCGCCCACGGCGACAGCTCGGACATCCTGGAAGTGATCAAGGTCCTGACCGAGATCCGCAACGGTCGTGGCGTGGTCGATGACATCGATCACCTGGGCAACCGTCGCGTGCGTTCGGTCGGTGAAATGGCCGAGAACGTGTTCCGCGTGGGCCTGGTCCGCGTCGAGCGCGCGGTCAAGGAACGCCTGTCGATGGCAGAGTCGGAAGGCCTGACCCCGCAGGAGCTGATCAACGCCAAGCCGGTGGCTGCGGCGATCAAGGAATTCTTCGGCTCCTCGCAGCTGTCGCAGTTCATGGATCAGAACAACCCGCTGTCGGAAGTGACCCACAAGCGTCGCGTCTCGGCCCTGGGCCCGGGCGGCCTGACCCGTGAGCGCGCCGGCTTCGAAGTGCGCGACGTGCACCCGACCCATTACGGCCGCGTCTGCACCATCGAAACGCCGGAAGGCCCGAACATCGGCCTGATCAACTCGCTGGCCGTGTACGCACGCACCAACCAGTACGGTTTCCTCGAGACCCCGTACCGCAAGGTCGTGGACGGCAAGGTCTTCGACGAAGTCGAGTTCCTGTCGGCCATCGAAGAAAACGAGTACGTCATCGCCCAGGCCAACGCCCTGACCGATGCCAACAGCGTGCTGACCGAGCAGTTCGTTCCCTGCCGTTACCAGGGCGAATCGCTGCTGAAGCCGCCGGCGGAAGTCCACTTCATGGACGTCTCGCCGATGCAGACCGTGTCGATCGCGGCTGCGCTGGTTCCGTTCCTGGAGCACGATGACGCCAACCGCGCACTGATGGGCGCGAACATGCAGCGTCAGGCTGTGCCGACTCTGCGTGCGCAGAAGCCGCTGGTCGGTACCGGCATCGAGCGCGCCGTGGCGCGTGACTCGGGCGTGACCGTGAATGCCCGTCGTGGTGGCGAGATCGTGCAGATCGATGCCGCCCGCATCGTGGTCAAGGTCAACGAAGTGGAAATCACCGACGCGACCGATGCCGGCGTCGACATCTACAACCTGATCAAGTACACCCGCTCCAACCAGAACACCTGCATCAACCAGCGTCCGCTGGTGGAAGTGGGCGACGTGGTGGCGCGTGGCGACGTGCTGGCTGACGGTCCGTCCACCGACATCGGTGAACTGGCCCTGGGCCAGAACATGCTGATCGCCTTCATGCCGTGGAACGGCTACAACTTCGAAGACTCCATCCTGCTCTCCGAGCGCGTGGTGGAAGAGGATCGCTACACCACGATCCACATCGAAGAGCTGACCTGCGTTGCGCGTGACACCAAGCTGGGGCCGGAGGAAATCTCCGCCGACATCCCGAACGTTTCCGAGCAGGCGCTGAACCGTCTGGACGAGAGCGGCGTGGTGTACATCGGTGCCGAAGTCCGCGCTGGTGACATCATGGTCGGCAAGGTCACCCCGAAGGGCGAAAGCCAGCTGACCCCGGAAGAGAAGCTGCTGCGCGCGATCTTCGGCGAGAAGGCTTCGGACGTGAAGGACAGCTCGCTGCGCGTGCCGCCGGGCATGGACGGCACCGTCATCGACGTGCAGGTCTTCACCCGCGATGGCATCGAGAAGGACAAGCGCGCTCGTCAGATCGAAGAATCTGAAATCAAGCGCGTCAAGAAGGACTTCGACGACCAGTTCCGCATCCTGGAAGCAGCCATCTACATGCGTCTGCGTTCGCAGATCGTGGGCAAGGTGGTCAACGGTGGCGCTGGCCTGAAGAAGGGCGACGTCATCTCCGACGCCTACCTGGATGGCCTGAAGAAGGCCGACTGGTTCGTGCTGCGCATGAAGGACGAGGACGCTGCCGAAGCCATCGAACGCGCACAGAAGCAGATCCAGGCGCACGAGAAGGAATTCGAGCGTCGCTTCGCCGACAAGCGCGGCAAGATCACCGCCGGCGACGACCTGGCTCCGGGCGTGCTGAAGATGGTCAAGGTGTTCCTGGCCGTGAAGCGCCGCATCCAGCCGGGCGACAAGATGGCAGGCCGCCACGGCAACAAGGGTGTGGTGTCCAACGTGGTGCCGGTCGAGGACATGCCGTACATGGCCTCGGGCGAAACCGTGGACATCGTGCTGAACCCGCTGGGCGTGCCGTCGCGTATGAACATCGGGCAGATCCTGGAAGTGCACCTGGGCTGGGCTGCCAAGGGTCTGGGTCGCAAGATCCAGGCGATGCTGGAAGCCCAGGCGGCGGTCGCCGACCTGCGCAAGTTCCTGGACGACATCTACAACCACGATGACACCAACGTGGCCAACCGTGTCGACCTGTCGCAGTTCAGCGACGAGGAACTGCTGCGCCTGGCCCGCAACCTGTTCGACGGCGTGCCGATGGCCACCCCGGTGTTCGACGGTGCCACCGAAGCGGAAATCAAGCGCATGCTGGAACTGGCCGACCTGCCGAGCAGTGGCCAGACCCAGCTGTATGACGGCCGCACCGGTGAAGCCTTCGATCGCCACACCACCGTTGGCTACATGCACTACCTGAAGCTGAACCACCTGGTCGACGACAAGATGCACGCCCGTTCGACCGGTCCGTACTCGCTCGTCACCCAGCAGCCGCTGGGCGGCAAGGCGCAGTTCGGCGGCCAGCGCTTCGGTGAAATGGAAGTCTGGGCGCTGGAAGCCTACGGCGCGGCCTACACCCTGCAGGAAATGCTGACGGTGAAGTCCGATGACGTGCAGGGCCGCAACCAGATGTACAAGAACATCGTCGACGGTGAGCACGAGATGGTCGCGGGCATGCCGGAATCCTTCAACGTGCTTGTGAAGGAAATCCGCTCGCTGGCCATCAACATGGAACTGGAAGACAACTGATCCATGCCGGCGCGGCGGTCTACGCCGCCGCGCCGCTGGCAGTCAACTGAAAGCCCATCGACACAGCATTCCTCCTTCTGGAGAACACCATGAAAGACCTGCTCAACCTCTTCAACCAGCAGCGCCAGACGCTGGACTTCGACGCGATCAAGATCGCGCTGGCTTCGCCGGACCTGATCCGTTCGTGGTCCTTCGGCGAAGTGAAGAAGCCGGAAACCATCAACTACCGTACCTTCAAGCCGGAACGTGACGGCCTGTTCTGCGCCGCCATCTTCGGACCGGTCAAGGACTACGAGTGCCTGTGCGGCAAGTACAAGCGCATGAAGCACCGCGGCGTGGTCTGCGAGAAGTGCGGCACCGAAGTGACCCTGGCCAAGGTGCGTCGTGAGCGCATGGGCCACATCGACCTGGCTTCGCCGGTCGCGCACATCTGGTTCCTTAAGTCGCTGCCGTCGCGCATCGGCCTGATGCTGGACATGACCCTGCGCGATATCGAGCGCGTGCTGTACTTCGAAGCCTACGTGGTGACCGAGCCGGGCCTGACCGCTCTGGAGCGCCGCCAGCTGCTGACCGAAGAGCAGTACCTGCAGGCACGCCAGGAGCACGGTGACGACTTCGACGCCGCCATGGGCGCCGAGGCCGTGTACGAACTGCTGCGCACCATCGACCTGCAGTCGGAAATGACCCGTCTGCGCGAAGAGATCGCCAGCACCGGTTCGGAAACCAAGCTGAAGCGACTGACCAAGCGCATCAAGCTGATCGAAGCCTTCCTGGAATCGGGCAACCGTCCGGAGTGGATGGTCATGACCGTCCTGCCGGTGCTGCCGCCGGACCTGCGTCCGCTGGTTCCGCTGGACGGTGGCCGCTTCGCGACCTCCGACCTGAACGACCTGTACCGCCGCGTCATCAACCGCAACAACCGCCTGCGCCGCCTGCTCGAACTGAGCGCGCCGGACATCATCGTGCGCAATGAAAAGCGCATGCTGCAGGAATCGGTCGATGCGCTGCTGGACAACGGTCGTCGTGGCCGTGCCATCACCGGCACCAACAAGCGCCCGCTGAAGTCGCTGGCCGACATGATCAAGGGCAAGCAGGGTCGCTTCCGTCAGAACCTGCTCGGCAAGCGCGTCGACTACTCGGGCCGTTCGGTCATCGTGGTCGGTCCGTACCTGCGCCTGCACCAGTGCGGCCTGCCGAAGAAGATGGCGCTCGAACTGTTCAAGCCGTTCGTGTTCGCCAAGCTGCAGCGTCGTGGCCTGGCCACCACCATCAAGGCCGCCAAGAAGCTGGTCGAGCGCGAAGAAGCCGAAGTCTGGGACATCCTGGAAGAGGTCATCCGCGAGCATCCGGTGATGCTGAACCGTGCGCCGACCCTGCACCGTCTGGGCATCCAGGCCTTCGAGCCGGTCCTGATCGAAGGCAAGGCCATCCAGCTGCACCCGCTGGTCTGCACCGCGTTCAACGCCGACTTCGACGGTGACCAGATGGCCGTCCACGTGCCGCTCTCGCTGGAAGCCCAGCTGGAAGCGCGTGCGCTGATGATGTCGACCAACAACATCCTGTCGCCGGCCAACGGCGAGCCGATCATCGTGCCGTCGCAGGACGTCGTGCTGGGTCTGTACTACATGACCCGCTCGCTGGAAAACAAGAAGGGCGAGGGCATGGCCTTCGCCAACATCGCCGAAGTCAAGCGCGCCTACGACAACCGCGTGGTGGAACTGCACGCGCGCGTCAAGGTCCGCATCACCGAGGTGGTGACCGACGAGGAAGGCAACAAGCAGAGCAAGACCTCGATCGTGGATACCACCATCGGTCGCGCCCTGCTGGCTGAAATCCTGCCGGAAGGCCTGCCGTTCGCGCTGGCCAACACCGAGCTGACCAAGAAGAACATCAGCCGCCTGATCAACTCCAGCTACCGTCAGCTGGGTCTGAAGGACACGGTCGTGTTCGCCGACAAGCTGATGTACACCGGCTTCGCCTACGCGACCCGTGCCGGCGTCTCGATCGGCATCGACGACATGCTGATCCCGGACGAGAAGAAGGGCATCCTCACCGAGGCCGAAGCCGAAGTGCTGGAAATCCAGGAGCAGTACCAGTCGGGCCTGGTCACCGCCGGCGAGCGCTACAACAAGGTGGTCGACATCTGGTCGCGCACCAATGAGCGCATCGCCAAGGCGATGATGGACACCATCGGTACCGAGAAGGTCATCAATGCCAAGGGCGAGACCATCGACCAGAAGTCGATGAACTCCCTGTACATCATGGCCGACTCCGGTGCGCGAGGCAGCCAGGCGCAGATCCGTCAGCTGGCCGGCATGCGTGGCCTGATGGCCCGTCCCGATGGCTCGATCATCGAGACGCCCATCAAGGCGAACTTCCGCGAAGGCCTGAACGTGCAGGAGTACTTCAACTCCACCCACGGTGCCCGTAAGGGTCTGGCCGATACCGCGCTGAAGACCGCGAACTCGGGTTACCTGACCCGTCGTCTGGTCGACGTGGCGCAGGACGTGGTGATCACCGAGGTGGACTGCGGTACCTCCGAAGGCCTGATCATGACCCCGATCGTTGAAGGCGGCGACGTGGTCGAGCCGTTGAAGGATCGCGTGCTGGGTCGCGTGGTTGCCGAGGACGTGTTCCTGCCGGGCAACGACGAAGATCCGATCGTCACCCGCAACACCCTGCTGGACGAAGCATGGGTCGCCAAGCTTGAAGAGGCCAGCGTGCAGACCATCAAGGTCCGCTCGACGATCTCCTGCGAATCGGCCTTCGGCGTCTGCGGTCGCTGCTACGGCCGCGATCTGGCCCGTGGCCACCTGGTCAACATCGGTGAAGCGGTCGGCGTCATCGCCGCCCAGTCCATCGGTGAGCCGGGTACCCAGCTGACGATGCGTACGTTCCACATCGGTGGTGCGGCATCGCGAGCTGCTGCGGTCGACAACATCACCGTCAAGACCACCGGCTCGGTCAAGTTCAGCAACCTCAAGTCGGTTTCCCATGCCAACGGCTCGCTGGTCGCGGTGTCGCGCTCGGGCGAAATGTCGGTGCTCGATGCGCACGGCCGTGAGCGTGAGCGTTACAAGCTGCCGTACGGCGCAACCATCACCTCCAAGGACGGTGATGCGGTCAAGGCTGGCCAGACCGTGGCCAACTGGGATCCGCATAACCACCCGATCGTTTCGGAAGTGGCTGGTTTCATCCGCTTCATCGACTTCGTCGACGGCATCACCGTCATCGAGAAGACCGATGAGCTGACCGGCCTGGCGTCGCGCGAAATCACCGACCCGAAGCGCCGCGGCGCCCAGGCGAAGGATCTGCGCCCGATCGTCCGCATCGTCGATGGCAAGGGCAACGACCTGTCGATTCCGGGCACCGACCTGCCGGCGCAGTACCTGCTGCCGCCGCGCTCGATCGTCAACCTGCAGGACGGCGCTGCCGTCGGCGTGGGTGACGTGGTTGCCAAGATCCCGCAGGAAGCGTCCAAGACCCGCGACATCACCGGTGGTCTGCCGCGCGTGGCCGATCTGTTCGAAGCGCGCAAGCCGAAGGATCCGGCGGTGCTGGCCGAGCGTTCGGGCATCATCAGCTTCGGCAAGGACACCAAGGGCAAGCAGCGCCTGATCATCAAGGACACCGATGGTTCGGAGCACGAAGAGCTGATTCCGAAGTACCGTCAGGTCATCGTGTTCGAAGGTGAGCACGTGACCAAGGGCGAAACCATCGTCGACGGCGAGCCGAGCCCGCAGGACATCCTGCGTCTGCTGGGTGTCGAGCCGCTGGCCGCCTACCTGGTCAAGGAAATCCAGGACGTGTACCGCCTGCAGGGCGTGAAGATCAACGACAAGCACATCGAGGTGATCACCCGCCAGATGCTGCGCAAGGTCGAGATCACCGATCAGGGCAGCAGCAAGTTCCTGAACGGCGAACAGGTCGAGCGCCAGCGCGTCATCGAGGAAAATGCACGCCTGACCACCCGCAACGAGCTGATCGCTCGTTTCGATCCGGTCCTGCTGGGCATCACCAAGGCCTCGCTGGCAACCGAATCGTTCATCTCGGCGGCCTCCTTCCAGGAGACCACCCGCGTGCTGACCGAGGCTGCCGTCCGCGGCACCAAGGACAACCTGCGCGGCCTGAAGGAGAACGTGATCGTCGGCCGTCTGATTCCGGCCGGTACCGGTCTGTCCTACCACGCCAACCGCCGCCGCAACGCGAGCGGGCTGACCGACTCGGAAATGCAGACCCTCGCCGGTACCCCGGCAGCTGCAGCCCCGGTGGCCGTGGCAGCACCGGAAGTGGTGGTGGAATCGACCGACGCCGAGCAGGCCGAGGATTGATCGGCGGGTCCGGCTCCGGCCGGACCTCGATCGGGCAGGGGACGGCCATCGGTCGGTCCCTGCCGTACGGTCCGGCCTCGTGCCGGACAAGCATCACGCAGCACCGGTTCCGGCCGGATCTGCACTCGAGGGCCCAGGCCGCTGGTCTGTTGGCTTTCGATGAGGTAGGATGCCGCCCGGCCCAGCGATGGGTCGGACGACAACCTGAACGGGGGGCATGGAGAAGGCTCCCCTGTAACGGCCCGGGATCAGGGCTGGCTTGGCGTGTGCGCATTTGACCGCGTTTTCGCCAGGTTGCTACAATCGTCTGTCTCAGCAGGCCGGTTTTTCGCCTGCTCGCACATATCCGCATTCATGGCCGGTTTCTTTCGGCCTCTCTCAGAAGAACATACTGATGGCGACGATCAATCAGCTTGTCCGCAAGCCGCGGCAGGCAACCACTTATAAGAGCGCCTCGCCGGCTCTCGAAAAGTGCCCCCAGCGCCGTGGCGTCTGCACGCGCGTTTACACCACTACTCCGAAGAAGCCGAACTCGGCGCTTCGCAAGGTTGCCAAGGTTCGCCTGACCAACCAGGAAGAAGTGATTTCCTACATCGGCGGTGAAGGCCACAACCTGCAGGAGCACTCCGTGGTCCTGATCCGTGGCGGTCGCGTCAAGGATCTGCCGGGTGTGCGTTACCACACCGTTCGTGGTTCGCTCGACGCCTCCGGCGTTGCCAAGCGTCGCCAGGGCCGTTCCAAGTACGGCGCCAAGCGTCCGAAGAGCTAAGGGAAAGCACACATGTCTCGTAAAGGTAATACGCCGCAGCGCGCAGTCCTGCCGGATCCGAAGCACGGAAGCGAAACCATCGCCCGTTTCATCAACATGGTGATGCTGAGCGGCAAGAAGTCGGTCGCTGAAAAGATCGTCTATGGCGCCATGGACGTGATCGGTGAGAAGAACCCGAATTCCGTCGAGCTGGTTCAGAAGGCTCTGGAAAACGTGGCTCCGTCGGTCGAAGTCAAGTCCCGCCGTGTCGGTGGTGCCACCTATCAGGTGCCGGTCGAAGTGCGCGCCTCGCGCAAGATGGCCCTGGCCATGCGTTGGCTGATCGACTCCGCGCGCAAGCGTGGTGAGAACACCATGCCGAAGAAGCTGGCCGCTGAACTGATCGACGCTGCGGAAAACCGTGGCGGCGCCATCAAGAAGCGCGAAGAAACCCACCGCATGGCCGAAGCCAACAAGGCATTCGCCCACTACCGCTGGTGAGTTTGACGGCCTTGTAAAACAGGCAGGGCAGCACCATCTCGGTGCTGCCTCGCGGCCCCAGAAGGGCTGCGCCAATCCGAAGGCCGCCGAAAGGCGGCGTTCGGCCATCCGAAATCCAAGAAATCTGAGAGGCTCCCCGTGGCCCGTTCCACTCCCATCGAGCGTTACCGCAATTTCGGCATCATGGCTCACATCGATGCCGGCAAGACCACCACGTCCGAGCGCATCCTGTTCTACACCGGCAAGAGCCACAAGATCGGTGAAGTGCATGACGGCGCCGCCACCATGGACTGGATGGAGCAGGAGCAGGAGCGTGGCATCACGATCCAGTCCGCTGCGACCACCGCGTTCTGGAAGGGCATGGACAAGTCCCTGCCGGAGCACCGCTTCAACATCATCGACACCCCCGGGCACGTCGACTTCACCATCGAAGTGGAGCGCTCGCTGCGCGTGCTCGACGGTGCCGTCTTCGTGCTGTGTGCCGTCGGTGGCGTGCAGCCGCAGTCGGAAACCGTGTGGCGCCAGGCCAACCGTTACAAGGTGCCGCGCATCGCGTTCGTCAACAAGATGGACCGCACCGGTGCCAACTTCAGCAAGGTCGTTGGCCAGCTGAAGGCGAAGCTGGGCGCCAAGGCCGTTCCGATGCAGCTGCCGATCGGCGCTGAGGAAGGCTTCAAGGGCGTCGTCGATCTGCTGAAGATGAAGGCCATCCATTGGGATGAGGCTTCGCAGGGCATGAAGTTCGAGTACAGCGATGTGCCGGCCGAGCTGCTCGCTGAAGCAACCGAAGCCCGTACCTTCATGATCGAAGCGGCTGCCGAAGCCAGCGAAGAGCTGATGGACAAGTACCTGGGCGGCGATGAGCTGACCGAGGCCGAGATCATCGAAGCCCTGCGCGTGCGCACCCTGGCCACCGACATCGTGCCGATGTACTGCGGCTCGGCGTTCAAGAACAAGGGCGTGCAGGCCATGCTGGACGGCGTGATCCAGCTGCTGCCGTCGCCGATCGACGTGCCGGACGTGACCGGTACCGACGTTGACGATGAAACCAAGGAAATGAGCCGCAAGTCTGACGACAAGGCTCCGTTCTCGGCCCTGGCCTTCAAGATCATCACCGATCCGTTCGTCGGCGCGCTGACCTTCTTCCGTGTCTACTCGGGCACGCTGAATGCAGGCGACCAGCTGCTGAACTCGGTGAAGGGCAAGAAGGAGCGCATCGGCCGTATCCTGCAGATGCACTCCAACAACCGCGAAGAAATCAAGGAAGTTCTGGCCGGCGACATCGCCGCCGCCGTGGGCCTGAAGGACACCACCACGGGTGACACCCTGTGCTCCATGGATCAGCCGATCATCCTCGAGCGCATGGTGTTCCCGGAGCCGGTCATCTCGATGGCTGTCGAGCCGAAGACCAAGTCCGACCAGGAAAAGATGGGTCTGGCACTGGGTCGTCTGGCACAGGAAGATCCGTCGTTCCGCGTCAAGACCGACGAAGAATCCGGCCAGACCATCATCTCGGGCATGGGCGAGCTGCACCTGGACATCATCGTTGACCGCATGAAGCGCGAGTTCAACGTTGAAGCCAACGTCGGCAAGCCGCAGGTGGCCTACCGCGAAACGATCACCATGTCGGACGTGAAGTCGGACTACAAGCACGCCAAGCAGTCCGGTGGTAAGGGTCAGTACGGTCACGTCGTGATCGAGCTGTCGCCGATCACCGAGGCCGATCGTGCAGATCCGAAGATCGCTGCTGGCATCAAGGACGACTTCCTGTTCATCAACGACATCACCGGTGGCGTGATTCCGAAGGAATTCATCCCGTCGATCGAAAAGGGCCTGCGCGAAACCATCACCAGCGGTCCGCTGGCTGGCTTCCCGGTCGTGGACGTCAAGGTGAAGCTGGTGTTCGGCTCGTACCACGACGTCGACTCCTCGGAAATGGCGTTCAAGCTCGCTTCCTCGATGGCCTTCAAGGAAGGTTTCCGCAAGGCCAAGCCGGTCCTGCTGGAGCCGATCATGAAGGTCGAGATCGTGACCCCGGAGGATTACCAGGGTGACGTGATGGGCGACGTCAGCCGTCGTCGCGGCGTTCTGCAGGGTTCTGATACCACCGGTGACGGTTCGGCCAGCATCATCAACGCGATGATTCCGCTGGGCGAAATGTTTGGCTACGCGACCTCGCTGCGTTCGCAGACCCAGGGCCGCGCCACCTTCACGATGGAATTTGACCACTACGAGCCGGCGCCGAACAACATCGCCGACGAAGTCATGAAGAAGGCCTGAGCGTAACGCTCAGGTCCTCCAAACCACTTACGAACCAATAAGGTAGAAAGAAATGGCAAAGGGTAAGTTCGAGCGCACCAAGCCGCACGTCAACGTCGGCACCATCGGTCACGTCGATCACGGCAAGACCACGCTGACCGCCGCACTGACCAAGATCGGTGCCGAGCGCTTCGGTGGCGAGTTCAAGGATTACTCCGCGATCGACGCCGCGCCGGAAGAAAAGGCACGTGGCATCACGATCTCGACCGCGCACGTCGAATACGAATCCACCGTTCGTCACTACGCCCACGTCGATTGCCCGGGCCATGCTGACTACGTCAAGAACATGATCACCGGTGCTGCCCAGATGGACGGCGCGATCCTGGTGTGCTCGGCCGCTGACGGTCCGATGCCGCAGACCCGCGAGCACATCCTGCTGTCGCGTCAGGTCGGCGTGCCGTACATCGTCGTGTTCCTGAACAAGGCCGACATGGTTGACGATGCCGAGCTGCTGGAACTGGTTGAAATGGAAGTCCGCGAGCTGCTGAGCAAGTACGACTTCCCGGGCGACGACACCCCGATCATCTCGGGTTCGGCCCGCCTGGCGCTGGAAGGCGACCAGAGCGAAATCGGCGTGCCGGCCGTCATCAAGCTGGTCGAGGCGCTGGACACCTGGATCCCGACCCCGGAGCGTGACGTCGACAAGGCATTCCTGATGCCGGTCGAAGACGTGTTCTCGATCTCGGGCCGTGGCACCGTGGTCACCGGTCGTATCGAGCGCGGCGTGATCAAGGTCGGCGAAGAAATCGAAATCGTCGGCATCCGTCCGGTGCAGAAGACCACCGTGACCGGCGTGGAAATGTTCCGCAAGCTGCTGGACCAGGGTCAGGCAGGCGACAACGCCGGTCTGCTGCTGCGCGGCACCAAGCGTGACGACGTCGAGCGTGGCCAGGTTCTGGCCAAGCCGGGTTCGATCAAGCCGCACACCAAGTTCGACGCCGAAGTCTACGTGCTGTCGAAGGACGAAGGCGGCCGTCACACCCCGTTCTTCAAGGGCTACCGTCCGCAGTTCTACTTCCGCACCACCGACATCACCGGTGCGGTCGAGCTGCCGGAAGGCGTCGAAATGGTGATGCCGGGCGACAACATCAAGATGGTTGTCACCCTGATCAACCCGGTCGCCATGGACGCCGGCCTGCGCTTCGCGATCCGTGAAGGTGGCCGTACCGTCGGTGCTGGCGTGGTTGCCACCATCCTCGAGTAATCTGTTAGACTCTGCGCCCCGATGTTGCCTGGGTAGGGCATCGGGGCGTATCAAACGGGAAAGTAGGCACAGGATGTGCCTTGTGTTCCCCGGACCAGGAAGGGTCAATGCCATTCAGGCGGCGTCAACAGGAGACTGTTGACAGCTGCCTTGCGTGCCATTATGCTTCTCCGTCTGGGCAGGCCGGTTTCACGGGTCTGCCTATGCTTTTGGGGTCTACGGATTGACCTTGTCGGCCTGCGGGAATGCGGGCCGTCTGTATTCAGGGATTTCATGGGGCAAAGCAACCCAGAGGCTTTGTCTGTCGCTCTTTTATCGAAGGAACCTACCGCCATGGCGGACCAAAAGATCCGGATCCGGCTGAAAGCGTTCGATCATCGTCTGATCGACCGTTCGGCCAGCGAGATCGTTGAGACGGCGAAGCGGACCGGCGCGCAAGTGCGTGGCCCGATCCCGCTGCCGACCAAGATCGAGCGTTACACCATCCTCGTCTCCCCGCACGTCGACAAGGACGCGCGTGACCAGTACGAGACCCGCACGCACAAGCGCGTGCTCGATATCGTTGACCCGAATGACAAGACCGTGGACGCGCTGATGAAGCTCGAACTGGCTGCCGGCGTCGACGTTCAGATCAAGTTGACCTGAGGACTACGACCATGACGAAGAAATATTCGTTGGGCTTCGTGGGCCGCAAGGCTGGCATGAGCCGCGTGTTCACCGAAGATGGCCGTTCCATCCCGGTGACCCTGATCGAAGCAACCCCCAACCGCATCGCGCAGATCAAGACCGTCGAAGCTGACGGCTACAGCGCCGTGCAGGTGACCGTCGGCGCGCGTCGCGCTGCCCTGGTCAACAAGCCGGAAGCCGGCCACTTCGCCAAGGCGAAGGTGGAAGCGGGTCGTGGCCTGTGGGAATTCCGCGTTGAAGACGCCCAGCTCGGCGATTTCGCCGTTGGTGGCGAAGTCAAGGCGGACATCTTTGAAGTCGGCCAGATCGTCGACGTCCAGGGTGTCACCAAGGGTAAGGGCTTCCAGGGCACCATCAAGCGCTACAACTTCCGCATGGGTGACGCTACCCACGGCAACTCGCTGTCGCATCGCGCGCCGGGTTCGCTGGGTCAGCGCCAGACGCCCGGCCGCGTGTTCCCGGGCAAGAAGATGTCCGGTCACATGGGCTCGGTGCAGCAGAGCACCCAGAACCTGGAAGTTGTCAAGGTCGACGTCGAACGCGGTCTGATCGCGGTTCGCGGCGCCGTTCCGGGCGCGGCGGGTGGCGACGTGATCGTCCGTCCGGCGAGCAAGGCATAAGGAGAGATGACGATGGAACTCGTTATCACGGGTAGCAATAACAAGGTCTCGGTCTCCGACGCCGTGTTCGGTCGCGATTTCAGCGAAGATCTGGTTCACCAGGTTGTCGTTGCTTACCGCAACGCCGGTCGCGCCGGCACCAAGGCGCAGAAGACTCGCTCCGAAGTGGCAGGTACCACCAAGAAGTCGAAGAAGCAGAAGGGCGGCGGCGCGCGTCATGGCGCACTGACGGCTCCGATCTTCGTCGGCGGCGGTGTCACCTTCGCGGCAAAGCCGCGCAGCTTCGAGCAGAAGGTCAATCGTAAGCAGTACCGTGCCGCCATGTGCGCGATCCTGTCCGAGCTGAACCGTCAGGGCCGTCTGACCATCGTGGAGTCCTTCGATGTCGAAGCGACCAACACGAAGGCTCTGATCGCCAAGCTGGCCGGCCTGGAAGTGGGCAAGCGCCCGCTGATCGTCACTGAAGAAGCCTCCGAGCACCTGTACCTGTCGGCGCGCAACATTCCCTACGTGGAAGTGCGTGACGTCCAGGGCCTGGATCCGGTGTCGCTGGTCGGTGCCGACACGGTCGTCATCACCGCTGACGCGGTCAAGAAGGTCGAGGAGTGGCTGGCATGAACAGCAACGAAAAAATCTTCAGCGTGCTGCTCGCCCCGCGTGTCTCCGAAAAGACCGCGCGCCTGCAGGAACTCTCCAATCAGTACGTCTTCGAAATTTCGAACGAAGCCACCAAGGCCGATGTAAAGGCCGCGGTTGAGCAGCTGTTCGACGTCAAGGTCGAAGCAGTCAACGTGGTCAACGTCAAGGGCAAGAACAAGTCCTTCCGTAACCGTGCTGGCCGCCGCGGCGATTGGCGCAAGGCGTACGTTCGCCTGGCCGACGGCCAGTCGATCGATGTAACGGCCAAGGCCTGAGGTACATCCCATGCCATTGATGAAATTCAAGCCCACTTCTCCCGGCCGCCGTTCGGCCGTGCGCGTGGTTACTCCCGACCTGTACAAGGGCGCTCCGCATGCCCCGCTGGTCGAGTCGCAGAGCCGTTCGGGTGGTCGCAACCACCACGGCCGCATCACCGTGCGTCACGTCGGTGGTGGCCACAAGCAGCACTACCGCCTGATTGACTTCAAGCGCAACAAGCTGGGCATCCCGGCGCGGGTGGAACGCATCGAATACGATCCGAACCGCACCGCCCACATCGCCCTGCTGTGCTACGTCGACGGCGAGCGCCGCTACATCATCGCCCCGAAGGGTCTGAAGGCTGGTGATCAGGTGATCGCTGGTTCGGATGCTCCGATCAAGGCGGGCAACACCCTGCCGCTGCGCAACATCCCGGTCGGTACCACCATCCACTGCATCGAGCTGAAGCCGGGCAAGGGCGCTCAGATCGCCCGCGCTGCAGGTGCTGCCGTGCAGCTGGTTGCTCGTGAAGGCATCTACGCCACCCTGCGCCTGCGCTCGGGTGAAATGCGCAAGGTTCCGGTCGAGTGCTGCGCGACCATCGGCGAAGTCGGCAACGACGAGCACAGCCTGGAAAAGCTGGGCAAGGCCGGTGCCAAGCGCTGGCGCGGCGTCCGCCCGACCGTTCGTGGTGCTGCCATGAACCCGGTTGACCACCCGCACGGTGGTGGTGAGGCGAAGGCCGGCCAGGGTAACCCGCATCCGGTCACCCCGTGGGGTGTTCCGACCAAGGGTTACAAGACGCGCCATAACAAGCGCACTCAGCAGTTCATCGTCCGCGATCGTAGGGGCTAATCGACCATGGCACGTTCACTCAAGAAGGGCCCGTTTGTCGATCACCACCTGGTTGCTAAGGTGGCTGCCGCTGCGGGTAGCAAGCGTCCGATCAAGACCTGGTCGCGTCGTTCGATGATCCTGCCTGACATGGTAGGCGTCACCATTGCCGTGCATAACGGCAAGAACCACATCCCGGTTCTCGTCAACGAGAACATGGTCGGCCACAAGCTCGGCGAATTTGCCATCACCCGGACCTTCAAGGGTCACGGTGGTGACAAGAAGTCGGGCAAGTAAGGAGAGATGACAATGGAAGCGAAAGCCATCCTGCGCACCGCGCGCATCTCCCCGCAGAAGGCACGTCTGGTCGCTGACCAGGTGCGCGGTCTGCCGGCCGAGCGTGCCGTCAACCTGCTGAAGTTCTCGGACAAGAAGGCTGCCCACCTGATCAAGAAGGTGGTGGAGTCGGCTATTGCAAATGCCGAGAACAACCAGGGCGCCGACGTCGACGAGCTGAAGGTTCAGACCATCATGGTAGATGAAGGTCCGACCCTGAAGCGTTTCATGGCGCGGGCGAAAGGCCGCGGTACCCGCATCCTCAAGCGCACCAGCCACATCACTGTGGTTGTGGGCGCCGCCAAGTAAGCGGATAAGGAAAAGACCATGGGTCATAAAGTTCATCCGATTGGTATCCGCCTCGGCATTTCCAAGGACTGGAACTCCAAGTGGTACGCCAACAAGGCCGAGTTCGCTGGTTACCTGGCAGCCGACCTGAAAGTGCGCGAAATGCTGCGCAAGAAGCTGGCTCAGGCCGGCATCAGCAAGATCCTGATCGAGCGTCCGGCAAAGACCGCTCGCGTGACGATCCACACCGCCCGTCCGGGCGTGGTGATCGGCAAGCGCGGTGAGGACATCGAGAAGCTGCGCAAGGAAGTGAGCGAGATGATGGGCGTCCCGGCGCACATCAACGTCACCGAAGTGCGCAAGCCCGAGCTGGACGCACAGCTGGTTGCCGAATCGATCGCGCAGCAGCTGGAGCGTCGCATCATGTTCCGCCGTGCAATGAAGCGCTCGGTCGGCAACGCGATGCGCCTGGGTGCCCTGGGCATCAAGGTCAACGTCGGTGGCCGCCTCAACGGTGCAGAAATCGCCCGTTCGGAGTGGTACCGCGAAGGCCGCGTGCCGCTGCACACGCTGCGTGCCGACATCGACTATGGCTTCGCTGAAGCCAAGACGACCTACGGCATCATCGGCATCAAGGTCTGGATCTACAAGGGCGAGGTCTTCGATTTCTCCCAGGTTGGCCAGGAAAAGCAGGACGACACCCCGTCGCGCAACGATCGTCATGATCGCGGCGACCGCGGTGACCGTCAGCGCCCGGCTCGTGAAGCGAGGTAACGACAATGTTGCAACCCAAGCGAACCAAGTACCGCAAGGTGCACAAGGGCCGTAACGAAGGCCTCAGCTGGAGCGCAAACGCTGTCAGCTTTGGCGAGTACGGCCTGAAGGCAACCGCCCACGGTCAGCTGACCGCGCGTCAGATCGAAGCGGCTCGCCGTTCGATCAGCCGCTACGTGAAGCGCGGCGGCAAGATGTGGATCCGAGTGTTCCCCGACAAGCCCATCACCAAGAAGCCCATCGAAGTTCGAATGGGTTCGGGTAAGGGCAACGTGGAATACTGGGTGGCCCAGATCCAGCCCGGCCGCATGATCTATGAAATCGAGGGTGTTACCGAGGAAGTGGCACGCGAGGCGTTCCGCCTGGCCGCTGCCAAGCTCTCGGTCACCACCACTTTCGTGACCCGGACGGTGCGCTGATGGATATCAAAACTCTCCGTGAAAAGTCGGCTGACGACCTCAAGGCCCACCTGATCGACCTGCGTAAGGAACAGTTCTCTGTCCGTATGCAGCAGGTCACCGGCCAGCTGCCGAAGACACACGACATCCGCCGGGTGCGTCGCGAAATTGCTCGCGTCAAGACCCTGCTCGGCAGCACGAAGTAAGGATGGCCGCTATGAGCGACAATACTGAAAACAAAGCGCTGCGCACGGTCGAAGGCCGTGTCGTCAGCAACAAGATGGACAAGACGGTTACCGTCCTGGTCGAGCGTCAGGTCAAGCACGCACTGTACGGCAAGTACATCAAGCGCTCGACGAAACTGCACGCCCACGATGCCGACAACGCCTGCAAGGAAGGCGATGTCGTCCGCGTGACCGAGATTGCTCCGATGTCCAAGACCAAGAACTGGCGCGTGGTGGAAGTCATCACGCGTGCGGCTGAATAAGGAGTCTGAATCATGATCCAGATGCAGAGCTACCTTGACGTCGCCGACAATTCTGGTGCCAAGCGAGTGATGTGCTTCAAGGTGCTGGGTGGTTCCAAGCGCCGTTACGCCGGCATCGGCGACATCATCAAGGTCACCGTGAAGGATGCGATTCCGCGCGGCAAGGTCAAGAAGGGTGAAGTGTATGACGCTGTCGTGGTGCGTACCCGCAAGGGTGTGCGTCGCGCCGACGGCTCGCTGATCCGCTTCGACGGCAACGCTGCCGTTCTGCTTAACAACAAGCAGGAGCCGATCGGGACCCGTATCTTCGGGCCGGTGACTCGTGAACTTCGTTCGGAGAAGTTCATGAAGATCGTCTCGCTCGCTCCCGAAGTGCTGTGAGCGACAGGAGATAATCATGGCTAACCGTATCAAGAAGGGCGACCAGGTTGTCGTCAACGCTGGCAAGGACAAGGGTAAGCAGGGCGAAGTCGTCCGCGTCGATGGCGACCGTCTGGTCGTTGCCAACGTGAACATCGTCAAGCGCCACACCAAGCCGAACCCGCAGGCAGGTGTTGCCGGCGGCGTGGTCGAGCGTGAAGCGTCGATCCATATCTCCAACGTGAATGTGCTGAACCCGGCTTCGGGCAAGGGCGAGCGCGTTGGCTTCAAGGTGCTGGAGGATGGACGCAAACTGCGTGTGTTCCGCTCCAGCGGTGAGGCGCTCGACGCCTGAGGAATGAGAAGATGACTTCCCGTCTCGAAAAGTTTTACAAGGAAGAAGTGGTTCCGGCGCTGATGAAGCAGTTCGGTTACACCAATTCCATGCAGGTGCCGAAGCTGGTCAAAGTCACCCTGAACATGGGTGTCGGCGAAGCGGCCACCAACAAGAAGATCCTGGAAAACGCCGTTGGCGACATGACCAAGATCTCGGGCCAGAAGCCGATCGTCACCAAGTCGCGTATCTCGGTGGCATCGTTCAAGATCCGTGATGGTTGGCCGATCGGCTGCAAGACCACGCTGCGTCGCCACAAGATGTACGAGTTCCTGGACCGCCTGATCAACATCTCGCTGCCGCGCGTGCGCGACTTCCGTGGTGTTTCCGGTCGTTCCTTCGACGGTCGCGGCAACTTCAACATGGGTGTGAAGGAACAGATCATCTTCCCGGAAATCGACTTCGACGCTGTCGACGCGATCCGCGGTATGGATATCGCCATCACCACCACTGCGAAGACCGACGCGGAAGCGAAGGCGCTGCTGGCAGCGTTCAAGTTCCCGTTCCGTAACTGATTCGTCGAGGAAACCGAAATGGCAAAGACCTCCATGGTCAACCGCGACATCAAGCGGAAGAAGCTGGCTGAAAAGTTCGCTGTCAAGCGTGCTGCTCTGAAGAAGATCGTGTCCTCCCCGGACGCGAGCTACGAAGAGAAGATCGAGGCCTCCACCAAGTTGTCGAAGCTGCCGCGCGATTCGTCGCCGAGCCGCCACCGCAACCGTTGCGAACTGTCTGGCCGCCCGCGTGGCGTGTACAGCAAGTTCGGCCTGGGTCGCAACAAGCTGCGCGAAGCCACCATGCGTGGCGACGTTCCGGGCCTGCGCAAGGCCAGCTGGTAATTCCAGCCGGTCCTGCCAGCGAGGGCGCCTTCGGGAGCCCTCGCAGCCGGGGAGGGGGAGTGTTCAGCTTTCCCTCTGCAAAAAACCGAAGAGCCCGACGCAAGTCGGGCTCTTTTGGCGTATACTCCCGCGTCTTGCTCTGCGCAACGCGTAGGGGGAGGGGGCCTGGCCCGTTTCCAGGAGACAACAGATTTTCGCGAAAGCGGATATCGGTGCACTCAAAGGTACTCATATGAGCATGACTGATCCCATCGCCGACCTGCTGGTCCGCATCAAGAATGCGGCAGCGGTTGGCAAGCAGACGGTGAAAGCCCCGTCGTCCAAGATCAAGGTTGCGATCGCCCAGGTCCTGAAGGACGAGGGTTACATCGCCGACCTGCGCGTGACCGCGCTCGAGAACAACAAGTCCGAGCTGGAAATCGTGCTGAAGTATTTCGAAGGCAAGCCGGTCATCGCGACCCTGAAGCGCTTCTCGCGTTCGGGCCTGCGCCAGTACCGCGGCAAGAGCGAACTGCCGAAGGTCATGAACGGCCTGGGCATTTCCATCATTTCCACTTCCAAGGGCATCATGACTGATGCGCAGGCGCGCCAGTTGGGCGTCGGCGGCGAAGTCCTGTGCTTCGTGGCCTAAGGCGAAAGGAGTAGACCATGTCCCGTGTAGCCAAGAAGCCGATCGACCTGGGTAAGGTTGAACTGAACGTCCAGAACGACAACGTCATCGCCAAGGGCCCGAAGGGCACCCTGTCGCTGGCCAAGCCGGCTGGTATCAACATCAATGTCGAAAACGGCGTTGCCACCCTGAGCACCGACAACGTGGACCTGATCCCGCTGACCGGTACCGTCCGCGCCATCCTGTCCAACATGGTCAAGGGTGTTTCCGAAGGCTTCGAGCGCAAGCTTGAGCTGGTCGGCGTGGGTTACCGTGCTGCGATGCAGGGCAAGGACCTCAGCCTGTCGCTGGGCTACTCGCACCCGATCGTGTTCGTGGCGCCGGAAGGCATCACCATCACCACCCCGACCCAGACTGAAATCCTGGTGCAGGGCGCTGACAAGCAGGCCGTCGGTGAAGCTGCCGCCAAGATCCGTGCGTTCCGCAAGCCGGAACCGTACAAGGGCAAGGGCGTGAAGTACTCCGACGAAGTCATCATCCGTAAGGAAGCCAAGAAGGCGTAAGCGCGAGTCCCTCGCAAGAGCCCGCACATCCATGTGCGGACTTTCCAGGGAAAAGCCCAACCTTCAGCTTTCAAGGAAAAAACATCATGAACAAGAACATCGCCCGCCTGCGTCGCGCCAAGTCGACCCGTGCCCACATCCGTGTGCTCGGTGTTGCCCGCCTGTCGGTGCTGCGCACCGGCCAGCACCTGTACGCACAGGTCTTCACCGCTGACGGCTCGAAGGTGCTGGCTGCTGCCAACACCACCCAGGCCGACATCAAGGAAGGCCTGAAGAACGGCAAGAACGCCGATGCCGCCGCCAAGGTTGGCCGCATCGTCGCTGAGCGCGCCAAGGCCGCCGGCGTCGAGAAGGTTGCCTTCGATCGTTCGGGTTACCGTTACCACGGCCGCATCAAGGCCCTGGCTGACGCTGCCCGCGAAGCCGGCCTGCAGTTCTAAGGGATCAGGGCAGGGGACTTCGGTCCCCATGCCCGCCTGCTCGCCAGCCTGAGTGAGGCTGGGCGGCGCCGCTCTTCTGCAGCGGCCCACCGCAACAACGCACCACTCCACAACCATAAGCGGCCTCGAGCCGTACATAACCCAACAACCAAGGAATAAACATGGCAGAAGAACGTCAGCAGCGGGGTCGCGATCGCGACCGTAACCGCGAAGAGAAAGTCGACGACGGCATGATCGAAAAGCTGGTCGCGGTCAACCGCGTCAGCAAGACCGTCAAGGGTGGCCGTCAGTTCACCTTCACCGCCCTGACTGTTGTCGGCGACGGCGAAGGCAAGGTCGGTTTCGGTTATGGCAAGGCCCGCGAAGTGCCGGTCGCCATCCAGAAGTCGATGGAGCAGGCTCGCAAGAACCAGGTCACCGTCGATCTGAACAACGGCACCCTGTGGCACACCATCAAGGATGGTCACGGCGCAGCGCGCGTGTTCATGCAGCCGGCTTCCGAAGGTACCGGCGTCATTGCCGGTGGTGCCATGCGCGCCGTGCTGGAAGCAGTGGGCGTGAAGAACGTGCTGGCCAAGGCCACCGGTTCGCGCAACCCGATCAACCTGGTGCGTGCCACCGTGAAGGGCCTGACTGCAGCGCAGTCGCCGGCTCGTATCGCGGCCAAGCGCGGCAAGAAGGTGGAGGATCTCAACCATGGCTAATGAAACCACCAAGACCGTCAAGGTCCGTCTGGTTCGCGGCCTGCGTGGTGCCCAGGCGCGTCATCGCCTGTCGGTGCGTGCGCTGGGTCTGGGCAAGCTGAACGATGTGCGTGAACTGAAGGACAGCCCGCAGGTTCGCGGCCTGATCAACAAGGTCCACTACCTCGTCAAGGTTGAGGAATAATCCAATGACCATGCATCTGAATGAATTGAGCCCGGCACCGGGCGCCCGCAAGGAACGTACCCGCGTCGGTCGCGGTATCGGTTCCGGCCTGGGCAAGACCTGCGGCCGCGGCCACAAGGGTTCGTTCGCCCGTAAGGGTGGCGGCAAGATCAAGGCTGGCTTCGAAGGCGGCCAGACCCCCATGCAGCGTCGTCTGCCGAAGATCGGCTTCCGTTCGCCGATCGCCAAGGACACCGCTGAAGTGCTGCTGTACCAGCTGGACAAGCTGCCGGCCGGCGAGATCGACTTCGCTGTCCTGCGTGCTGCCAAGCTGGTTCCGAGCACTGCCAAGAAGGCCAAGGTCGTCGTCAAGGGCGAAGTGACCAAGGCGTTCACCCTGAAGGGTGTTGCTGCCACGGCTGGTGCCAAGGCTGCGATCGAAGCTGCCGGCGGCAGCGTAACGGAGTAAGAGAATCATGGCGCAAGCTGGCATCGGTAACCTCGCGGGCGGAATGGGCAAGTTCACTGAACTTCGCCAACGTTTGCTGTTCGTCGTCGGGGCTTTGATCGTCTATCGCATCGGCTGCTACGTGCCGGTGCCGGGCGTCAATCCCGATGCCATGCTTGCCATGATGCAACAGCAGGGCGGCGGCATCGTGGACATGTTCAACATGTTCTCGGGCGGCGCCCTGCACCGTTTCAGCATTTTCGCGCTGAACGTGATGCCGTACATCTCGGCATCGATCGTGATGCAGCTGGCTGTGCACATCTTCCCCGCCTTGAAGGCGATGCAGAAGGAAGGTGAGTCCGGCCGCCGCAAGATCACCCAGTATTCGCGTATCGGCGCCGTGCTGCTCGCAGTGGTGCAGGGCGGTTCGATCGCGCTGGCGCTGCAGGGCCAGGTGTCGCCGACCGGCGCACCGGTCGTGTACATGCCGGGCATGGGCTTCGTGCTCACTGCCGTGGTCGCACTGACCGCCGGCACCATGTTCCTGATGTGGGTTGGTGAGCAGGTGACCGAGCGCGGCATCGGCAACGGCGTCTCGCTGATCATCTTCGCCGGTATCGTGGCGGGCCTGCCGGGTGCGGTCATCCACACCTTCGACGCCTACCGCGACGGCAACATCCAGTTCATCCAGCTGCTGCTGATCGCCATCGTCGTGCTCGCCTTCACCTTCTTCGTGGTGTTCGTCGAACGCGGCCAGCGCCGGATCACGGTGAACTACGCGCGCCGCCAGGGCGGTCGCAACGCGTACATGAACCAGACCTCGTTCCTGCCGCTGAAGCTGAACATGGCTGGCGTCATCCCGGCGATCTTCGCTTCGAGCCTGCTGGCCTTCCCGGCGACCCTCGCCATGTGGTCCGGCCAGGCTGCCAACCAGAGCACCTTTGGCCAGACCCTGCAGAAGGTCGCCAATGCCCTGGGTCCGGGCGAGCCGCTGCACATGATCGTGTTCGCTGCGCTGATCACCGGTTTCGCGTTCTTCTATACCGCGCTGGTGTTCAACTCGCAGGAAACCGCCGACAACCTGAAGAAGTCGGGCGCGCTGATTCCGGGCATCCGTCCGGGCAAGGCCACCGCCGACTACATCGATGGCGTGCTGACCCGACTGACTGCTGCCGGTTCGGCCTACCTGGTGATCGTCTGCCTGCTGCCGGAACTGATGCGCACGCAGTTGAATGCCTCGTTCTACTTCGGCGGTACTTCGCTGCTGATCGTGGTGGTGGTGGTGATGGACTTCATCGCCCAGGTGCAGGCGCACCTGATGTCCCATCAGTACGAGAGCCTGCTGAAAAAGGCCAACCTGAAGGGCGGCAACCGCGGTGGTTTTGCTCGCGGCTGATTAGCCTGTTATACTTTCGTCTTCCTGACGTGATGGTCCTCCGCTTCGCGGACTCTGGCCACACAAACGAAGGGCGGCCCCCGCAGCGGTTCCGGGTGGGGGTGTGATGAGGTGGTCCCGCGCTGGAGTAGCGCGGGCGGCCCGGGAGGCAACTCCAGGTCCAACCCCATCCGGCGCCGGAGCCTGGGCACACTCCCCGGGCCGGGTTCATGAAACCTCTGGTTTCACGGGCTTCCAAGTAAACCGGAACCTTGTTAGTATCACTGGTTCACTTTTTTGATCCATCCTGCCGGATCGGCGTGCCTTGAGCGCGCTGTCGGCCATCACTCAGCTGGAGAACCGCGTCATGGCGCGTATTGCAGGCGTCAACCTGCCAGCCCAGAAGCATGTCTGGGTCGGGTTGCAAAGCATTTACGGCATCGGCCGTACCCGTTCGAAGAAGGTCTGCGAAGTCGCAGGCGTCACTTCGACCACCAAGATCCGCGATCTGTCGGAGCCGGAAATCGAGCGCCTGCGCGCCGAAGTCGGCAAGTACATCGTGGAAGGCGATCTGCGCCGTGAAATCGGTATCGCGATCAAGCGCCTGATGGACCTGGGCTGCTACCGCGGCCTGCGTCACCGTCGCGGTCTGCCGCTGCGTGGCCAGCGCACCCGTACCAACGCCCGCACCCGCAAGGGCCCGCGCAAGGCGATCAGGAAGTAAGGGACATATAAATGGCTAAGCCTGCTGCTAAGACCAAGAAGAAGATCAAGCGCGTCGTCACCGACGGCGTTGCCCACGTCCACGCTTCGTTCAACAACACCATCGTGACCATCACCGACCGTCAGGGCAACGCTCTGTCGTGGGCGACCTCCGGTGGCGCTGGCTTCCGCGGTTCGCGCAAGTCGACCCCGTTCGCAGCCCAGGTGGCTGCCGAAAAGGCCGGTCGTGCTGCGCTGGACTACGGCGTGAAGTCGCTGGAAGTCCGCATCAAGGGTCCGGGTCCGGGCCGTGAGTCGGCCGTGCGTTCGTTGAACAACGTCGGCTACAAGATCACCAACATCATCGACGTGACGCCTATCCCGCACAACGGGTGCCGTCCGCCGAAGAAGCGTCGCGTCTAAAGGGAGCGATAAGAAATGGCTCGTTATATCGGTCCTACCTGTAAGCTCGCCCGTCGCGAAGGCGCCGACCTGTCCCTGAAGAGCCCGGCGCGTGCGCTGGACTCCAAGTGCAAGTTGGAGCAGAAGCCCGGCCAGCATGGCGCCACTGCCCGTAAGGGCAAGCTGTCCGACTACGCTACCCAGCTGCGTGAAAAGCAGAAGGTCAAGCGTATCTACGGTCTGCTGGAGCGTCAGTTCCGCAACTACTACAAGAAGGCCTCGACCAAGAAGGGCAACACCGGCGAGAACCTCCTGCAGCTGCTGGAAACCCGCCTGGACAACGTTGTCTACCGCATGGGCTTCGCCGTGACCCGTCCGGCTGCCCGTCAGCTGGTGTCGCACCGCGGCGTCACCGTGAATGGCAAGTCGGTCAACCTGGCCTCGTACCAGGTCAAGGCTGGCGACGCCATCGCCCTGTCTGAGAAGGCTGCCAAGCAGCTGCGCGTCCAGGAAGCCCTGACCGTCGCCGCCCAGCATGACCTGAGCCCGTCGTGGGTTGAAGTGGATTCCGGCAAGTTCTCCGGCATCTTCAAGGCTGTTCCGGATCGTTCGGATCTGCCTGCAGACATCAACGAAGCGCTGATCGTCGAGCTGTATTCGAAGTAATTCACATTGGAGAGCCCCCGGCGACGGCCGGGGGTTCACTAGGAGAACCCGCAACATGACGGTTACCGCCAACCAGGTTCTGCGTCCTCGCGGTCCGCAGATCGAACGCATTACCGACACCCGTGCAAAGGTCGTTATCGAACCTTTGGAGCGGGGTTACGGGCATACGCTGGGTAATGCCCTGCGTCGCGTGCTGCTGTCGTCCATCCCGGGCTTCGCCATCACGGAAGTCGAAATCGACGGCGTGTTGCACGAGTACACCACGGTCGAAGGTCTGCAGGAGGACGTGCTGGAAGTCCTGCTGAACCTGAAGGACGTGGCCATCCGTATGCACTCTGGCGACAACGCGACTCTGTCCCTGTCCAAGCAGGGTCCGGGCGTTGTCACCGCTGCCGACATCAAGGTCGACCACAATGTGGAGATCTTGAACGGCGACCACGTGATCTGCCACCTGACCAAGGACACGGCAGTGAACATGCGTCTGAAGATCGAGCGTGGTTTCGGCTATCAGCCGGCTGCTGCGCGTCGTCGTCCGGACGAAGAAACCCGTGCCATCGGCCGTCTGGTCCTGGATGCCTCGTTCTCGCCGGTCCGCCGTGTCGCCTATGCCGTGGAAGCGGCTCGTGTCGAACAGCGCACCGATCTGGACAAGCTGGTCATCGATATCGAGACCAACGGCACCATCGACGCCGAAGAAGCAGTGCGTACCGCTGCCGACATCCTCAGCGATCAGCTGTCGGTGTTCGGTGACTTCACCCACCGCGACCGCGGTGCGGCGAAGCCGGCCAACAACGGCGTGGATCCGGTGCTGCTGCGCCCGATCGACGATCTGGAGCTGACCGTGCGTTCGGCCAACTGCCTGAAGGCCGAGAGCATCTACTACATCGGCGATCTGATCCAGAAGACCGAAGTCGAGCTGCTGAAGACCCCGAACCTGGGTAAGAAGTCGCTCACCGAGATCAAGGAAGTGCTGGCCCAGCGTGGCCTGTCGCTCGGCATGAAGCTGGAGAACTGGCCGCCGGCCGGCGTCGCCAGCCACGGCATGCTGGGCTGATACAGCCTTTCTGCAAGACTGCATGGCCCCGTCGGCAACGACGGGGCCATTGCACCAAGGCAATACCGCCACGACGAACGAAGGTTCGCGGGCAGGTCGTCCAGGACGGATGGCCAGGACCAACCGCAGTCCGAGCAGCAGCGCCAGGAAGGCGACAACGATCCGCAAAGCCACATCATTAACCAAGGAATATCATCATGCGTCATCAGAAATCCGGCCGTAAGTTCAGCCGTACCAGCGCCCACCGCGAAGCGATGTTCAAGAACATGGCCGCCTCGCTGTTCAAGCACGAGCTGATCAAGACCACCCTGCCGAAGGCCAAGGAACTGCGCCGCGTCGCCGAGCCGCTGATCACCCTGGCCAAGGTCGACTCCGTCGCCAACCGTCGTCTGGCCTTCGCCCGCCTGCGCGACAACGAAGCCGTCGGCAACCTGTTCACCATCCTGGGCCCGCGCTACGCGACCCGTCCGGGCGGCTACCTGCGCCTGCTGAAGTGCGGCTTCCGCGCCGGCGACAACGCGCCGATGGCCTACGTCGAACTGGTTGACCGTCCGGTCGTGGCTGAAGCCGTCGAAGAATAATCGACGCGCGACACCCGTCATTCGGTGAAGAACCCGGCCTCGTGCCGGGTTTTTCCGTTTCTGCGGGGGCAGAGCCCTTTGCATCCGCAAAGGGATCCGACCCCGCACCGTTCCGACGGGCGCGACGTTGTGGCGGTTCGAACGGCGCGCAGTCTCGGTTACGCTTGCGGTCCGTACTACACGAGCGTTGCCGATGAATCCTCTGCGCTGGCCTTTCCGCGCCCAGTTTCTGCTGGGCTTCCTGATCTGCGCGGGCCTGCTGGGCTACGCCATCTTCCTGCAGTTGAAGATGGGCCTGGAGCCGTGTCCGCTGTGCATTTTCCAGCGCCTGGCATTTGTCGCCCTGGGCCTGCTGTTCCTGATCGGCGCCCTGCATGGGCCGTCCAACCGTCCGGGGCGTGCGACCTACGGCATCCTCGCGTTCATCGCCGCTGCCGTGGGCGTGGGCATCGCCGCACGCCACGTCTACGTGCAGATGCTGCCGCCGGAGATGGGTGCGACCTGTGGCCCGCCGCTGGCCTTCCTGCGCGAAACCATGGGGCCGCTGGAAGTGTTCCGTACCGTGCTGACCGGCACCGGCAACTGCGGCAACATCGACTGGACCTTCCTCGGTCTGACGATGCCGATGTGGTCGGGCGTGTGGTTCGTGCTGCTGGCGCTGTGGGCGTTGGTTGTGTCGCTGCGCAAGGTCAAGCGCTGATCCAGCCTGGAGCCACGCATGGCGTGGCTCTACTGCATATCGGCAGCCACGCATGGCGTGGCTCTACTGGGTTCCGGTAGCAACCCTGAGGGCGGTGCAGTCCCCTGCAATGCCGGCCAGCGGCCGGCACTACCTCAGAAATCCTGCTGCAGGCTCAGATAGGCGCCGCGACGCGGCCCCCATTGCGGCGCGAACACGCCGATGCCGCCGCCATCGCGCAGCTGGTAGCTGCGGTCCAGCGTGTTGAGCACGGCCAGCTGCACATGCAGCGGATGGCCGCTGTCGGCGTTGAAGTCATGCGCGGCGCTGAGATTGACCTGAAGGTACGACGGCAGCTCGCCGCCATTGGGCACGCCCTCGATGTCCGAGCGCAGGCCGCTGCCGTATACGTAGTTCGCACCCACCCGGTTGTGGCCGGCGAAGGCGTAGCTGACGCCGCCGGAAGACGTCAGCTTCTGGTCGTGGTCCAGATGGATCCAGTTCTGCTGCACGTAGGCCAATGCATCCGGATCGAGGTTGTACTGGCTGGTGATGACCTGGGTGCCCATCGCCTTGTTGTAGGCCGCGTTGAAGTACGCGCTGATCGGCCCGTTGCTGTAGTCGGCGCTGAACTCCAGGCCGTGGATGTGGCCGCGCCGATAGTTGAAGGTGGAATAGATGTAGGCGGCGCCGAACTGGCCTTCGTCCTGCAGGCGCGAGACGCGGCGGTCGTAGGCATCCAGGCCGAGGGTGAGGTGCTCGCCGACCTGCTGTGAGACGCCGATGTCGTAATAGTCACTGCGCTCGGACAATGGCGTGTTGCTGCCACCGGCGGGTTGCTGGTTGCTGGTGCCGTCGAACAGGGCCAGATCGCTGCCGGCAACCAGTTCGCTGGCGGGTGGGGTGAAGTAGCGCGAGTAGCCGGCATGCACCGTGGTGCTGTCGCTGGCATTCCAGACCACGCCCAGGCGCGGGCTGAGCTGGCCCTCGGTGTGGCCGAACGCCTTGAAGCGGTCGCCGCGCAGGCCGTAGTTGACCGTCCAGTCATCGCCTATCCGCCACTCATCCTGCACGTACAGTGCCGCGGTGCTGGCGTGGAAGGCATTGCGGTCCGGGATCAGCTGCGGCGTGGTGCTTGTCTGCCGGCCATCGGCATCGACCGGGAAGACCCAGCTGCTGTTGTTGGCGGCGGCGTGTTCGTAGTTGCCATACAGGCCATAGCGCAGGGTGTGGTTGTCGCCCAGCGGCGTGGAGAAATCGGCCTGTAGCGTGTCGGCACGGTTGTTGCGCTGGACCTGCGAGGCGACGCCACTGAACACCAGGTCGCCGACGACGTCCGGGTTGAAGGCCACATCGCTGTAGCGCTGGCCGGCCGAGAGCTGGTACGCGGTCTGGCCCAGCGTGCCCTGCAGCACCAGCATGCCGAAGCGGGTGGTCTCGCGCTGGGTTTCGTCCAGCTGGCTGGAATCGAAGGTGGTGGTGTCCAGGTAACCGAACTGCGGGGTCTGCCCCGGGTTGACCGGAATCTGGAAGCGGTTGTTGGCGAAGCCGGCGAACACGCTCAGGCGGGTGTTGTCGTTGACCAGATAGGTCAGGTCGGCAAAGGCCTTGCCCTGGTGGGTATCGTCATGCAGCGGCTTGCGTGCGCTGGTGGGGTTCTCCAGCCCGACCTCGTTCTGGTCGTAGTTGCCGGTCAGGAACCAGCTCCAGCGGCCCTGGTTGCCCCACCAGGAGGCATTCGGGTTGACCTTGCCGAAGGAGCCGGCGGTGATGCCGGCGCTGCCGCCGTTGCCCAGCTCGGCGCCACTGCGGGTCGTGATATCGACCACCGCGGCGGTGCGTTCACCGAACTGGGCCGGCAGGGCACCATCCATCAGGCGGATGCTCTTGATGGTGCGGGCATCCAGGGTCTGGCCGAAGCCGGAGATCGATTCGGGCAGCAGTACGCCGTTGATGCGGTACTGCAGGTTGGCGTGGTCGCCGCGCACGTGCACGCCGCCGTAGGAGTCCTGGACCACGCCCGGGGCCTGCAGCAGTACCTGGCTGAGCGGGGCGGAGGCGCCCAGGGGCTGCTTCTGGATGTCCTCGGCGGTGATCTGGTACTGGCTGCTGCCGATGTCCGGGGAGAGGGCGTTGCGGGCCTGGTCGAGCTGGGCGCTGACGGTGACCACGTCGAGGTTCTTGACCGCAGCCGCGCTGGAATCAGTGTCGGCGGCAAGTACGGGTTGGCTGGCCAGGATCAGGGCGAAGGTGATGGCGGTGGTGAGCAGGGAGGGCTTCATGGGAAATGGGCAGGGAAGAGGGAAGGGGCCGGTCCATGAGGGAGTGTTACTCCGTAACAACTGCGTGCCGATCATGCGCCTGTCCAGCGGTGGCGACCATGCCGTTTCTGGCCGATCACGCGGCCCCTTTCCACGCCGTTCAGGCAGTCGCGGCGGTGCCTGGCCCTTTGCGTCAGCGGCTGGCTCTGCGACCATGACCGCCCCCCACCCCCGGATGTCCGTGATGAGCCTGTCCGCCGTTCCGCCCGCCCCCGATCCTGCCGCCATCGCTGCTGGCGCTGCCTGGTCACCGGAGAGCTGGCGGGGCAAGACCGCGCTGCAGATGCCGACCTATCCCGATCCGGTGGCGCTGGATGCCGCGCTGCACGAGTTGAAGCGGCTGCCGCCGCTGGTGACGTCGTGGGAGATCCTGGCGCTGAAGCAGCAGCTGGCCGACGCCCAGGAGGGCAAGCGTTTCCTGCTGCAGGGTGGCGACTGCGCGGAGAATTTCAGCGACTGCGAATCGGGCACGATTTCCAACCGGTTGAAGGTGCTGCTGCAGATGAGCCTGGTGCTGGTGCACGGCCTGCGTCAGCCGGTGATCCGCGTCGGCCGTTTTGCCGGGCAGTACGCCAAGCCGCGCTCGGCCGATACCGAAACCCGCGACGGTGTGACCCTGCCCAGCTACCGTGGCGATGTCATCAATGCGCCGGCCTTCACCGAAGCGGCGCGGCTGCCCGATCCGAAGCGGATGCTGCAGGCCCACGCGCATTCGGCGATGACGATGAACTTCGTGCGGGCGCTGATCGATGGCGGCTTTGCCGACCTGCACCATCCCGAATACTGGAACCTGGAATGGGTAAGCCATTCGCCGTTGGCCGCCGACTACCAGAAGATGGTCGCCTCGATTGGCGATGCCGTGCACTTCATGGAGACCCTGGCCGGGGCGCGCGTGCACAACCTCAACCGCATCGATTTCTACACCTCGCATGAAGCGCTGCTGTTGCCCTACGAGCAGGCGCTGACCCGGCAGGTGCCGCGCCAGCAGGGCTGGTTGAACCTGAGCACGCACTATCCGTGGATCGGCATGCGTACCGCCGCACTGGATGGCGCACACGTGGAGTACCTGCGTGGCGTGCGTAATCCGATCGCGATCAAGGTCGGCCCGTCGGTGACGCCGGACCAGCTGCTGCGCCTGATCGATGTGCTCAATCCGGATGACGAGCCGGGCCGCCTGAGCTTCATCCACCGCATGGGTGCGGCGCAGATCGCGCAGAAGCTGCCGCCGTTGCTGGATGCGGTCAAGCGCGATGGTCGTCGCGTGCTGTGGGTGTGCGATGCGATGCACGGCAATACCGAGAGCACCGCCAACGGCTTCAAGACGCGGCGCTTCGACAATGTACGTGGTGAGGTCGAGATGTCCTTCGACCTGCACGCGGCTGCAGGCACCCGCCTGGGTGGCGTGCATCTGGAACTGACCGGTGAGGATGTGACCGAATGCACCGGCGGTGCGCGCGAGTTGACCGAGCGTGACCTGGAGCGTGCGTATCGTTCGACCGTCGATCCGCGATTGAACTACGAGCAGTCGCTGGAGATTGCGATGGCGATCGTGCGCAAGCAGGAGCAGGTGCGGTAAAAGGTGTTTCGGCAGGGCTGCGCCCTGCACCCGCAGAGGCAACGTCAACGTCAAATGCGGGCATTCGGCGTGTTGGCGGGGCGGTGTCGGATTGCGGGGACGCCGCAAGTACGTCCTTGTAGGCTTGGCCGCGGCATCCATGCCGCGGACACCCCGCAATCCGACACCGCCCCACCTTCGACAGATCTCCACGGCTGTTGGTAGGTGTCGACCTTGGTGGACACAAGTAGATCCACGCCATGCGTGGATGACTCCATCGAAATCGAATATTTCGATATCGGAACGAATTGAGCCGAGCATTGCTCGGCTCTACAGAAATGCCGGCAGATCGCGGAAATCTGTCGAAGGCGGGGTGGGTCCGGTTGCGGGAGTGTCCGCGGCATGGATGCCGCGGCC
>NZ_JACGTN010000017.1:0-187542 GCF_014763005.1 Stenotrophomonas sp. Br8 | reverse complement strand
CACGCCCCCGCAACCGGACCCATCCCGCCTTCGACAGATTTCCGCGATCTGTAGATCCACGCCATGCGTGGATGAATCTCCAACGAAATCGAATATTTCGGCAATTGATCGAAAAGCATCCACGCATGGCGTGGATCTACCGTGTCGACCAAGGTCGACACCTACCAACAGCCGTCGAAATCTGTCAGAGGCGGGGCGGTGTCGGATTGCGGGGTGTCCGCGGCATGGATGCCGCGGCCAAGCCTACAGGGACGTACTTGCGGCGTCCCCGCACTCCGACACCGCCCCGCCACCCCACGGAATGCACGCTGTTGCTGTTGCTGTTGCTGTTGCTCCGGCTGGTAGCGGGTGCAGGGCGCAGCCCTGCTCGACCAACCCTCAAACCGTGATGGTCTGCGTCAGCGATTCCCAGGTCGGCGGCACCGGCCAGGACGCGGCCTGGTTGCCGTCCAGCACCCGCCGCAGATCGCGTGGATCGATCTGCGGGGCCAGCACATGCACCAGCTCCAACGCGTAATCGCGCAGCACCCGGTCGCGTGGCAGCACCGCCCAGGCGATGCACTCGGTGATCGGCGCCGGTGCCGGCCACACCCGCAGATCCTCGTCGTTGGCGCTGATCGCCATCTCGGCCAGCAGCCCCACCCCCAGACCTGTGCGCACATAGGTCTTGATCAGGTCGGCATCCAGCGCGGTCAGCGCCAGATCGGGCACCAGGCTCTGCGCGGCAAAGGCGCGCTGCAGGGAGGAGTTGGGTCGGGTCGAGGATTCGTAGCTGATCAGCGGCTGGCGGGCCAATGCTGCCAGGTCCGGTACGCGGCCGGCGCGGTCCAGCGGATGGCCCTTGGGCACCACCACCAGCCGTCGCCAGCGGAACAGCGGCACCGCGATGCCGTCGCTGGGTTCGCTGCCGGCAGTACTGATGATCGCGATATCAGCATCGCCCTGGTTCAGCCGGTCCAGCGCATCGGCCTCACCGGCCTGCTGCAGGTGCACGCTGACCTGCGGATAGGCCTGCTTGATGCGCGCCACGGCTGGCGGCAGCACGAAGCGCGCCTGGGTGTGGGTGGTGGTCAGGATCAGCTGACCCTGGCTCTCGCGGCGCTGGTTGGCCGCGTAGGTGCGGATGTTGTTGGCTTCGGACAGCACGGCGCGGGCGCGGCTGATCACTTCGGTGCCGGCCGGGGTGACCGACTCCAGGCTGCGTCCCTTGCGCACGAACAGCAGGAAGCCCAGTTCGTCCTCCAGCTGCTTGAGCTGCTTGGACAGGCCGGGCTGGGTGGCATGCACCCGCGAGGCGGCGAGCGTGATGTTCAGCTCGGCGTCGGCGATGGCAACCAGGTAGCGCAGCTGGGTCAGCGTCATGGCAGGCGGGCGATGTGGGGGCGGAGGTCCACTCTAGGGTCAATTGCCGTCACCAGCTTATAACCAAAGGTTGTTTAAGAAAGGTATCTGGTCATTTCCGGGCGTCATATGCCGGCGCTACGGTCAGCCGGCAGCCGCTGGCCTGAACAGCCAGCCTTCTTCCCTTATGCCCGCCGAGCCCGGCGCGGCCTGTTCCTGGAGCGCTCCCATGGCCCTGTACGACTCCATCCTCGACACCATCGGCAACACCCCCATCGTCAAGCTGCAGCGCCTGGCGCCGCAGGGCGTGACCGTGTACGCCAAGGTTGAATCCTTCAATCCCGGCGGCTCGGTGAAGGATCGCCTGGCGCTGGCGATCATCCTCGATGCCGAACAGCGTGGCCTGCTCAAGCCGGGCGACACCATCGTCGAAGCCACCTCGGGCAACACCGGCGTCGCCTTGGCGATGGTGGCCGCCGCACGCGGCTACAAGTTCGTGGCGACGATGGTCGAGACCTTCTCGGTGGAACGCCGCAAGCTGATGCGCGCCTACGGCGCGAAGGTCATCCTGACCCCGGCCGCCGAGCGCGGCAGCGGCATGGTGCGCAGGGCGCGCGAACTGGCCGAGGAGCACGGCTGGTTCCTGGCCAGCCAGTTCGCCAACCCGGCCAACCCGGCCTACCACCGCAACACCACCGCCGCGGAGATCCTGCGTGATTTCGCCGGCAAGCGTCTGGACTACTTCGTCAGCGGCTGGGGCACCGGCGGCACCCTGACCGGTGTCGGTGAAGTGCTGAAGGTCGCCCGCCCCGACACCCGCATCATCGCCACCGAACCGGCAGGCGCCGCCTTGCTGAAGGGCGATGACTGGAAGCCGCACAAGATCCAGGGCTGGACCCCGGACTTCGTGCCCGATGTGCTCAACCGCAATGTGGTGGACGAACTGGTGACGGTGGAAGATGATCGCGCGATCGCCACTGCCCGCCAGCTGGCCGCAGAGGAAGGCATCTTCGTCGGCATCTCCGCCGGTGCCACCGTGGCCAGCGCACTGGACGTGGCACATCGCGCGGAACCGGGCGCGGTGATCCTGGCGATGTTGCCGGACACCGGTGAACGCTACTTCTCCACGCCGCTGTTCGCCGACGTCAATGAAGGTTCCGACGACGACTGGCTGGCCGGTCTGCCCTGATCGCCGCGTTGTCGATGACAGCAGGATGACGCCCACCCTCGCGGTGGGCGTTTCCATTTGGGCAATCCTGACTGGGCATTGCCGTTGCAAGCGGACCGTTTTCCCCCGCAAATCAGAAGCAATCCATTTCAGGAACTTTCGTTTCGCCTGCGTGCGGCGCTCGCTTCAGCCTGCGTGAAGGCGCTGCCGGCCATCGTGCATGAACAGCGCGGATCGCAGTGCGTGAGACGGTCATGACGCAGCATCGATGCCCTGTCCCGCAAGATGCGGGTGCAGCCAGCGTGGGCACGGCGCGCAACAACTACAGGCAGGAGACGGACGCATGAAGATCGAAGTGTGGCAGGGCGACATCACGGCCCTGGCGGTGGATGCGATCGTCAACGCGGCCAATGAATCACTGCTCGGTGGCGGCGGTGTCGACGGCGCGATCCATCGTGCGGCTGGCCCCGGCCTGCTGGCCGAGTGCGAGCGTCTGCCGGAGCTGCGCCCCGGCGTGCGCTGCCCGACCGGTGAGGTGCGCGCAACGGATGCCCATGCACTTCCGGCACGGCACGTACTGCATACCGTCGGCCCGGTCTGGCACGACGGCCAGCGCGACGAACCGGCACTGCTGGCCAACTGCTACTGGAAGTCGCTGCAGCTGGCCGAATCGCTGAACCTGCAGTCGATCGCGTTCCCGGCCATCAGCTGCGGGGTGTATGGCTATCCGCTGTACCAGGCGGCGCAGATCGCGGTGACCGAAACACTGGCCTGGCAGCGCAGCCACGCCCAGCCGATGCGGATCGTGCTGGTGGCATTCAACACGGCGACCGCCAAGGCCTACCAGCAGGCGCTGTCGGCCGCAGGCCAGGTCGCCGACAGCGGGCGCGGGTCGCTGCTGCCCCCACTGGGCGATACCGGATTCGTGCCGGCGCATTGAAACAATGCGGGGCGTGGAAGAAAAAAAGGCCGGGCATTGCCCGGCCTTTTCGTTTACATCCGTCGCGACAGCGTCAGTTCGTTACTTCGGCGGCAGCGTCGGCCGCCGCCGTAGCAGCCGCCGATGCCGCGGCCGAAGCGGCGCCGTCGACCTGCACACGCACTTCCACCATGCCCGCTTCGTCGCTCAGGCTGGTTACGTCCACGGTGTAGTGGCCGGCCGGCAGCGATTCTTCCAGGCGTGCGTTGGTGCCATTGCCACCATCGTCGTCCACCAGCTCCACGTTCGAACCGACCACGCGCAGCACCGTATCCACCTGGCTGGAAATCGCATCCAGGCGCACATCGGCCGGACGCGGCAGGCTCAGCAGGAAGCGGCGGCGCCCTTCGCCATCAAGCATGGCGAACACGCTGCCGGAGTTCGGCAGGGTGGTGCCATCACGCATGACCATGTTGGCCGGCAGCTCGGTGCGCTTGGCAGTCAGCTTGAAGGCGCCGGTACCGTCTTCGCCCAGGCTGCGCACGCGCAGGGTGTACTTGCCCGGTTCCAGCGGCATGCCGATGCGCGAATTGGTGCCGTCGCCGCCGTCGTCGTTTTCCGACTGAGCGCCGTTGCCGTCCAGCTTCAGCACGGTATCGAACGCATCCGATTCCAGGCGGATCTCGTACATGCCCGCCTTGTCCACCTGCAGGGTGTAATCCTGCGACTTGGAGACCAGCAGGTCGACGATCTCGCCTTCGGCCACCATCGGCTTGCCGTCATACGGCACCAGCTTCTCGGCGCGCAGGCGGTACGGGCCGAAGGCGGAGGGGCCGTCGGCATTGATGGCCACCTGGTAGCTGCCGGTGCCATTGGCGCGGAATGCCAGCGAGACGTCGTCGCCGCGCTCGTAGCCCGAACTGCTGCTGGCCACCAGCACGCCGTTGTTGAACACGGCGATCGAGCCGCGCAGCGCGCCGGTCAACTTGATGCCGACCAGTTGCTTGTCGTCCAGCTTCAGCTGGTACAGCTGATGGTGGCTGCCATCATTGAAATTGACGCCGCTGCGCGAGGTGATTTCGCCGGATACCGGCTTGTCGAACTCCAGCGAGGGGGCCTTGCCCACGTCCGGGCTGCCACCCATCCGGTTGCAGCCGCCGACAGCCAGCACCGTGGCAACGGCCAGCGTGATTGCGGTAATACGCATGTTTTTTCTCCTTGGCCTTCCATGTATGCCCCCACGCACTGGCCTGGCGTGCGGGAGGCGGCAACGATACCGGCAAAAGCAAACGCCGGCGTGATGCCGGCGCTGCCTTGTTCAGTTCATGCTGCGAAACGACGGATCAGCCGTTCCACTTGCCCAGGGCGGCCTGGCCGTTTTCCTTGGCGCGCTCGTAGACGGTCTTCTGCGCGGCGGCGTAGTTGCCCTTCATGTCCTTGGCCCACAGCTTCAGTGCCGCCTGCTGCATGGCACGGCCATAGGAGAAGCTCAGCGGCCACGGCAGGTGACCCATCTGGTTCATGGCATTGAGGTGGGCGGTGGACTGCTCATCGCCCTGGCCGCCGGACAGGAACACCACGCCCGGCAGGATCGCCGGCACGGTGCTCTTCAGGCACATCACGGTCGACTCGGCCACTTCCTCGACGTCGGCCTGCTCGTCGCAGCCCTTGCCGGAGATGACCATCGAGGCCTTCAGGATGGTGCCTTCCAGCAGCACGTTCTGCTGGTACAGCGCGTCGAACAGCGAGCGCAGGGTGGCTTCGGTGACTTCGTAGCAGGTCTCGATGTCGTGCTCGCCGTCCATGATCACTTCCGGCTCGACCATCGGCACCAGGCCGCATTCCTGGCACAGCGCGGCATAGCGGGCCAGCGCATGCGCGTTGGACTCGATGCAGGTGCCCGACGGAATGCTCTCGCCGATGTTGATGACCGCACGCCACTTGGCGAAGCGCGCGCCCAGCTTGTAGTACTCCTGCAGGCGCTCACGCAGGCCGTCCAGGCCTTCGGTGACCAGCTCGCCCGGGCAACCGGCCAGCGGGTGCGCACCCTTGTCCACCTTGATGCCCGGGATCATGCCGTGGTCGGCCATGTACTTGGCGAACGGCACGCCGTCCTTGGTCGACTGACGGATGGTCTCGTCGTACAGGATCGCGCCGGAAATGTGCTCGTTGAGCTTCGGCGTGGTCAGCAGCAGTTCGCGGTAGGCGCGACGGTTCTCTTCGGTGTTCTCGATGCCGACGCTGGCAAAGCGCTTGGCGATGGTACCGGTGGATTCGTCGATCGCGATGATGCCCTTGCCCGGGGCAACCATGGCCTGGGCGGTTTCAGCCAGCTGTTCGATGCTCATGTACTTCCTGTGGCGGGTGCGGGAAAAACGTAAGTATAGCCCCGACGCCCCGTTACCTCGACGTGGAGGCCAGGGTGGAAACGATTCCACTTCCGTACAGGACAGGAAATGTCCTGCACGGCATGGGGTCGGAGCCCCTCCGGGGATCTGACCCCGGGGTCGGATCCGCACAGCGGCTCCGACCCGGTGTGATCAGCTCTTACAGGTCGCCGAGACCGCTGGCGCGGCCGTCGTCGCCCACTTCCAGCAGGCGCAGGGTATTGGTCGCGCCGTGGGTTTCCATGTGCTCACCGCTGGTGAACACCACGCGGTCGCCGGCCTGCAGCATGCCGCCTTCCACCAGCAGGCGGATGCTGCCGCGTGCGGCTTCGCGCGGGGTGAAGCCACGGCTGTCGAAGTTGATCGGGAACACATCGCGCATCAGCGCCATCTGCCGGCGGGCGCCGTCGTGGCGGGTAACCGCGAACACCGGTGCCGAGGCACGGAAACGCGACAGGTAGCGGGCGGTGCCACCGGATTCGGTCATCGCCACGATCGCGCGCACGCCCACGTGCTGGGACAGGAACATGGTGGCCATGGCAATGGCCTGGTCGGCACGTTCCAGGTTGCGCGGCGAGGCGCCGAAGTCGGTCTCGGTCTGGAACTGGCGCTCGGCGCCCAGGCAGATGCGCGCCATCGCTTCGACCGCCTTGACCGGATACGCACCAGCGGCGGTTTCGGCCGACAGCATCACCGCATCGGTGCCGTCGATGACCGAGTTGGCCACGTCCAGCACTTCGGCGCGGGTCGGGATCGGGCTTTCGACCATCGACTGCAGCATCTGCGTGGCGGTGATCACCACCTTGTTCTGCGCCAGCGAGGCCTTGATGATCTTCTTCTGCAGGCCCGGCAGCTCGGCATCGCCGATTTCCACGCCCAGGTCACCACGCGCCACCATCACCACGTCACTGGCGTCGACGATCTCTTCCAGGTTCTCGATGGCTTCGGTGCGCTCGATCTTGGATACCAGCGCGGCGTAGCAGCCGTGCGATTCGGCGATCTCGCGTGCATCGTTCATGTCCTGCGCATTGCGGCAGAACGACACGGCGATGAAGTCCACGCCGATCTTGGCGACGATGCCGATCAGCTCCTTGTCGCGCTCGGTCAGCGCGCCCAGCGACAGGCCACCGCCCTGCTTGTTCAGGCCCTTGCGATCGGACAACGGACCGTCATTGAGCACGGTGTTGATGATGCGCTCGCCCTGCACTTCCACCACCTGCAGCTGCATCAGGCCATCGTCGAGCAGCAGCACGTCACCGGCGGTCACGTCCTGCGGCAGGCCGAGGTAGCTCACGCCCACCTGGGTCGCATCGCCCGGGCCGGCATTGGTGCTGGCGATCAGGTCGAAACGGTCGCCGGCCTTGAGATGCACCTTGCCTTCGGCGAAGCGCTCGATGCGGATCTTCGGGCCCGGCAGGTCGGCCAGGATGCCTACTTCCACGCCCACCCGCTGCGCGGCGGCGCGCACATCGGCGGCACGCTTGGCCTGGCCGGACGGGTCACCGTGGCTGAAGTTGAGGCGCACCACGTTGACGCCGGCGCGGAACAGATCCTCCAGCACGCCCGGCGGATCGGTAGCCGGACCGAGGGTGGCAAGGATCTTGGTGCGACGCTGACGCTCGAACATGATGGATGGGCCTCTCCCGTTAAAGGACGGAAATTAGCACATCCTTCACGTCCCATGTATACGGTTACAGCCTTGTGCTGCCTGACTCTGCGGGACATCGCACGGACATGTTCCGGACATACGCCGGTCGATGGCAGCGGAAACGCCGCCGGGCAAGGCCCGGCGCGCGCCTCGTCTGCTTCAGGCCAGCAATGCCAGCAGCTGCGCCGGATCACGGGCCAGCTGCCCTGCACCGGCCTCGGTCAGCTCCTGCTCGCCACCAAAGCCCCACAGCACGCCCACGCTGCGCAGGCCGTGATGACGGGCACCTTCGATGTCCATGCGGCGGTCGCCGATCATCCAACAGCGTTCCGGTGCCAGCTGCAGGCGATGCAGCGCTTCGCCCACCAGCTGCGGCTTGCTGCTGCGCGAGCCATCCGGCGTGGAACCGATCACGTCCTCGAACAGGTCACCGAACGGCAGATGCTCGACGATGCGGCGGGCATGCGGCTCGTTCTTGGCGGTGACCACGGCCAAGCGGTGCCCCCGTTCGTGCAGTGCGCGCACCACCGCTTCGATGTCCGGATAGATCGTGTGCTCGCGCCAGCCTTCCACGTCGAAGCGCTCGCGATAGAAGGCCACGGCCTGCTCCACCCGTTCGGCATCGCCGAACAGCGGCGCGAACGTGGTGCGCAGCGACGGACCGATCCAGCCCAGCAGGGTTTCCTGCGACGGCACCGGATGGTCCATCTTCTGCAGCGCATAGGCGATGCAGGTGGTGATGCCCACTTCCGAATCGATCAGCGTACCGTCCATGTCGAAGAAGAGCGTTGCACGCTCTTCTCCGTCCACCCGCAGGTCGACGCTCATGCGCCGCGCGCGGCCAGGGCGGCAACGGCCGGCAGGGTCTTGCCTTCCAGGAATTCCAGGAATGCGCCGCCACCGGTGGAGATGTAGCTGACCTGCTGGGCGATATCGAACTTGTCGACCGCGGCCAGGGTATCGCCACCACCGGCGATGGAGAACGCCGGCGAACTGGCGATGGCGCGGGCCAGCGCTTCGGTGCCCTTGCTGAAGGCTTCGAACTCGAACACGCCGACCGGACCGTTCCAGACCACGGTGCCGGCCTTCTGGATCAGCTGCGCGTACTGCGCGGCGGTCTGCGGGCCGATGTCCAGGATCAGATCATCCTCGGCCACCGCATCGACGGCCTTCACTTCGGCAACCGCGTCGGGCAGGAACTGCTTGGCGGTGACCACGTCCACCGGCAGCGGGATGTCCGCACCGCGCGCCTTGGCGTCGGCCACGATCTTCTTCGCGGTATCCAGCAGGTCCGGCTCGTACAGCGACTTGCCGACCTTGTAGCCGGCCGCCGCGATGAAGGTGTTGGCGATACCGCCACCGACGATCAGCTGGTCGACCTTGCCGACCAGGTTGGCCAGCAGTTCCAGCTTGGTGCTGACCTTGCTGCCGGCGACGATGGCCAGCAGCGGCTTGGCCGGTGCATCCAGTGCCAGTGCCAGCGCATCCAGCTCGGCCATCAGCAGCGGGCCACCGGCAGCAACCGGGGCAAAACGGATCACGCCATGGGTGGACGCCTGCGCACGATGCGCGGTACCGAACGCATCCATCACGAACACATCGCAGAGGGCGGCGTACTTCTTCGACAGGACTTCATCGTCCTTGCCCTCGCCGACGTTCATGCGGCAGTTTTCCAGCAGCACCAACTGGCCCGGCTGCACGTCGACGCCGTCGACCCAGTCACGCACCAGCGGCACTTCGCGGCCCAGCAGCACCGACAGGCGCTGCGCAACCGGCGCCAGCGAATCGGCTTCGCTCCACACGCCTTCCTTCGGGCGGCCCAGGTGCGAGGTGACCATCACCGCCGCGCCCTGCTCCAGCGCGCGCTTGAGCGTCGGCAGGGAAGCGGTGATGCGCTGTTCGGAGGTGATGCGGCCATTCTCGATCGGCACGTTCAGATCCTGGCGGATCAGCACGCGCTTGCCGGAGAGGTCGAGGTCGGTCATGCGGACGATGGACATGGGCAACTCTTTGGCTCTGGAGATGGGATGCCGGTTTGCGGCAGAAGGTCATTGTATCGGGTGGCGATGCCTGCGGCAGGCAGAGGCCAACGGCAACGGCAACGGCAACGGCAACAGCAACGGCCAGAGCGCTGGCGCTTCGTGGTGCTGTGGGTGGGCCGGGGCGGTGTGGGTTGGCAGGGGACGCCGTGAATCCGTCCATGGAGGCTTGGTCGCCGCATCCATGCGGCTCACACCCCTGCCAACCCACACCGCCCCGGCCTCGACAGGTTCATGAGGCGGAGCGGATGGCAAAGGCGGAAGCAAGAGCGTTTTCTGGTGTCGGATGAAGGAAGAAGGGGTCGGAGCCGTTTTCCTGCGGAAAACGGATCCGACCCCGACGGCCCTCGAGCGAAGCGACCCGCTTTGGCTTTGGCTCTTGCTCTTTTTTTCTCTTCCGTGGGTGGACGCACACGGAAATTGTCAGAGGCCGGGCGGGGTGGGTTCGCGGGGGTGTCAGCCGCATGGATGCGGCTGCCAAGCCTACAGGGACGTACTTGCGGCGTCCCCTGCCCAGCCCACCCGCCCGGCCAAGCGAGGCTTTTGCTCCCTGCGACCAACCGACCACCCACGAGGGGCTGCGCCGTTCGCTGCAAACTACGCCGAAGGCGACGGCTTCTGCTTCAGCAGGCTCAACGCCAATCCGCCGACAACCAGCACGCCCAGTCCCAGCAACGCCCACAGCAGCCACGCCTTCCAGTCGTGCTGCGGCTTCAGCGCCGCATCACCGGCCAGCGTCTCCGGACTGCCTTCCAAGCGTGCCAGCGTCGGCTGCCACGACGGATCGTTGCGCTGGCGCAGTTCCTCGATCAGCACCGTGATCGGTGCCTCCGCGCGGCGCGCGGTGGTACTGCCCACGGCCAGTGCGTAGGGCGCTGCGCCCTGGCTGAGGAACACCATCACTTCCGGTTGATAGCCCAGGCGCAGGGTCGGCGCGCTGGTGGTCTCCACCGGGCTCGCTACCAGCTTCCAGTAGCGGTCGCGGTACATGCCGCCCAACGGCTGTGCCGCCGATTGCTGGCGCTGGCCCGGGGCACCCTGCTGCAGCTGATAGGCGATCCAGGGCGCGCTGCGGCGCTGCCATTCGGCGGCAGCGTCATCGCGACTGAACAAGGTCCACTGCACCAGGCTGTTGTCGGTGCTGGCCACGTCGGCGCGGGTCACCGGGAATCGGCCATCCAGTTCAAAGGTGAATTCCCCCTTGCCCTGCGCGGTCGGTGTCAGCGACAGCCACTCCCAGGGCACCGTTGCCGGCGCTGGCGGCAGTTCCGCCAGGACGCTGCGCAGCTCCGGCAGGCGCGCCTCGCCCTGCGGCAGGATCCGCAGGTAGCGCACGTTGCTGTCGACCTGCAGGCGGCGCTGCAGCAGGCGCTTGCCCGCGCGCTGCAGATCCACCAGGGGGACGTCGCGGGCGATCGACTGCCAGCGCTGCAGATCGTCGCTGGCATCGAGCTGTACCTGCGCCTGCAGTGGCTGGCTGCTTTCGGCCCAGTCCAGCACCAGCGCTGCCAACGGTTGCTGGCCGAGCACGCTGGCATCGATCAACCAACCACCCTGCCCGTTCGCTACCGCACCACCACCAAGCCGAGCTTCGACCCGGCGCACACGGCCGTCGGTATCGCGCTCGGTCAGCAGCTGCAGGTCGTTGCGCTGGGCCTCGGCCAGCGGCGGTAGTGCAAACCACGGCAGCTCGCGCTGTACCGGCGGCTGCGCCAACGGCTGGTCCGGTGCCAGCAGCGCCGACGGCAATGCCTGGCCAGCGGCGTTGAACACCTGCAGGTCGCTCAGATCGGCTGTGCCTGCACGGCGATAAATCGCCGGCTCCAGCACCACGCGGTAGGCACCGGACTGCGCGCTGGACAGGCTCAGCGGCCATTGTTCGGCGTACTGCGCGCGGTAGTCCGTGGCCTGTGCAGCAACTGCACCGGCCACCCCGAACAACACCGGCAGCAAGGCTCGGCTCCACTTCCTCATTGGCTTTCCTCCACGGTTGGCGGCGCGCTCGGCGGCGCGGGCGCCAGGTAACCCACCACGGTGCACAGCAGGCCGTAGGCGATGAACGATGCGATTCCCAGCAGGTTGCCCAGGTGCTGGCGATCGATCAGCACCAGCTTGGCCAGCACCACGGCCATCAACACGGCACCGACCATCCACAGCACACGCTGGCCGCGACGCGAGCCCCACACCCAGGCGATCACGCCGAGCACGCTCCACAACACGGTCAGGCTGGTCTGGGCCAGGCTGAAGCGGGCCATTGTCGGATCCCAGGCCACCCCGCCCCAATGATGCACGCCATGCAGCACGGTGCTGGTCAACGCGATGAAACCGGCCACGGCCAGCACCGGCACACGCAACCGCTGCAGCGGCGCCGGTCCCTGCGCGTCATACAGCCAGCGTGCGATCAGCAACAGGCTGACCCACTGCGCCAGTTCGGCAGGATTGAGCAGCGGCAACCACGGCAACGGCGTGGCGTCGCCCGCCAGGGTCAGGCCGAACAACCAGGCCAACGCCAGCACCGCGAAAATCACGCTCTGCAGTGGCAGGCGCACCGGATCAAACGCAGCACCCAGCGGCCAGCGCAGCACGTTCCAGCGCCACAGCGACAGCGCCGCCAGCAGCAACCACGGCAGGGTCACCAGCAACGCGGTCCAGCCCTGCGCCAGGCGCGCGTCGCCGCCGCCCCACAGGGCCAGCAGCGAAAGCAGCGACGGCCACAACAGCCACCACAGGAACTGGGCGATACGGGCCACGCCACCACTGCCCTGACGCAGGCACAGCAGGCTGCGCACGCCGAGCACGGCGAACACTGCCCATGCCAGCGCGCCATAGCCGGCAAACGGCTGCTGGTGCGCGTCGCTCTGCAGCAGCGCCAACGGGAAGCCCGCTGCCAGCATCACCAGCGCGGTCACGCCCAGCGCACGTGCCGGCATGCGGCGCTGCACTTCCGACGCCAACCAAGCGGTGACGGCGGCCAGCACCAGCACGGCATCGGCCTGCGTCGAATGCGGGAAGAAGCGGCCGATTTCATGCACCAGACCACCCAACCACCACAGCAGGCCCCACAGGTAATACGCCAGGGCGATGTCATGGCGCTGCCTGCGCTGATAGCTCCACGCCGCCGCGAAGCCTGCCACGGCCAGCAGCAGCGCGCCGATCGCGGTCGGGTTGAGCAGGAAACGCTGGTCCTGATGCCAATGGTCGGCACCCACCACGAACGCGAATGCGGCGGCGAGCTGCAGCAGCGCACCGGTCACCTGCGGCAACCAGCGCTTCTGGCGCAACCCCAGCCACGCCAGGCCGGCACCTTCCAGCGCGAACACCGCGCCGGTGGCCCGCGCCGAGAATGCCAACGGCACCGCCAGCGTCGCAAAGCCCACGGCCAGTACCGCATGCGACTGCGCCAGCACCGTATACGACGCGCGTGCGATCAGCGCGCGGGCCAGCAATGCGTAGATCGCGGCCAGGCCCAGCGCACACAGGGCCAGCGTCATCGGCTGTTCGTGCAGCATGCCGGCCTGCAGCGAGAAGGCGATCAGCGGCGTGCCGAACACCAGGCTGCCATCAACCAGATCGCGCCGCCCGGCCGGCTGCCGGCGCGCATACAACAGCGGAATCAGCAGGTAGAAGGCGAAGAACAGCAGCAGGAACGGTTCGGTGCTGGCGAACTTGGCCGCGTCGTACTGCAGCACGCCCCAGAACGTGCCGATGCCGAAGGTGAACGCGAAACCGAGCAGGTTCAGCACACGCCACGGGCGATACCAGGCGATGGCGAAAATACCCGCGTTGAGCACAGCGTAGTAGCTGAACAGCCCGACGTGGTTACCACTGCCGGTGGACAGCCACAGCGGCGCCATGAAGCCCGCCAGGATGCCCAGCACCGCCAACGTGCGCGAGTTCTGCACCACCGCCAGCACGCACAGCCCCGCCACCAGGGCGATCGAGCTGGCAAAAGCGAAACCGGGCGCGAGCAGATCGAAACGCTTGAAGGCAGCGAAGATCGTCAGCAGCAGCACGCCGACGGCGCCGCCCTGCAAGGCCAGCGCGAACATCCGCCGGCGCTCGCGCTGGTGCCAGCCGAAGGCCAGCAGGCCCAGCGCACCGACGGTGATGCCCGCCAGCCGCAGTTCGACCGGCACCACCAGCCAGCCCTGGTCGCTGACGTACTTGAGCAGCGCGGCGACACCCGCCAGCAGCACCAGCATGCCGATCTTCACCGGCACGTTGCCTTGGGTGAACCAGTGTTTGACCGCACCGATCGCGCGCTCGACCAGGTTCGGCAGGGCCGGTTCTGCCGGCAGCGGCGGCACTGTGGGCTCCGGTGGCAACGGCGGTGGCGGCATTGGGCGCGCGGGCTGGGCCGGCGGCGGCAGCTCTTCGCGGGCGGCGACCGGCGCTGATGCCGGAGTTGCCGTGGGCCGCAGGAACGAGGGTTCGCTGCTGGGCTCGCGTGTTGCCGCAGGCGCGCGCGGCGGCTCGGCTACTGCCGAGGGCGCACGGCCTACCGTCCCGGCCGGGATGGGCGCGACCTGCACGGTCTGTGCGGCCTCCAGGGCGGCGACCCGCCGGCGCAGGCCGGCAATCATCACCAGCGCGACCACCAGCAGCAGCGGTATCGCCAGCAGGACCAGTACTGCCAGGACCAAGAGTGCTTCCATTCCTCGCCTTCCAATGCGATCCCGCGCCACGATGGCGGCGGTCGACGGGCCCATGCTACGTCAGGCCGGGCCCCTTAAACGACGAACCCCGGCCAGGCCGGGGTTCGCGCAACGATCTTCGCAGGCCTTACTTGGCCGCGACGACCTTGGCCATTTCCAGGCACTTGTTGGAGTAGCCCCACTCGTTGTCGTACCACGACACGAGCTTGACGAAGGTGCCGTCGAGGGCGATGCCGGCGTCGGCATCGAACACCGAGGTGTGGGTTTCACCGCGGAAATCGGTGGCAACCACCTTGTCTTCGGTGTAGCCCAGGATGCCCTTCAGTGCGCCTTCGCTCTGTGCCTTCACTTCGGCGCAGATCTCGGCGTAGGTGGCTTCCTTTTCCAGCTCGACGGTCAGGTCGACCACCGACACGTCCGAGGTCGGCACGCGGAAGCTCATGCCGGTCAGCTTCTTGTTCAGTTCCGGAATGACCACGCCGACAGCCTTGGCTGCGCCGGTGGAGGACGGAATGATGTTTTCCAGGATGCCACGGCCGCCGCGCCAGTCCTTGTTGGACGGGCCATCGACGGTCTTCTGGGTGGCGGTGGCCGCATGCACGGTGGTCATCAGGCCGCGCTTGATGCCCCACTTGTCATTGATGACCTTGGCCAGCGGCGCCAGGCAGTTGGTGGTGCACGAGGCGTTGGAGATGATCGCCTGGCCGGCGTAGGTCTTGTCGTTCACGCCGAACACGAACATCGGCGTGTCGTCCTTCGACGGTGCCGACAGGATGACCTTCTTGGCACCGGCATCGATGTGCTTCTGCGCGCTGACCTTGTCCAGGAACAGGCCGGTGGCTTCGAGCACGACGTCGACGCCGACTTCGTCCCACTTCAGGTTGGACGGATCGCGTTCCTGGGTCAGGCGGATCTTCTTGCCGTTGACCAGCAGATCCTTGCCATCGACGGCTACGTCGGCCTTGAAACGACCGTGCACGGAGTCGTACTTGAGCATGTAGGCCAGGTAATCAGGCTCCAGCAGATCGTTGATGGCCACGATTTCGATGTCGTCGCCGAAGTTCAGCACCGCCGAGCGCAGGACGTTACGCCCGATGCGACCGAAACCGTTGATACCAACCTTGATTGCCATGTTCTCAAGCTCCTGCAGCCGCGACAGGTGCGGCGGGGTGGATAGGGCCCACAAGTCTAGCAGGCCGGCCTTGACCACCGCCGGCCAAGGCCGGCCCCGGGACGGCGGCCGGACAGGATTTGATCCGGATCAAAGCGTTAGCGCGGCGTGAGGCCGAGACTGGCCACATCCACCCAGCAACGAGATCACCCCCATGCGCAAGAACTCCCCCCTGATCGTGGCCAGCCTGGCCGCCGCCCTGTCGCTGGCCGCCGCCCCGGCCATGGCCCAGTCCAAGGGCGACTGGACCATTTCCGCCGGTGTGCACCAGGTCGCCCCGAAGTCGAACAACGGCTGGCTGGCCGGTGGCACCCTGAAGGTCGATGTCGACAACGACGTCAAGCCGACCATCACCGGTGAGTACTTCATCGCCGACAACCTGGGCATCGAAGTGCTGGCGGCGCTGCCGTTCAAGCACGACATCAACATCAACGGCCTGGGCCGCGTGGGCAGCACCAAGCAGCTGCCGCCGGTGGTCACCCTGCAGTACCACTTCAACAGCAAGGGCAAGGTGTCACCGTTCGTGGGCGCCGGCCTGAACTACACCACCTTCTTCAGCGAAGACACCACCGGCGCGCTGGCCAGCAGCAAGCTGAAGCTGCAGGATTCGTGGGGCCTGGCCGCCCATGCGGGCATCGACTTCGCGATTGGCGAGAAGGGCGCCCTGCGCGTGGACATGCGCTGGATCGACATCGACAGCAAGGTGAAGCTGGACGGCGAGAAGATCGGCACGGTCAACATCGATCCGCTGGTCTACGGCGCGTCCTACGTCTTCAAGTTCTAAGGGGTTGTTTGGCGGGGGCTTCGCCCCCGCTCCCCCGCTACAGGCAAAACCCTCGCAGCATGTTGCCCCGGTATGTGTGTGCCGGGGCTTTTTTTGTTGCAGAGCGTAGAGCTGCGTTTGGGCGAGGCAGGTGAATTGCTCAGGACACGCCGTAAATACGTCCCTGTAGGCTCGATCGCCGCATCCATGCGGCGAACGGTCCTGAGCAATCCACCCGCCCCGCCCCTCTCATTTCCGCGCGCGCGCAAGCGCAAGCAGAAGCCGGCATCCGCATGGCGCAGTTGCTATCGGCCGGATGCTTCGCGCGCCGCAGGATGTGATCCTGCATTTGACTGTGATTCTGCTTTTGACCTTTGCATCCGCCAACGCGGCCATGTTGGAGGTGTGCGGCCGGGGCAGGCAGAGCGGGACCGTTGGCGCCATGGATGGCGCCATCGAGCCCCCATGGATGGGTTTACGGCGTGTCCCGCACTGCCTGCCCCGGCCGCACACGCCCCGATGACAATGAACGCGCCGCTTTCCATCAACCACCCATCTCCCCCGCTGGCTAGAATGAGCGGATGAAAGCACTGCACTCCCTGTTCCTCGCCGCCGCTCTCGCGCCGGCCCTGCTGACCCTGTCTGCACCCGCCCATGCCTGGGGCGCGCAAGGCCACCGCCTGGTCGCCGAAGTCGCCGACAGCCGCCTCAACCCGACCGCACGCACCGAGGTCGACCGCCTGCTGGCCACCGAACCCGGCGCCACCCTCGCCAGCATCGCGCCCTGGGCCGACCAGCTGCGCGCCAAGGACCCCGGCCTGGGCCGTCGCTCGGCCGGCTGGCACTACGTCAACATCGCCGAAGATGGCTGCCACTACGAGGCGCCGAAGCACTGCAAGAGCGGCAACTGCATCGTCGAAGCGCTGAAGGCGCAGAGCGCGATCCTCGGCGACCGCAGCCTGACCGATGGCGAGCGCCTGCAGGCGCTGAAGTTCGTCGTGCACCTGGTCGGCGACATCCATCAGCCGATGCACGCCGGCTACGGCCACGACAAGGGCGGCAACGATTTCCAGCTGCAGTTCGGCAACCGCGGTACCAACCTGCACTCGCTGTGGGACAGCGGCATGCTCAATACCCGAAAGGTCGACGATGCCGGCTACCTGCCGGTGCTGCGCGCGCTGCCGGCGCCGAAGCTGGCACGCCAGTCCAACCCGCAGCGCGACCCGGTCAGCTGGGCCGAAGCCAGCTGCCGCATTTCCGTGCAACCTGGCGTTTACCCTGCCTCGCGTAAGATCGGCGACGACTACACCACGCGTTACCGGCCAGTGGCCGAAGCGCAGCTGCGACTGGCGGGTGAGAATCTGGCGCAGTTGCTGAACCGCGTGCTCGCCACACGCTGAGGAGTATCCGATGTCGGTCCAGGTGCAATCGTTCTTCCACCGTGACAGCAATACCTTCAGCTACCTGGTCAGCGACCCGGCCAGCAGGGAGGCCGCGCTGATCGACCCGGTACTGGATTACGACCCGGATACCGACGCCAGCAGCGAGTCACCGGTGCGCGCGATGCTCGATGCCATCGCGCAGCAGCAGCTGCACGTGCGCTGGCTGCTGGAAACCCACGCCCATGCCGACCACGTGTCGGCCGGGCGGCGGCTCAAGCAGCGGTTCCCGCAGGCGACGTTGGCCATCGGCGAAGGCATCCGCGCAGTGCAGGCCACGTTCGCACCGCGCTATGGCCTGCAGCTGCCCGATGAACATGCGGTCTTCGATCACCTGTTCGCCGATGGCGAGACCTTTGCACTGGGTGAGTTGCAGGGGCGCATCATCGCCGTACCCGGCCACACCAGCGACAGCATCGCCTATCTGATCGACGATGCTGTCTTCACCGGCGATTCGCTGTTCATGCCCGATGGCGGCACTGCACGCTGCGATTTCCCCGGCGGAGATGCCGCGCAGCTGTACCGCTCGATCCAGCGTCTGCTTGCCCTGCCCGATGCCACCCGCGTGTTCGTCTGCCACGACTACGGCCCGGGCGGCCGCGATTTCGCCAATGAAACCAGCATCGGCGAACAGCGTGCGCACAACATCCACGTGCATGACGGCGTGGCTGAGGCCGAGTTCGTCAGCGTGCGTCAGGCGCGTGATGCGACCTTGGCAGAGCCAACGCTGATGCAGCCGGCGGTGAAGGCGAACATCCAGGGCGGAGCGTAGGGGCCGCACGGTCGCTTCATCGCGGCGGGAATGACGCGGCGTCATTTGCCCTGCGTGCGCACGACATGCTGGCCCTTCACGATCTCGAACGTGAAGGCATACAGCAGACTCACCGGCACTGGCTCAACGCGCTCGGCGCCTTCGCAGTCGCCACGGTCGTTCGGCACCTTGCCGGGTGCGAAGTGGCAGACGGCGGCGGGTGAATACTTCCACATCGCCACCGCCTCCTGCGCCGCCTGCAGCAGAGGCGCATTCTCGCTTGCCGCGCCTGCAGCGCATTCGCTGCGGTCTACCAGCGCCAGGCTTCGCTCGACAGCGCCGTCGGCATCGATCACCACCTGCAGGCAGATCGTGGTCGGCGCCAGCTCGGTACGCGGGTCACGATCGCCGATCTGCGGATCCGGCGCTGCATACAGCTGCGGCATCCGATAGCCTTCGGTCGCTCCCAGCGTGTACGCCTGCACCTGGCCGCTGCCGCCTTTCCCTTCCGCATGCAGGCGCTGATGGCCGACACTCTCATTGCGGGTGTCGACGGTGGTCAGCCGTTCCTGTGTGGCGCAGCCTGCCAGCATCCCCGCTGCCAACAGCAGCGTGATGCGCATCACCTGGCGGTCTCCGTCACTTCATCGCTCTCATCCATGGCGAAAGTGATCGGAATGCGCACGGCGCCCGCCACCGGCTTGCCGTTCTTCAGCGCCGGGCGATAGGTCCAGCTTCGCGCTGCTGCAATCGACACCGCTTCGAACACGCCCGGATTGGTGGCGCTGAGTACCTGCACATCGGTGGGGTAGCCCTTGGCATCCACGTCCACGCGCAGGCTAACTACGCCGGCCTGACGTTGCTCTATCGCAGACTTCGGATAGGAGGGTGGCGGCATCTTGTCGACCTGGATCGGACGATCCAACCCGGCCTTCGCTGCATCTTGTTCCGCGTGCTCGTAGGGCTCGACGTTGATCGACGGCACGCCCGCTGCTCCACCTTGGCTCGCCCACGCCACCGCCCCCATCCCCAGGCACAACCCGACCACCAGTACCTGACCCGACACCCACGGCAATGCCTTCCGCTTGGACTGCTTCAACATGGCGATACGCTCCTTCAACACAGGTTGGCTGCGCCAGTGGCAGACCGCCGGCGCAACCGGGTGGACCAGCTGCGCCTTCAGCAGCGTGCTGGCGTAGAGGCCGCGCAGCGCGGGCTGCGGGGCAATGGTGCGGGCATCGCAGGCCAGTTCCTGGTCACGCAGGAAACGACGTGCAGCCCATGGCAGCAGCGGGTGGAACCAGAACATCGCGCGCATCAGCAACAGCGCGCCGTTGGCCCAGTGATCGCCATTGCGACGATGGCTGTGCTCGTGCTGCAGGATCAGGCGCTGCTCCTGCGCGCTGAACTGCCGGTCGAAATCCGGGCCGACCACGATGCGCGGCCGCCACAGGCCCACCAGCGCCGGCAGCCCGGGATCTCCACTGGCCTGCCAGCTGCCATCGGCGCGTGCCTGCAGGCCGCCCATGCCACGTTCGAAGCGGCGCTGTGCGCGCAGGTCGCGCAACAGGCAGACGCCCGCGCCCAGCGCCCACACCAACAACAGCAGCAAGGGCCATTGCAGAGATGACGCAGGCAGGCCCTCCACTGCTTCGGGCACCACCTTCAGCGGCAAGGTCGGCACATGCTGCAACAACGCAACCTGCGGCAGGGGAAGCAACAGCGCGGCCAACAGCAGCGGTAGCAGCCACCAGCTGCGATACACCACTCCAGCGCCGCCCAGCCGCAACAGCAGCGGCCGCACCGTCGCCAGCAGGATTACGCCCAGCGCCAGCCACAGGCTGGCCCGCCACAGTCCGTCGAGCAGCTCATTCATCATCCAGCTCCTGGATCAGCTTCTTCAGTTCGGCGATGTCCTGTGCGCTGAGCTGGCCGCGTTCGCTGAAATGCGCCACCAGCGGCGCCACCCGGCCCTCAAACACACGCCCGAGGAAGTCCTGGCTCTGCGCCTGCACCCATGCCTGGCGCTGCAGCAGCGGCCGGTACAGATAGCGCCGGCCATCGCGCTCGGCGGCGATCGCGCCCTTGGTCAGCAGGCGGTTGAGCAGGGTCTTGATGGTCGGCTCGGCCCAGTTGCGGTGGGCCAGTGCCGCCACGACCTCATCGGCGGTGCGCGGTGCCTGCTGCCACAGCACCTCCATCACTACGGCCTCTGCTTCGCTGATCGGGGTCATGGTTTACGTCCGTAATCGATGACTTGATTACGCGCGTAATCGAACCTGCTGTCAAGCCCTCGACCGGTACTTCATCGCGCCTGCGCCAGCATGAGGGGCCTCCATCGCAGGTACCGGCATGAAGCCCTTGCGCAAGCGTGATTTCCCCGTCGAACAGGCCCGGCGCTTCCTCGAACCCGGCCCGATCGTGCTGGTCAGCACCGCGTGGCGGGGGCAGCGCAACCTGATGACGATGGGCTGGCACATGGTGATGGGCTTTTCGCCCTCACTGGTGGCCACCTACCTGTGGAACGAGAACCACAGCTTCGGGCTGGCCCGTGGCAGCGGCGAGTGCGTGATCAACGTGCCGGGGGTCGAACTGCTGGACACCGTGGTCGACATCGGCAACTGCAGCGGCCGCGACGTGGACAAGTTCGAACGGTTCGCCTTGGATGCGGTGCCGGCGCGGGATGTGGGGGCACCGCTGGTAGGCCAGTGCCATTCCAGTTTCGAGTGCCGCCTGCATGACGACAGCCAGGTCGAATCGAGCAATCTCTTCATCTGGGAAATCGTGCGCGCCCACGTGGCGCCGCGGCCGAAGCTGCCGCGCACGGTGCATTACCGCGGCGATGGCCGGTTCATGGTGGCCGGCGCCGAAGTCTCGCGTCGACGGCGGTTCAAGCCCGACATGCTGTAATGCCAGCACTCCCCCCAAGCAGGATCGCCCCGGATGACCGAACACCTCACCGACCTCGACGCCGCCGTTGACTGGCTGTTCGCGCGCGTGGATGGGCCGCTGCGGATCGGTGCACCGCTGGCGCTGGGCAAACCCCACCGCCTGCTCAACGCCCTGTATGCGCGTGTGGAACAGGACCCGTCGCGGCCGCTGCAGCTGTACACCGCGCTGTCTTTGAACCCGCCGCAGGCGAAGGGAGACGGCCTGGAAGCGCGCTTCATGGCGCCGTTCGCGTCCCGCCATTTCGGTGAAGACTTCCCGCGCCTGGCCTATGCCGATGCGATCGCGCGCGACGCATTGCCAGCGCACGTGCAGGTGGAAGAGTTCTACATGCAGTCCGGTGCCCTGCTCGGTTCGCGGCAGGCGCAGTCCAGCTACACCAGCCTCAACTACACCCACGCCGCCGATGCCGTGGCCCAGCGCGCGCCGCAGGTGATCGTGCAGAAAGTAGCGATGCGCCCGGACGACCGGCGCCTTTCGCTGTCCTGCAACAACGACATCACCCAGGACACGCTGGACGCGATGACCGCGCGCGGCCTGCCGCGCCCGCTGCTGGTCGCCGAGATCGATCCGCAGCTGCCGTATCTGGGCGGCACGGCCACGGTCGACGTGTCCTTCTTCGATCTGGTCATCACCCCGCCAGCACCGTATCCGGCGTTGTTCGGGCTGCCGCGGCAACCGGTGGCCGACGCCGACTACGCCATCGGCCTTTATGCCAGCACCCTGGTGCGCGACGGCGGCACGCTGCAGATCGGCATCGGCACCTTGGCCGATGCACTCAGCCACGCATTGGTACTGCGCCACACCGACAACGCGCGCTACCGGCGCGTGTTGGATGCGCTGGACCCGCAACTGGCCAGCCATCCGCTGGTGCAGGAGATCGGCGGGCTGGAGCCGTTCGAGATCGGCCTGTACGGCTGCAGCGAAATGCTCAACGAGGGCTTCCGCCGGCTGGTGCAGACCGGCGTGATCAAGCGCAAGGTGCATGATGACCTGGCGCTGATGCAGCGCATCGAGAACGGCAGCACGCTGTCCATCGATCACGCCACGTTGGAGGCGGAGGGCGAGTATCTGCACGGCGCGTTCTACCTGGGCTCATCCGAATTCTACGAATGGCTGCGCACCCTGCCCGAGGACGAATGCCGGGCGATCGGCATGCGCCGCATCAGCGAGATCAACCAGTTGTACGGCGGCAACGAAACACTGGAACGCCTGCAGCGCCGGCACGCGCGCTTCTTCAATTCCTGCATGATGGCCACCGCACTGGGCGCAGCGGTGTCCGATGCACTGGAAGATGGACGCGTGGTCTCCGGTGTGGGCGGCCAGTACAACTTCGTGGCGATGGCGCATGCGCTGCCGGAAGCACGCAGTGTGTTGATGTTCCGCGCCGCGCGCGATGACAAGGGCCAGCGCGACTCCAATGTGCGCTGGAACTACGGGCACACGACCATTCCGCGCCACCTGCGTGACATCTATCTCAACGAGTACGGCATCGCCGATGTGCGCGGCCTGACCGACGACGACTGCGTGCACGCGATGGCGGCAATCACCGAGGCGCCATTCCAGGGCGCGCTGCTGCAGCAGGCCTTCGCGGCGCGCAAGCTGGCAGCAACGGCACAGCCCGATGCGCAGCGGCAGCAGCGCAATACACCGCAGGCACTGGCGGCGGCGCTGGCGCCGTTCCGCAACGATGGCACCCTGCCCGATTACCCGTTGGGCAGCGACTTCACCGAGATCGAACAGGTGCTGGTGAAGGCACTGGGCTGGCTGAAAGCCAACACGCAGACGCGCGGCAGCAAGCTGCGCACCGTGTGGGACGCGCTGTGGCAGCCTGCAGGTGATGGCGACGCGGTGTACCTGCAGCGGATGGAACTGCAGTCGCCCAAGGACGTCGGCGAACGGCTCAATGCACGGTTGTTGAGGCTGGCCCTGGCACGCACCGCCTGAGAAAAGGGGACGGAGGGGATTAAGTCGTTTGTGGCACAAACGACTTAATCCCCTCCGTCCCCTTTTTGACAGGCAAAGAAAAGGCCGGCTTGCGCCGGCCTCCCCGTATTCCATGCAGCGCGGCTTACAGCGCCTTGGCTGCTTCCACCACGTGCGCGGTGGTGATGCCGAAGTGCTGGTACAGCTTGTCGGCCGGGGCCGAGGCACCGAACGTGTCGATACCGATCACTGCACCGTCCAGGCCGACGAACTGGCGCCAGAAGCCGGTGATGCCGGCTTCGATCGCCACGCGCTTGCGCACGGCGTTCGGCAGCACCGATTCGCGGTAGGCCGCATCCTGGCACAGGAACACATCGGTGGACGGCATCGAGACCACGCGGGTCTTCAGGCCGGCCGCATCCAGCTGCGCCTTCGCTTCGGTCGCCAGCGAGACTTCCGAACCGGTCGCGATCAGGATCACGTCCGGGGTGCCGGCAGCATCGGCCAGCACATAGCCGCCACGCTCGATCTGTGCGATCTGCTCGGCGTCGCGCGGCTGGTGCGGCAGGTTCTGGCGGCTGAACACCAGGCAGCTCGGGCCGTCCTGGCGGGTGATCGCAGCCTTCCAGCTCACGGCCGACTCGACCGCGTCGCACGGACGCCACACGTCGTTGTTCGGGATGTAGCGCAGCGAGGCCAGATGCTCCACCGGCTGGTGGGTCGGGCCGTCTTCGCCCAGGCCGATCGAGTCGTGGGTGTAGACGTGGATGGCGTGGGCCGGGATCAGCGCGCTCATGCGCACGGCATTGCGGGCGTAGTCGCTGAACACCAGGAAGGTGGCATCGAACGGAATGAAACCACCGTGCAGGGCCAGGCCATTGGCGATCGCGGTCATGCCGAACTCGCGCACACCGTAGTACACGTAGTTGGCATTGGCATCGTCGGTGGCGACGGACTTGCTGCCCTTCCACAGGGTCAGGTTCGAGTGCGCCAGGTCAGCCGAACCGCCAACGATTTCCGGCAGCAGCGGTGCGAACGCTTCGATGGCCAGCTGCGACGCCTTGCGCGAAGCGATGGTCTGGCCTTCGGCGGCAACCTGGGCGATGTAGGCGTCGGCCTTGGCGACGAAGTCGGCCGGCAGATCGCCATGCGAGCGACGGGTCAGTTCAGCGGCTTCAGCCGGGTACTGCGCAGCGTACTTGTCGAACTGCTGCTCCCACTCGGCCTGGCGCAACGTGCCGGTACCGCCGGCACGCCAGCCGGCGTAGATCTCTTCCGGAATCTCGAACGGGCCGTAGTTCCAGTCCAGCGCCTTGCGGGTAGCTTCCAGTTCGTCCTTGCCCAGCGGTGCGCCGTGGCTGGATTCCTTGCCGGCCTTGTTCGGCGAACCAAAACCGATCGTGGTGCGGCAGCAGATCAGGGTCGGCTTGCCGTCCTGCGACAGGGCCGCTTCGATACCGGCCTTGATGCTTTCCGGATCGTGGCCATCGACGCCACGGACCACGTTCCAGCCATAGGCCTCGAAACGCTCCGGGGTGTTGTCGGTGAACCAGCCTTCGGTGTTGCCGTCGATGGAGATGTGGTTGTCATCCCAGAAGCAGACCAGCTTGTGCAGGCCCCAGGTGCCGGCCAGCGAGGCGGCTTCGTGGGAAATGCCTTCCATCAGGCAGCCGTCACCCATGAACACCCAGGTACGGTGGTCGACGATTTCCAGCTCCGGGCGGTTGAAGCGCTGTGCCAGCAGTTTCTCGGCCAAGGCAAAACCGACGGCATTGGCGAAACCCTGGCCCAGCGGACCGGTGGTGGTCTCCACGCCCGGGGTCTCGTGACGCTCCGGATGGCCAGCGGTGTGGCTGCCCAGCTGGCGGAATGCCTTCAGCTGCTCGATCGGCAGGTCATAGCCGCTCAGGTGCAGCAGCGCGTACTGCAGCATCGAGCCGTGGCCATTGGACAGCACGAAGCGGTCGCGGTTGAACCACTGCGGGTTGTTCGGGTTGTGACGGTGGTAGTCGTTCCAGAGGACTTCGGCGATGTCGGCCATGCCCATGGGCATGCCGGGGTGGCCGGACTTTGCGGTTTCAACCGCATCGGCGGCGAGGAAGCGGATGGCGTTGGCCAACTGGCGACGGGTAGGCTGCGTCATGGTTCTGTCGGAATCGGGAGGCGGCCGCGGAACTGCGGGCGGCCTATTGTCCCACAGACGCCGGGTGGGGTCAGGCCAACAAGGCGGTAGTGCCGGCCGCTGGCCGGCAACCCGGTAGAAATTCCCGAAGATCATGAAGTTGCCGGCCAGCGGCCGGCACTACCGCCCCCGGAGTCCGGGGGCTGCGCCGAAGGCGCGGGGGCCGGCACTACCGGTCAGTTGTCCAGACGGGCCGCGGCGGCAGCGATCTCGGCCGGGGTGTCCGCGGCTTCGCCCTTGGCCACCAGGGTGGTCAGGGCCAGGTCGCCGGTCACGTTCAGCGCGGTGCGGCACATGTCCAGGAAGTGGTTCACGCCCAGAATCAGGCCGATGCCCAGCGGATTGACGCCGACCATCGCACAGATCATCGCCACCACCGGCAGCGAGCCGGACGGCACACCGGCCGTACCGATGCCACCGAGGATGCAGACCGCCATCACCATGACCTGCTGGCCGATGCTCAGGTCGACACCGAAGAACTGAGCCAGGAAGATCACCGTCACGCCCTCGAACAGCGCGGTGCCGTTCTGGTTGGCGGTGGCGCCCACGGTCAGCACGAAGCGCGACACGCGCTGCGGCAGGCCCATCTGGTCGGCCACGCGCAGCGCGGTCGGCAGCGTGGCGTTGCTGGAGGCAGTGGAGAAGGCCATCACCGTGGCCTCCTGGGTCTGCCGGAAGAACGCCAGCGGCGAACGCCCCGACAGCCATACCGCGGTGCCGTAGGTCACCACCATGTGCAGGCCCAGTGCCAGCACCACCACGCCCACGTAGGCACCCAGGCGGATGATCAGGTCGAAGCCGAACAGCGCGGCCAGGTTGAACATGAAGCAGGCCACGGCATACGGCGCCAGGCGGATGACCAGGTTGATCAGGGTCATCGAGATTTCGAACACGCCTTCGATGGCGCGACGCAGCGGGGCTACCTTGGCCTCATCGGTCAGCACCATGCCGATACCGAACATGAGCGCGAAGAACATCAGCGACAGGATCGCGCCATTGTCCGAAGCGGCCTGCAGCACGTTGCTCGGCACGATCGACAGCAGCATGTCCATGCCCTTCGGCGTGCCATGGATGCCAGCCACGATTTCCTTGCTGCGCTCGGCGTTCTCCGACAGCATCAGCGCGGCCACCTGCGGGTCGACGCCGGCACCGGGCTTGAGCAGATTGACCAGCACCAGGCCGATACCCACAGCGATGCCGGACAGCAGCACGGTGTAGGCCAACGTCTTCCAGCCGATACGGCCAAGGGCGCGGATGTCGCCCATCTCCGACACGCCCATGATCAGCGCCGAGAAGATCAGCGGCACGATCAGCATGAAGATCAGGTTGAGGAACAGGCCCGAAGCCGGGGTGGTGACGTAGTCCATTACCCACTTGGCACCGGTCTGCAGGCCTTCGATGCTGCCGCCCAGGGCATGCACGATCAGTCCCAGGACCAGGCCGATCGCAAAGCCGATGCCCATCTTCCAATGCAAGGGCAACTTCTTCTTGTCGGCAGCAGCTGCTGTCATGCGCGGGATTCCTCGAAAAATGAATCTACTCTAACAAAGCGCGCAAGCCGCGCCGGTTCAGGGTTGCCGCGGCGGATACAGCGGCGGCAGCCCAGTGTCGACGGCGCCGCTGGCGGCCGACCAGTGCGGTCCGTCACGGAAGCTTTCGCGCAGACGGGCCCGCAGCGCGGTGACATCGCCCAATCCGCCCCAGCGCGCCTGCTGCAACGCCTGCAGGGTCTGCCGCTGGGCCGGATCGGCCAGCCGCTCGATCACCTGTTCCAGGCGCTCCACGCCCGCCATCGAACACAGCAGCGCCTCCACCTGGTCAAAGCCCTCGCCATCGATGGCCCGGCGCAGCTCGGCCACGCTGGCACGCGACGACGTCGCAGGTGCGACAACTCCAGGGCGGGGAACCGTACGGGCATGGGCGGCTACATGGCGCCCACGTCGCCATCCCCATGCCAGGGTCAACAGCCACAGCAGCGCCAGACCTGCGGCGGCGGCCATCCACGGCCACGGCCGGGTGCCGGCTGCGGTCGGTGCAAGAGAGGATGCGACCGAAGGGGCGGCGTCTTCCGGCAGCGCGGCATCGGTATCGATCGGTTGTGCCACGGGCGCGCCGGCCCGGCCCGCCGCCACGGCCAGTTCCAGATCCGGCAGGCTGGCCTGCTGGGCACTGCCGCTGTCCACGTTCCACCACGCCACGCGCGGCCCGGGCACGCGCAGCGATCCAACCTGCCGCGGCACGATCGAATAGCGCCGGGTGATCTTCAGGCGTGGCGTGCTGCCGTTGAAGGTCTCCTCGTACTGGGCCGGTTCGGCGAACACCTGTGCGGCATCACCGAGGTCGGGCACGGGCAGGTCGGTGAACTGGGCCCGGGTGGCGCCGTTGGCGATCGCTTCGACCATCACGGTGGCGGCTTCGCCCGTGCGCGCACTATTGGGTGCAGCGGTGTAGCGCAACTGCAGGCTGTGTAGGGGCAGCCACGGCTGCACGGCCTGCGCCGGTTGCGCCTGTACCTGCAGCGTGCGTTCGGCACCGACGGCATTCATGCGGCCATCGCCACCGCTGCCGAAGAAGTCATCGAAGAAGCCCCCGGCGCTGCGGCCGGTGAAGCGTGCGCCAGGCAGACGCAACGCACCGCTGCGCTCGGGGATCAGCAGGAAGCGACGTTCGACCACGTTGTAGCGACGGCCGTTGACCTGGCGTACGTCGCTGCGATCCTCGCCAACCCGCTGCAGCGACGCGCCACTGGGGGTGTCGAGCACCAGTTCGCCCGACGCCAGCTGCGAAGCGAAGTACAGCCTGACCACCACGCCCACGCTTTGCTGCACGTAGGGCGTCTGGTCATCCACCTCGGTTTCGATGAAGGCGGTGGCATTGCTCTGCGGGGTGGCCACCACGGCATCACTGACCTGCAGCACCAATGGCGCCGTGCGTGCACTGCCGACCTGCAACGAGGGCACCTGCAGCGTACCGGTGCGGCGCGGCGTCAACGCAACCGTATAGAGGTTGCGCTGCTGGACGCCGCCATTGCTCCACTGCACCTGGCGGTTGCTGCTCTGCGCGCTGAGCGCGAAATCGGCATTCAACGGTGCATAGTCCGGTGCACCTTCGTCGGTCTCGATGTGCAGGGTGACCGCATCACCGGCGGCGATGCTGTCCTGTTCCAGCCAGGCGCGCGTCTGCGCCATGGCCACCATCGGCAGCCACAGCAGCAGCATCGCCAGCACAGGCAGAGGCCACCGGAATTGCCTGCTCGCCATGCCTGTCATCGCCCTTCCCTTTTTCTACGTTCGTTTTCCAACTGGAACTTGGCCCGCAGCAGTGCCCCCGGATCATCCGGTACGCGCCGCATCCAGGCCTCCACGGCCTGCTGTTCCTCGCGCTGTTGCGGTGTGCCGCCATCGCCGCGCACTGCCGTCTTGCCGGCTTCGCCAGCACGCGCCTGCTGCAGGGCCTGCTGCATGCGCTGACGCTGCTGGGCATCGGCCTGCGCCTGGGCCTGCGGGTCAGCTGCCTGCGGCGGCTCCTGTTTCGCACCCTGCTGGCCGGAGCCTGCAGACGCTGGATTCTGCTGGCCCTTCTGGCCCTGCGGTTGCTGCTGGCCTTGTTGACCCTGTTGCGGATTCTGCTGGCCTTGCTGCGGCTGATTCTGCTGCCCCTGCTGTCCATGCTGGCCTTGCTGTCCCTGCTGACCTTGTTGACCCTGCTGGTTCTGCTGCTGGCCCTGTTGTGGCTTCTGCTGCCCCTTGCCCTGCCTCTGGTCATTGTTCGACGGCGGCTTGCGCTTGCGCGCAGCGTCGACCACGGCACGGTTGGCGACGGCGTCGGCCATCTGCGGGTGGCGCGTCAGGGCCTTGTCGTAGGCGGAGATGGCGCCGTCGTAGTCGCCCTGACGGGCAAGCACGTTGCCGAGGTTGTACCAGCCGGCGTCGCTGTCGATGCCTTCGAACTGCTTGCGGGCAGTAGCGAAATCACCTTGACGGTAGGCCTGCACGCCCGCAGCCAGGCGCTCATGCTCACGCTGGTCGGCACGTTCCCACAACGTGCCCGCTGCCGGTGCAGGTGTCGGTGCAGCTGTCGGCGCGCGCGGCTGCGCCTGCAGCTGCCCGCTCAAGGGCAGAAGACCCACGGCCAGCACTGCCGCCAGCACCGCACGGCGGCGGAACGCCAGCAGTGCCAACAGCATTACCGGCGGCAACAACCAATAGCCTTCGTCCTGCCATTGCCGGGCCTGTCCGGGCCGCTGCAGTGCGCCGCCATCCCTGGCATCCAGCACGCCCAATGCCTGCAGGTCGCGATCATCGCTGGCGATGCGCTGGTAACGCCCGCCGCCTGCGGTGGCGACGGCACGCAGGCTGGTTTCATCCAGCGCGGCCTGAGCGATCTGGCCTTGACCATCGCGATAGGCGGCGCCGGACGGCGTGCCCAGGCCCAGCACCGACACCTGCAGGCCGAGACCACGCGCCTGCGTTGCCGCAAGCATCGCTTCGCTGTCAGCCTGGTCGCTGACCAGGAGAATCTGGCCGCGCAGGGCACCGGTCTGCCGCAGCAACCGGACCGCCCAGTCGATGCCACGATCAGCGCGCTGGCCATCACGCGGCATCACCTCCGGCGCCAGCGCATCCAGGTACAGCGCCACGTTTGCAGCGTCGTCGGTCAACGGTGCCACGGTATAGGCATCTTCGGCATACACCACCAGACCCACCTGCCCGCCTTGACGGGCACGCAGCAACGCACCGATTTTTGCCCGCGCCTGCAGCAGCCGCGAGGGTGGCAGGTCGGTCGCGGTGATGCGGCTGGAGAGATCCAGCACCACCACCAGCGGTGCGCTGGCCTGATAGACCGGCTGCGCCTGCTGCCGCCAGCTGGGGCCAGCCATCGCCAGTGCAGCCACGGTCCAGCCCAGCAGCAGAGCCCATGGCAGGCGTGCGCGTCGCTTCCCCTCACCGGCCAGCAGGTGGGACAACAGATGGGCGTCGACTGCCTGCCGCCAGGCGTCGCTGCGCCGCTGCCGGTATACGGCCACGGCCACGATCAGCGGCAGTGCCGCCAGCATCCACAACCACTCCGGGCGCAGGAAATGCAGCGCGCCCCAATCAAACGTGCTCAAGTCGAACGCGCTCCAGTCGGGCATCTTCAGGAAGGTGGCGCTCATCGGCGGCGCTCCGGCCATACCCTCGCCAACGCGCCCAGCAACAAGGCGACAGCCAGCGGCCACGCATAGCGCTCGTTGCGCGGACGCAGTGTCGGCCCCTTCGCGGCGATCGGCTCCAGCCGGTCCAGTTCGGCATAGATGCCGACCAGCTGGTCGGTGTCACGCGCACGGAAGAAGCGGCCGCCGGTCATCTCGGCGATCCTGCGCAGTGTTGCCTCGTCCACCGGGTCGCGGTCGGCGGCCACGGGAATGCCGAAGAACCGCGCACTACCGTCGCTGCCAAAGGCCACGGTGTGCACGCGCACGCCTTCGGCACGTGCCAGCTCGGCGGCGCGCAGGGGTTCCAGCACGCCGGCGTTGCTGACGCCGTCGGTCAGCAGGATCAGTACACGCTGCCCTTCGGGCTGGTTGCGCAGGCGTTTGACCGCCAGCGCGATGGCATCACCAATGGCCGTCTCGCGCCCGGCAAGACCGACCACGCTGTCGCGCAGTTGATCACGCACGCTGGACAGATCCGCAGTCAACGGTGTGAGCGTGTAGGCACGATCACCGAACACCAGCAGGCCGACGCGATCACCGGCACGACGGTCGAGGAAATCGGCCAATACCGCCTTGGCAGCGGTCAGGCGCTCTACCGCCTGTGCGCCGAGCACCATGTCCGGCTCGCTCATGCTGCCGGACACGTCCATTGCCAGCATCATCTGCCGGCCTTCCTGCGGCGGGGTGATTGCCTCACCCAGCTGCTGCGGACGCGCCATCGCCACGCACAGCGCCAGCCAGCCCAGCCACAGCAAGCCGCTGCGCAGCCAGGAAACGCCGACACGACCGCCGCCAGCCAGTGCTTCCAGCTCGGCAGCGGCGTAGGGCACGCGCAGCGCCGCGCCCGGGTCGGCACGCCGTTTCCACGCGTACATCAGGATCGGCAACGGCAGTGCCAGCAGTGCCAGCGGCCACGCCAGCTGCAGATCCGGCCACGGCCAGTAAGCTGCCAGCGCGCTCATCGTCGGCGCTCCTGCAGCAACGCCAGGTAACGCGCACGCGCCCACGCGCGCACGTCGGCCACGGCAGCGGCATCCACGTGAGGACGATAGGCACCCTCGGCCAACAGATTGCGCTGCGCAGGCGGCAGGGTGTCCTTGGGATCGACATGCTGCCACCACGCGTCATCGCGCAGTGCTTCGCTGCCCGGGCGTGCCTGACGCGCCGCACGCCGCAGCAGGCTGGCGATGGCTGCCAGTTCCGACGGCGCGCCGTTCACTGCCGCAATCTCCTGATCGAACACTCGCATCCACTGTTGGCGTCGGCGGCGCCGACGCCAGGCCAGCGCAGCAACGATTGCCAGCAACAGCAGAACCAGTGCGATCAGCATCAGCCAGCCAGGTGCGGGTGGCCACCACGCTGGCGAGGCCGGCAACTGCACATCACGCAGTGGCAGGGAGGCACTCATGCCGGCACCTCCGTCGGTGCCGGCGCCAGCCAGGCATCACTGGCCGCATCGGTGGAAAGCACCTGCACATCGACGCGACGTGCGGCAAGCTGGCAGCGCAGCTGCTGCAGCGGTTCGACGAAATGCGCTTGCCAGTGCGCCTGCACATCGCTGCGACGCAGGTCCAGGCCGATGCGCTGCTGTGCGGCGAGAAACTGCAGGGGCGCCGCTGGCGGCTGCAGCTCCAGCGGATCGACCAGCAGCAGCAGACTCAGGTCATGGTGCTGGGCCAGTGCGCTCCAGCGCGCCGGCGGAATGCGGATCGCCTGCTGCGGATCGGCCAGTACCAGCATCCGCGCGCCGGGGCGCAGCACCCGCCCGGCATGGTCCAGCGCGCGCTCCAGGCCGAGGTCATCGGCGGGTGGTTGCGCGTACCAGCGCGTGAGTGCGTCGAGTACGCGCAGTACACCGCGCGCACCGCCGGCCGGTGCGATCGGTGCCTCACGATCACTGCCGCGCAATGCACCGATGCGATCGCCGCGACGCTGTGCGGACCATGCCGCGACGGCACCGGCGCGCGCCGCCTGCACCGACTTGAAGCGCACGCGGGTACCGAAGTACAGCGCAGGCGACGTATCGGCAATGATCAGGGTGACCCGCTCGCGTTCTGCCTGGAACAGTTTGGTGTGCGTGCGACCGGTGCGCGCGGTGACGCGCCAGTCGATGTGGCGCGCGTCGTCGCCCGCCACGTATTCGCGTGATTCTGCATATTCCATGCCGCGTCCGCGCAGCGGCGAAGGTGCCTGGCCTGCACTGCCCGCTCGCCCTCGACGAGGCGGTGGCGGAAGCTGTGCCAGGCGCCGCAATGCCACCAGCTCGGCCAACTGCGGTCGCAGACCATCGCCTTCGCTGGTACCCGGAGCAGGTCCGTTGGTCGTGCCGGTCATGCGCGCACTCAGGGTGCCGGTACCCGGGCCAGCAGCTCCTGCACCAGGCGCTCACCATCCCACCCTTCGGCGACGGCTTCATAGCTGGGCAGGACCCTGTGGCGCAGCACATCGGCGGCCACGGCACGCACGTCGTCGGGGGTGACGAAATCACGCCCAGCCAACCACGCCCGCGCCCGTGCGCATCGTTCCAGTGCGATGGAGCCACGGGGGCTGGCGCCCCAGGCAATACGGCGCGCCAGCGAGGCGTCGTAGCGCGAAGGGTCGCGCGAGGCCAGCACCAGTTCGATCAGATAGCGCTCCAGCGCGGGGGCCATGTGCAGCTCCAGCACCTCGCGGCGCGCGTCGAAGACATCCTGCATCGGCAGTTTTTCCGGCGCCGCTGCGGCCTCGCCAAGCGCACCCCGGGCACGCTCGCGGGCAAGCCGCAGAATCTCCGACTCGGCCGCCTGGTCCGGATAACCAATGCGTACGTGCATCAGGAAACGATCCAGCTGCGCTTCCGGCAGCGGGAACGTGCCTTCCTGCTCGATCGGATTCTGCGTGGCCATCACCAGGAACAGCGATGGCAGCGCGTAGGTGTGGCGGCCGACGGTGACCTGGCGTTCCCCCATCGCTTCCAGCAGCGCGGACTGCACTTTGGCCGGCGCGCGGTTGATTTCATCGGCCAGCAGGATCGGGTGGAAGATCGGCCCCGGCACGAACTCGAAACGCCCTTCCTGCGGGCGCCAGATCTCGGTGCCGGTCAGGTCGGAAGGCAGCAGGTCCGGGGTGAACTGCACCCGTGCGAAGTCTGCTTCCAGCCGCGCCGCCAAGGCCCGGATGGCCGTGGTCTTGGCCAGGCCCGGTGCACCTTCCACCAGCAGGTGGCCATCGGCCAGCAAGGCGATCAGAAGGCGTTCGACCAGCGCCGCCTGACCGACGATCTCGGCCGACAGTGCATCTCGCAGGTCGCTGAAAGCGGCATGCAGGCGCGAGGTGACGGGGGCAGGCGGCGGAGAAATGGATTCGGGCATCGGCGGAGGCAGGTTCATGGGGGCCTTTGACCGGCGCAGGATGGCTCGGGTTCCCCACATCATCGCAGGCCGTCCGGCTGCTGGCATCAAGAACGGCTGAACAGCCTCCACGCATGGCGTGGATCTACTCACCCATCCACGCATGGCGTGGATCTACTGGAGGGACATGGCGTGGATCTACTCGCCCATCCACGCATGGCGTGGATCTACTGGAGGGACATGGCGTGGATCTACTGACCCATCCACGCATGGCGTGGATCTACTGGCGCAAACGACGCGGGGCCGCACGTGGCGGCCCCGGTCGGATGCAACAGGTGCAACGTCTCAGTTCTGGCGCGCCACGCGCAGGACCTTCGGGGTCACGAACACCAGCAGTTCGGCCTTGTCCTTGTTGCGACCGCGCTTCTTGAACAGGTTGCCGAGGAAGGGCACGTCGCCCAGGAACGGCACCTTGCTGACACTGTTGCGGTCGGTGAACTCATACACGCCACCGATCACCACGGTCTGCCCATCTTCCACCAGCACGGCGGTATTGACCTCGCGGCGGTTGATGTTGGGCACCTGGCCGTAGCCTTCCAGCACGATGTAGCTTTCGACCTCATCCTTCTTCACCGCCATGTTGAGGAACACGCGGTTGTCGTTGGTGATCGTCGGGGTGACCTTCAGTTCCAGCACCACTTCCTTGAACTGCACGTTCGGGGTAGCTGCACCGCCGGCACCGCCACCACTGATGGTGACATAGCCGATTTCCTTGCCCTGCTTGATCAACGCTTCACGCTGATTGGTGGTGACCACGCGCGGGTTGGAGATCACTTCGCCGCGCGATTCTTCCTGCATGGCCGACAGTTCGACGTCCAGCAGGTAGCCCGCGTTGAGGATCGACAATGCCAGCGAGCCCGGATTGCTGGCCGCTGCCACTGGCAGGTTCCAGTTCAGCCCGCGGGTGATGGCCGAACCGACCGACACCGGCGGCGGACCCACGCGGCCACCGGCGATCCAGTCGCGCTCAGCCTTCGCATTGGCGTTGTTGGCGTCCACCTGCGACTGGCGGGTCTTGGCGTTGGCTTCCAGGTTGCCGCTGAAGTACACGTTGTCGCGGCTGCCGCTGACGCCGAACTTGGCACCCAGTTCGCGGGCGAAGGTATCGGTGGCGATGACGATGCGGCTCTCGATCAGCACCTGGTCGACCGGGCGGTCGATCACGTTGATCAGCTCGCGCATCCGCGCGATCTTCTTCGGGATGTCGCTGATCATCAGCGTGTTGGTGCGTTCGTCTGCGACGATGCGGCCACGCGCGGACAGGAAACCACTGTCTTCCTGCGACGCCGACCCGCTGCCACCCTGACCACCACCGCCGCCACCACCGGAGCCGCCGATGCCCTTGGCCTCGGTCAGTGCTTTGAAGATCTGTGTGGCACTGTGATAGTTGATCTGGACGTAGTCGGTCATCAGATCTTCGCGGTTCTCGATCGCGATGCGAGCGTCTTCCTTCTCCTGCTCGAACTTGGCCAGCTCGGACTGCGGCGCAACCCACACCACGCTGCCGTCACGACGCTTGTCCAGGCCCTTGGCACGCAGCACGATATCCAGCGCCTGGTCCCACGGCACGTTGACCAGGCGCAGGGTCACATTGCCCTGCACCGAGTCGGAGGCCACCACGTTCAGATTCGACTCTTCGGCAATCAGCTGCAAGACAGTGCGCACGGGCACGTCCTGGAAGTTGAAGGTCACCGGCTTGCCGGCGTAGCCGCGCTGCGGCACGCCCTTGGCGGCCTGGGTCACGCTGCCGGCAGTGACGGCGCCAACGGCGGCCTGGGCCTGCCGCGGGCTGATCTCCACCACATACTCGTTGCCACTCTGGTAGGCCAGTGACTCGACCGGACCGCCGGTGCTCAGCACCAGCTGGGTGCCGGCCCCGGACGGCTTGGCGTCGATGCGCTGCACCGGGGTGGCGAAGTCGGTGACGTTCATCGGCTTCTGCAGATTGGCCGGCAGGCGTGCGTTGCCGACATCGACAACCACGCTGTTGCCCTGGCTGCGCAGGTCGGGCATGGCGCCCTGGCCGTCGAACTGCAGGATCAGGCGGCCCGCGCCGTCATCGCCACGCTTGAAGTCGATGCGTGCGACCGAAAGGCCTGCCGGCGCAGCGGCCGGCGTCGCCGCCAGCGCAGTGCCGGTCGGCTTTTCCGACGGTGCGGCGGCCAGCGCCGGAGCGCAGGCCAGCATCAACGCGACTCCCAGCGCGCTGATGCGGTTCAAGGTAGAGCGCCGGATGGGACGCAGCCCCTTGGCTTGGTGAAAGGTCATCGTGCTATCCCCAGTAAACGATCATTGATCTTCCAGCGCGAGTGTTGCTGGACGTTCCAGCCAGCCACCCGCGCCATCCGGCACCAGTTCGATCAGCTCCACGCGGTCTTCGAAGACCGCGGTGACCCGCCCGTCGCTCTGCCCCAGGTAACCGCCGGGACGCACCCGGTAGGTCACCTTGTCCGGCCCCATCACCAGCGCCACGGTGCCGGCGCCTGTTCCGATGGTGCCGACCATGTCCAGCGCGTCAAGCGGGAAGCCTTCCATCGGCTCCTTGCGTCGGTTCGGATCTGGCCGCAGTCCCCCATTCCCCTGCTGCGGGTTGGTCCAGGCATCGGTGAACGGATCGCGCATGCCCTGCGCGGAATACTCGAAGGTCTCGAACTGCTGCATCACCGGCAGCGGCTCCAGCGGCTGCGCCGGTCGCGCACGCTCGCTTTCGACCCACTTTTCCAGGTTGGGCGCATCACCCGGCGTGCTGGTCACGCCGCGGCCGCAGGCGGCCAGCAGCAGCACCGTCAACGCCATCCCACCACGTGCAATGAAGGAACGGATCACTTCTTCGCCTCCTTGCCCGCTTCAGCCTTCTGCTGTTCCTCGACCTCGGCCTCATCCAGGTAACGGTAGGTCTTGACCGTACCGGACAGTTCAAGCGCACCGGCACGGATGTTGCCGCCGGTCTTGTCCTTGGGCTTGAGGTTGATGTCGTGCATGGTCAGGATCACCACCCGCGGCAGCGAGGCCACGCCGCTGACGAAGGCACCGAACTGATGGTAACTACCCACCATCCGCAGCTTGATCGGCTTCTCGGCGTAGAACTCCTTGATCTGCTCCTGCTCGGGTTCAAACAGCTCGTTGGCCAGGCCGCTGGACAGTGCGGTCTGCGAGATGTCGATGATCAGGTCAGGCATCTCGGTCTTGCTCGGCAGCTGCCGCAGCATCTGCTGCAGGACCTGCTCCATCTGTGCCAGCTGCTGCTTCAACGGTTCCAGGTTGACCGCGCGTTCCTGTTCCTTGGTGAACTCGGCACGCAGTTCGGTTTCCCGCGACTCCAGACCGGCCAGTTCCTCGCGCTTGCCGCTGACCAGCAGCATCCAAAGCACGAACATGATGACCAGGGCGATCAGCGAGCAGAACACGATCTTCGCGTTCCTCGGCCAGTTGCCGATGTCGTTGAAGTCCAGGTTCTTGATGTCGACTTTCTTGCTCATGCGCGATCCCCCTGCAGCGGGGCGTGGAAGGCCTGCGGCGGCTGCGCCAGGCGGCTGCCCTCAGGCTTGGGTGCGGGTGCGGCCTGCGCTGGCTTGGCCGGCGCAGGTGCTGCCGCCGGTGCCGGGGCCTGTGCCGGAGCAGTTGCAGGCGTGGCTGCCGGTGCCGGCGTCGATCCCGGCGCTGGTGCGGCAGCAGCCGGCGCTGCCGCGTCGGGCCCTGCGCTGAGCGGTGCGACGGTCGGTGCCACCGGCGCGGTGCCGGCCACGCTGCCATCAGGGTTCAGGCCTGGAGTGGCCGCTGCTTCCTCGCTCTGCGCGGGCAGCTTGACCTTGACCTTGAACACGTACGGCAACGCCTTGATGTCAGCCACCGGGCCGGTCGCGCGCCCTTCCTTGTCCTTGTCCGGCTCACGCGCCTCGATGATCGCCAGCTCCGGATTGGTCATCCAGCCAGAGACTTCCAGGTTGCGCATGTAGGCCGAGACACGGGCGTTGGACTGGGTGCGGCCTTCCAGCGTCAGCACGTCGCCTTCCTGCTGCAGAGCGGTGAGCACCACGCCATCGGGGATGGTGCGGACCAGCGCATCGAACAGGTGGACCATCTGCGAGCGCTTGGCCTGCAGCTGCTCGATCACGGCCTTGCGGGCCAGCAATCGATTCTTCTGCTCGTCAAGGCGGTCGATTTCCTTGTTCTGCTCCTTGACCTTGTCGATCTCGGTCTGCAGGTAGGCGTTGCGATCGCTCTGCCCGCTGACCTGCATGTCGTAGTAGAACCAGATCAACAGCGACAGCAGCAGGCCACCAAGGGCGGCCATGCCCAGCATGATGCCGAACTCGCGCTGGCGTTGCTTGCGCCGTTCGGCGCGCCAGGGCAATAGATTGATGCGTGCCATCAGTCAAAGCTCCTCAGCGCCAGACCGGTCGCGATCATCAGCGCGGGGGCGTCCTGGGCCAGCGCGTGCGCCTGCACCTTCGGCCCCAGGGTCATCTGTGCCAGCGGGTTGGCGACGACGGTCGGCACGCCCAGCTGTTCCTCGACCATCTCCGGCAGGCCTGCAAGGGCAGCACAGCCGCCGGCCAGCACGATGTGGTCGACCCGGTTGAATTCGCTGCCGGCATAGAAGAACTGCAGCAGACGGCTGATCTGCTGGACCGTGGCTTCCTTGAACGGTTCCAGCACTTCCATCTCGTAGCTTTCCGGCAGCCCGCCCTGGCGCTTGGCCAGACCGGCTTCCTCGTAGCTCAGGCCATAGCGACGCATGATCTCGTCGGTCAGCTGCTTGCCACCGAACACCTGTTCGCGGCTGTACAGGCTGCGGCCACCGCGCAGTACGTTGAGGGTGGTCATGGTGGCTCCGATATCGACCAGCGCAACCACGCCCTCGGCCGAAACCGGCAACTCGCTGGCCACCAGGGCGAAGGCGTTCTCGACCGCGAAGGCCTCCACGTCCATCACCTTGGCCTGCAGCCCACCCAGTTCCAGTGCCGACTGGCGCAGTTCAACGTTTTCCGAACGCGAGGCAGCCAGCAGCACCTGGACCATTTCCGGGTTGTTCGGGATCGCCCCGATCACCTCGAAGTCCAGGTTCACTTCCTCGATCGGATACGGAATGTAGTTGACCGCTTCCAGCTCGATCTGGGCTTCCATGTCGTTCTCGTCCAGGTCGGCCGGCATCGGGATCACCTTTGTGATCACCGCCGAACCGGCCACGGCCGCAGCGGCCAGCTTGGCCTTGCTGCCGGAACGGTTCATCGCCCGGCGGATGGCCTCTCCCACGGCCTCCACTTCGACGATGTTCTTCTCCACCACCGCATTCGGCGGCAGCGGTTCCACGGCGTAATGTTCCACACGGAAACGGTTGCCGCTGCGGGAAAGCTGCAACAGCTTTACCGCAGTCGAACTGATGTCGACGCCAATGAGCGGCGACTGACTTTTTGGGATGAGCCCCACGGTTTCTCCCCTGCCGACGGGCACTTGGACGCAAGAGCTGCGTCCGCGCATTAATAACGTATTCTTAGCAAATGGCAACCGCCCTGCTGTGACATCCCTCACAGGATGAACACGCAGCCCCTGGCGTCCCCTTGCACTCCCCAGTGCCGGCCCCAGCCGCCACCTTGCGTAATCTATACTCTGCGACCACGAAATTCGCAATCGGAATCTGACACCGATGACCCGTCTCCGCCGCTGGCTGCGCTGGATCTTTCTTGTTGTCCTGGTCCTGGCGCTGGTCGGAGCGGCCGCCGTTGGCGGCCTGTACTACGCCGTTTCTTCCAAGCTTCCCGATGTGCAGACCCTGCGCGACGTGGAAATGCAGGAGCCGATGTACGTCTATGCTGCCGACGGCAAGCTGATGGCGGTGTTCGGTGAGACCCGGCGTACCCCCATCACCATGAAGGATGTGCCGGAGAAGCTGAAGCAGGCGTTCCTGGCCACCGAGGATGCCCGCTTCTACGAGCACGGCGGCGTGGACTACAAGGGCATCGGTCGCGCGGTGTGGCTGCTGGCCACCACCAACGACAAGCGCGTGCCCGGTGGCTCCACCATCACCCAGCAGGTGGCCCGCCAGTTCTTCCTCAGCTCCGAGTACAGCTACACCCGCAAGCTGGCCGAGATCCTGCTGGCGCGCAAGATCGAGTCCGAGCTGAGCAAGGACGAGATCTTCGAGCTGTACCTGAACAAGAGTTTCTTCGGCAACCGCGCCTACGGCGTGGCCGCCGCCGCCGAGTTCTACTACGGCAAGAAGCTGGGCGAGCTGGACCTGGACGAGATGGCCTCGCTGGCCGGCATCCCCAAGTTCCCGTCCTCGGGCAACCCGATCTCCAACCCGGAGCGCGCCCGCCAGCGCCGTGACAACTATGTGCTGCAGCGCATGGCCGACCTGAAGTTCGTCAGCCAGGCCGAAGCCGACGCGGCCAAGGCCGTGCCGATGCACGCCACCGCGCATGAGCCGCCGGTGCAGGTGGATGCGCCTTACGTGGCCGAGCTGGTGCGCCAGGAAATGATCGCCCGCTTCGGTGGCGACGTTGTCAACAAGGGCTACCACGTCACCACCACCATCGACGCGACGCTGCAGACCGCCGCCAACCTGTCGGTGCGCGACGGCCTGCTGCTGTACGACCATCGCCACGGCTGGCACGGCGTGGAGAAGCAGGTACAGCTGGGTGCCGGCGATGATGCCGCCGCACTGGCCGAGCACCTGCGCGGCACGTTCTCGCAGTCCGGCCTGCTGCCGGCGATCGTCGCCAGTACCGGCGCTGACGGCAGCGCCACCGTGGTGCTGGCCAACCGCAGCGAGATCGTGCTGCCGGCCGGTGCCGCCAAGTGGGCCAACAAGAGCCCGGCCAAGCTGGTGCAGCGTGGCGACATCGTGCGCGTGCGCGCCGGTGCCAAGGAGGGCGAGTGGCTGCTCGACCAGCTCCCGCGCGGCCAGTCCGCGCTGGTCTCGCTGGACGCCCACAGCGGCGCACTGAAGGCCCTGGTCGGCGGCTTCAGCTTCTCCGGCAACAAATTCAACCGCGCCACCCAGGCCCGTCGCCAGCCGGGTTCGAGCTTCAAGCCGTTCGTCTATGCGGCTGCCTTCGACAAGGGTTACAACCCGGCCTCGATCGTGCTCGACGCCCCGGTCGTGTTCCGCGACCGCCGCGGCAAGACCTGGGCGCCGCAGAATGACGGCGGCGGCTTCCGTGGCCCGATGCGCCTGCGTGAAGCGCTGGTGCAGTCGCGCAACCTGGTCTCGGTGCGCCTGCTTGATGGCATGGGCGTGGACTACGCGCGCAAGTACATCAGCCAGTTCGGCTTTGCCGAATCCGAGCTGCCGCCGAACCTGTCGATGTCGCTGGGTACCGCCTCGCTGACGCCGCTGTCGGTGGCCCGCGGCTATGCCGTGTTCGCCAACGGCGGCTCGCGCGTGGACACCTGGCTGATCGACCAGGTGCTCGACCGCGATGGCAACCTGGTGTTCAAGGAAAACCCGGCGATGGCCTGCCGCGACTGCGCCGGCAGCAGCGACCAGCCGGTGAACCAGGTGGTGGACGGCTTCAACTTCGGTGCCCCGCCACCCAAGGTTGACGCCACCGCCGCCGCCAAGGCGGAAGCCAAGAGCGAAACGCCAGCCGCACCGGTCAACCCGGATGCGCGTACCGCACCGCGTGCGATCGACGCACGTACTGCCTACCAGCTGGTGTCGATGATGCGCGATGTGGTCCAGCGCGGCACCGGCGCACAGGCCAAGGTGCTTGGCCGCGAGGACGTGGGCGGCAAGACCGGCTCCACCAACGATCACCGTGACGCCTGGTTCTCCGGCTTCGGCGGCCCGTACGTGACCACCGTGTGGGTAGGCCGCGACGACTTCCGCTCGCTGGGCTACCGCGAATACGGTGGCAAGGCGGCCCTGCCGATCTGGATCGACTACATGCGCACCGCGCTGAAGGACACCCCGATCGCGCAGAACGAACCGCCGAGCGGCATGGTCCAGGCCACCCTCAACGGCGCGGTGGAGTGGGTGAAGGTGGAAGACATGGACCGCCTGACCGACTACGACCTCAACCTGCAGAGCACCCCGCAGGCGGACGCGGCCGCGTTCGATATCTTCTAATAAGGCCAGGCTTGGTGGGTGCCAACCTTGGTTGGCACTGCCCTTTGTAGAGCCGAGCCCATGCTCGGCTCAGGGGGCCCGCGGTAGAACAGCCGAGCATAGGCTCGGCTCTACAGCATCAACGGCACCCTCTTGCTCGGGTAAACGCCGACCCTCGTTGGCACCTCCGTTAAATACCCACGCAGATGTCACATGCCTGCGCTAGTCTGTGGCCAGGTCGCAACAGGGAGTCATCGCATGCACCGCGCCCACCAGCATGCTGCCAGCCAGACCCGCGAACGGCGTCATCGCCTCGCCCACGAAGCGGCCCGGCTGATGGCCGAAGGCGGAATCCGCGACTTCCACCAGGCCAAACTCAAGGCCGCCAGCCGTCTTGGCATCCACGACGATGCCTCGCTGCCCCGCAACGTCGAGATCGAACAGGCCCTGCGCGAGTACCAGCGGCTGTTTTCCGGCCCCCAACACGGCAACGAACTGCAGCGGCGGCGCGAGTCCGCGTTGCGCGCGCTGGAGTTCCTGCACGGCTTCTCGCCGCGCCTGGCCGGCCCCGTGCTGGACGGCACCGCCGACGCAAACAGCCCCGTGCAGCTGCACCTGCACAGCGACGACCCGGAGGCGGTGCATCGCTTCCTGGACGAACATCGCATCCCCGCCGAATCGCGTACGCGGCGCCTGCGGCTCGACCGCGAGCGCAACCTGGACGTACCGGTGTGGGTGTTCAGCGCCGAAGAATTGACCTTCGACCTGGCGGTACTGCCCTACGACGCCCTGCGCCAGGCGCCGCTGTCGCCGGTGGATGAGAAGCCCATGCGCCGGGCGTCGGCCACGCAGTTGCGGCAGTTGCTGGCCGAAATGGAGATCACCGCCTACATCGGCGGATGACCGGCGTAGAGCCGAGCCCATGCTCGGCTCGGGGCTGCCGCGATCTGCGCGGAGAGCAGCCGAGCATGGCTCGGCGCTACGGGAAGATCAGCTTTTCCTCGGACGGGGTCGCCAATCGTGCCAGCCACGGCACCGCAGCACGGTACGGATACTCGGCCATCATGCGCGCATGCATCTTCTGCAGGTCATGCAGGTGCCAGGCGTGCGAATACACGTCCTGGAAATCATCCGCCCAGCCACTGCGCACGCGCATGCGTTCGCCATCAAGATTCGGCACCAGGTACCACGGCACCTGCAGGATCTCGGCCAGCGCCTTGTTGCGTACGGCGCTCTCGCGTCCCGACCGCTGCAGCTGTTCGATGCGGAAACTCACGCGGCGGCAGGGGAAAGGCATGCAGGCACCGGTAGCGTTGATGTAATCGGCGATATCCGCGTACATGTCCGCCTGCAGCTTCATCGGTACCGGGTCCTGCAGCGTCTGCCGCACCCGCAGCGTGCGCTGGGTGCTGCCGCGGATCTCCGCGGCGCTGTAGAAGGGATGACCCGGCGTCGTGCCGCCGTGGCGCACCAGCACGATGCGATGGATCGCTTCGTCGGTCAGCACTTCCACCCGCACGGCGGCGGCTTCCGGATGGATGCGCGGCTGCGGCACGTTCACCACGCGCCAGAACCCCCACACCATCAACCCCATGCAGATCATCAACACCAGGCACGCCAGCGTCCACGTATCCATGTCGTGGGTGACGTAGCGGATGCGGGCGCGCCAGACGTAGTAGCGCCGGTAGGTCATGAAACGGCTCATGAAGCTGTACATCGCAATTTCCTCTGCAATGGCCCCGGCGCGGCGGGGCTCGTTACGCGCACCACACCGGGGCGCCATGGCTTACCAGCCGATGCCCACACCCACGCCCATGCTGCGCTCACCGCTGTTGGTGAACGCACCATTGAGGCTGAAGGTGGCTGAGCCCTTGTCGTTGAGTACGCGCTGGTAACCCACCGCCATGGCCGATTCGCCCTCGGCGTAGCCCACGCCCGCGCCGAGGCGGTTGTAGGTGGCCAGGCCAGCGGTGTTCATGGCCATGGCCGTCTGCGCACTGCTCATCGCCGCCATGCGGTTGAAGCGCTTGTCCATCTTGTCCAGGCGACGCTCGAAGTTGCTGATGGCACCATCGGTGTACTCGTTGGCGCGGGCCAGCATCTTCTCCAGTTCAGCGGTATCGACCTGCGGCGTGGGCGACGGCGTGTCGTCCTTCTTCGATTTCGGCTGCGGCGTAGGCGAAGTGCCCTCGCCTGCCGAGGCCACCTGCGGCGAATCGCTGGCTTCCGGCGTCGGCGTGACCTGATCGGTCGGCGCGGCCGAAGCGGTAGCCAGCGCACGCGACTGCGGCTGGCCATCGACGCGCTGCTCCAGACCATCCATGCGGCCATTGAGCTGCTGTTGCACCGCGTGCAGCTGGCCACCGTTGACCGCCTCGCGGCTGCCAGCCGCGATCAGGCCGTTGGCCACGTTGGAGATGACCATGCCGTTGGCGCCCGCCAGGGTGAGCTGGGCGGTGCCGTCGCTGCGGGTGGAGGGCGTTTCCTGGAAGACCGAACGGAGCTGGGTTTCGACGCGGTCCATGCGAGAGCCGGTGGTGACTACGGCGGAGTCCAAGGTGGTGAGAGCGTCGTTGACGGTGCTCTGGTGCTGACCCTGGATGTTGAATCCGGGGGTGGTGACGTTGCCGTTTGCGTCGATATCGCCGCCGAGGGTGGACAGGGCACCGCGGAGCTGGCCGATGGTGGCTGCGTCGTTGGCGTTGCGGCCGTTGGCTACGTTGACGAGGCGACGCTGGAGAGCCCCTTCTCCGAACGAAACAGTAAGAGCATCTCTGGCGATAGAACCACTACCAATGGCAACACTATAGTTGGCACCCGCCTGGACTGAGCTCGCAGCGCCTATTGCAATGCCCTTCTCCGCGTCAACCACCGACCTTACACCCACGGCGAAGCCATCCTCCGCAGATTCCATGACATGCGCGGCACGACCAAGAGCGACAGAGTTCTTGCCTCCTGCGCGGGAGAAACTGCCCAACGCAGTCGCGCCCTCGCCAACTCCCACTGCCGAATCACCTAGCGCAACACCCACCAAACCAGCTCTTGCGGAAACTGCCGGACCGGCTGAGCCTACCGACAGGAACCGTTGTGAATCCTCCAGATCAGTAAGTCTGCTGTTTGTCGTATACAACTGCCCGCCGTTGACGGCATCACTGCTCGATGCCGAACTGATATCACCATCGGCCAGACCGGTAATCCGAGCGCCAGCAAAGTCAATCGGACCTTGGCGAGTAAAGCCAGCCAGGCCCTTTCGCTGCTCCTTCATCTGATCGATCTCGCTTCTGTTGTCGGCGATATCTTGCTTGGCTGCATACAGCTGGCTACCAGTCACCGCATCGCGGCTACCAGCGGCAATACGACCATCGGCCAGATTCGACAGAACCATGCCTTGCGCACCTGCCAGATTAAGCTGACCAACTCCATCCACCCGGGTCGAGGGTGATTGTTGGAACGTCGCACGCAGCTGACCTTCGAGGCCATCTACGCGAATGTCTGACCTGACCACTGCACCATCGAGTGCAGCCAAGGCATCTCCGACATTGTTCTGCTTGCCACCTTGCACGCTATAGGCTGGCCCGACAACGTTCCCCAAAGCATCCAAGCCTGCACCGCCACCCAGCCCGGCAAGAGTTTCGTTGAGCTGTGCGATTGTGGAGACGTCACCCTCTGCGATACCTCGACTTACATTAACCAGTCGGCGCTGGTACAAACTCGTCCCAAAGGAGACGGTGTCAGATTCCCTTGCAATTGATCCAGCCCCCACGGCGACGGACCTGGCCGCACCCGCTTCAACCCTACTATTCGCGCCAACCGCCGTTGTTTCAACTGCCGCTGCGCGTGAACCGGCACCGAGCGCGAAAGAACTCTCCGCCCCCTTCTCCACAAGCGCCCCTCTGCCGAGGGCTACAGAGTTCTTGCCACTAGCGTTGGCATATGCCCCTACCGCGGTTCCTCCCTCATGTTCAACGCTTGCCTGCGCCGAATCACCGATGGCCACACCAAAGGCGCCCGACCTAGCGGCTTCGCTGAGGCTGTCACTTCCAATACTCAGGAACTTCCCGGCACTCTCGATTGCATTGACGCGCTCATTGGTCGCAAACAACTGCCCGCCATTCACCGCATCCGTGCTGGTCGCAGAACTGATATCCCCCGCTGCCACACCCGATACCCGCGCACCTTCCATGTCCACCAGGCGACGATCAGCACTGAACTTGACCACGCCATCCAGGTCCGGATCGAAGTTATCGAAGTCAGCACGCAGCGCGTCCAGCTCGACCCGGTTGTCGGCGATACGCCCGTCCTGATCCGCCAGCTGCTGCGCATGCCCGGCCAGGGCCTGTTGCTGCGTCTCCACCGTGGTATTGGTCGCAAACAGCTGCTGTCCGGTCACCGCATCCGTGCTGCCCGCGCCAAGCGTTCCGTTGGCGATGTTGTAGATGCGTCGCTTGCCACCGCTCTTGTTCGCCACATCCACGATGGTCCCAGTGTTCTCCGCACCCAGACGAACGTTGCCACTGGCAGACACTTGGCCCACCAGTCCTCCCAAGGCATCCGCCTTCTGCACAGCGCCATCGGCTACACCACGGGCGGCGTCGGCCGCCGTCTTCGCCGCGGTTGCGGCCGTGCGCACACTGGTCACTTCGCTATTGGTGGCATTGAGCTGCTGCCCAGTCACTGCATCAGTGCTGGACGCGTTGAGCACGCCATTGGCCAGATTCTGCAGCTTGCGCTTGGCGCCACTCTTGTTGGCCACGTCGACGACGGTACCGGTGTTGTCTGCACCCAGGCGCACGTTTCCACTTGCCGATACCTGCCCCACCAGGCCATCCAGTACCGCCACGCGTGCCTGCGCTGCGTCCGCCGTGGACTTCACGGCGGCAACGTTGCTGTTGGTGGCATTCAACTGCTTGCCGGTGACGGCCTCCGTGCTTGACGTGCTCAGCGCTCCATCCTTCAGGCCGGTGATGCTGCGCACCGCATTGGACTTGTTGCGGGCATCCAGCACCGTGCCGGTGTTCTCGCCGCCCAAGCGTACGTTGCCACTGGCCGATACCTGGCTGACCAGGCCACTGACCGTATTGGCCTTGGCCAGCGCTGTATTGGCGTTGGTGTTGGCTGTAGTGGCGGTGGTCTGCGCTGCTGTGGCCGTGGTCTTCGCCGCGTCGGCCGCAGTCTGAGCAGCCGTCACGTTGGTGTTGGTTGCATTGAGCTGCTTGCCCGTCACAGCTTCAGTGCTTGATGTAGAAAGCGCCCCATCCTTCAGGCCGGTGATGCTGCGAACAGCATTGGACTTGTTGCGAACATCCAGCACGGTGCCGGTGTTCTCACCACCCAGCCTTACGTTGCCACTTGCCGATATCTGGCTGACCAACCCGCTGACCGTATTGGCCTTCGTCAGAGCTGTGTTGGCATTGGTGTTGGCCGTGTTGGCCGTGGACTGCGCTGCCGCGGCTGTCGTCTTCGCTGCATCGGCAGCGGTCTGGGCTCTGGTCACGTTGGTGTTGGTGGAATTGAGCTGCTTGCCGGTAACCGCATCGGTGCTGGTGGTCGAAAGGCGCGCGTCCTCCACATTCACAACGCGCCTCTTGGCGCCACTGGTTCCTACTGAGACCGTATTGGCCTCGGTCGCAATCGAGCCGCGCCCCAGCGCAACCGCATTGTTTGCTCGCGTAGCAGCTTCGTAGCCGATGGCCACGCTATCGTGGCTGGCATTGGCCTTGCTTCCCAAGGCGATACCACCGTTGTAGCCATTGGCACCGGCACGGGAATCGCCACCGATGGCGATGGCACCCTCCGAATTTCCGCTGTCAACACGGGAGCCACTGCCCACGGCAGTACCATTGCGCCCGCTCACATAAGACGAGTTGCCGTAGGCGGTTGCGCCGATGCCACTGGCACTAGAGCGACTGCCCAAGGAAGTCGTGTGCGTGCTGTTGGCCTTTGACTCGTAGCCGAAGGCAATAGCGAACTCGCCAGCAGCCGAAGCGTTAAGACCGACTGCCGTTGCTCCCGTGCCACTTGCAGAGGCGGAGCCTCCGAGCGAAGTTGCACCGGCTCCGCTGGATCGTGAGTTCCTTCCGAAGGCAAGGGAATCATTGGAAGCTGCATTTGCTCTGCTGCCCATGGCTAATGCGCCCGCGCCGTTGGTCTTCGATGCATACCCGAGCGCCACGCCATCGTGACCCGCCTGAGCTTCCCCACCCACCGCTACGGCGCCCGTCCATCCTGGCGTACCCGCCCGAGAATCGGCGCCAATAGCGACTCCCGAAACTCCGGCGCCAGTGTCTACCTGAGACGCTCTTCCGATCGCTACCCCGTTGTCGCCAACAGTCCTTGCATATGCCCCAAGCGAGGTCGAACCAGAGCCATTGACGTACGCTCCAGCTCCAACGCCAACGCTGAAACTGCCTTTTACCGTTGAATGCGAACCAATGGCGGCGGAGCTTTCGCCATCAAGAATTGCCAGAGTTCCATATACAACGGATGACTTTCCTGTTGCCGTCGAGCGCGAGCCGAGGATCATCGAGAAATCGCCGCTCACGGTCGAATCGCGATAGTGCGTGTCATTTACGATTGCGAGCTGCGTATGTCTGGCCAGTGGACTGATGGCAGACCTGAAGGCCAGCGGGGAAGCGTACAGCGACATCGGATCACGCCAATTGATGTGATCATCTCATCCTGTTGTGCATAGGCTGAAGTACTGAAGGAAGCGGCCAGTACCAACAGCACCACTGCAGGTGCACCACAAACCTGCTGGGCAGGCTTCCTTGTTGCCCGCCCCAGCTCACTGGTAACCACCCAGCACTGCCGGGCTCGATTCCACAGGCGACGATATATGCGATTCATTGAATCTCCTTAACTGAGGGTGCGAAGAGATGCCCCACCAGAGAATCCGGCGGGACTGGTGATCAACCGGCGCTGGGCGCCAGGGTCTGTACGTGTTCGCGATGACCATCGCGGGTGAGGCGGTAACGCAGTTGCAGCGTGTGCCCGGGCTGCACGGGGAAAGGCAGTTCCAATGCACTGCCGGGATACAGGCTTTGCGACACCTCGTGCGCGGTGCAGCGCGCGCCATCGCAGTCAGCAATGCTGGTGATGCCGACACGCACCGTGCCGGTGTTGCGCAGGCGGTTTCCTTCCACCTTCATCGCCATGGCCGGCTGCGCGGGCAGCACATTGACCAGCGCGCCCCAGACCAGGCTGACACCGACATTGGCCTGTGCGCGCTCGCCCTCGCCTGCGTGCTCAACGCCTTCGGGGCCACGCACGCCTTCGAAGTAGACGCGATAGGCGGTTTCCTTTTCGACCGGCTGCAGCGGAATCACCCGGATCAGGCGATTGCCACCACCGGCCAGCGCGAACTTGCCGGGGGTGATGGCGATGGCTGCTTCGCCAGGCTCGACCTCAACCTCGTGTTCTTCTGCACCGGCCGGGTCGACGATGCGCTTGATCGAGGCCTGCACGTACTGCGGCTGGGTGGACTGCGAATAGATGCGGATCTGCGCGCCCTTCTTCACGTCCACCGACGTGCGCATGGGGTGCACGGTGAGGTTGGCGTGGGCAGGCATCGCCATCAGCAGCGACAAGGAAATCAGACAGCGAATGAGAGGCTTCATCGGGGTCTCCATGGGAATCAGGGCGTGACAGTGGGAACGCGCATTTCCACCTTGAGATCGCCGTCGTAGTAGCCGGGGCGTTTGCTGCTGACCGGCACGCGAGGGGTTTCCAGCACCAGTGGCGTGGGCACGCAGAACACCGGCTGGGTCATGCCGGGCAGCAGCACCAGGCGCAGCTTTGCGGTGTCGATGCCGTGCAGCAGCTGCTCCACGCCGTTGCGCATGGGCAGGGCGCTGCCGTTGTGATCGAGGGTGACGGTGTAGTCCACGCGCTGCGTGGCATCGCTGCCGCCATCGGCATGCCACACCGAGTAGCCGGAGGGCCCCGGAGGGCGTGGTCCGCTGTCACGCACAGTGACGCCCAGGTACTGGCTCTGCGAGCCCAGTCCGTCGTACAGGCACATGTCGAGTTGGGTTCGGCCGCCGACGGTCTGTGCCAGCGGGTCGTACTGCAGGTTCAGGCCAACGTGTGGCGTGACCTGGTCGAAGAGCGGGAAGTAGATGGAGACCGCGTTGTAGTCGGTGATGGTGAAGTCGAAGGTGATGACATTGGTCAGCACCGTTCCTTGTGCTGGATCCACTTTGAGATCGAGCTGGAGCTCACCGTGCCAATGACCCGCTACCAGTCTCCTGAGTTCTTCTTGTAGAAGTACAAGCCTTACTCCGGTACCTAGCGGCTCATCAACATTGCATTGGTCCCAAGCTGCTGAGTACAGCGGGTATACGTGCTGGGTCCAAAAATCGCCAGTGCATGCACGACCCGACACGATCCGTCGCAACCAACCGTTCAATCTCACTTCTGTTGGAAGACCGGATCGTTGTTCGACCATCCTGAGTACGATTTCCGACGATCCGAACAGCACATCCTCATCGCCAGAGGTTCTGCAGCTGCCTTGCGAAGGATCCACACTGGATCGGCAGGTCAGATGTATCTGGCCAAGCTTGCGCGACACGTCACGGCTGAAGCCCAGAACCGTCCTGTCTGGCCAAATCTCCAGATCGCCTGGCATGGACGATCGATCCCACGCAAGCGTCACCTGCTGGACTATCGGACTGGGATCTGTCTCCGGCGGCTGCTGCGCCATCGCCCGCGGCGCCAACACCACCAACGCACACAACACCGCCATCACCCACCACACCCGCCGGTTCACTGCACACCTCCCGCGGCCGCGGTCTGCGGCGTGGCGGCAATCAACGCCTGCTCCTGCAGCAGTCGCGTCACTCGCGCCTGATGCCGGATATCAGCAGGCAACTGGGCCACGGCCAGCGGCTCGCACTGCACGGTGCCCACCAGCATCACCACACTGCGGCGCTCGCGCACCTGCAGCGGACAGTGCAGCAGCCGGTGGTCCTGCAGCAGGTACAGCGTCTTCTCGCGTCGTGGGAAGTCGGCCACGAAGCCTCCATTGCTGCCGGTGCCGGGCACCGGCGCGTTGAGAATGCGGGCGCCGCGCAGCGGTGCACCGGCGATGTCGTGGGCGTTGCCGATGAAGGTGTAGGTCACTTCAATCGGCACCGGCAGGCGCACCAGCCGCCCGGGCGAGAGGAACAGCGGGCGCGCACCGCCCACGCCGCTCACGCGGACGGCCGCGATGCTGTCCAGTGCGCTGGCGTCCTGCACTTCGGCGCGGTGCGATTGGTAGGCGGAAATCGGCAGCAAGCGGCGTTCGCCCAGCTTCAGCCGCTGCCGGCGCAGTCCACCCACCTGCAGTTCGGCGGCAACGCCGGTCAGGTCCAGGTCGTCGGTGCCATCCACCTGTACTGCCAGCCCGGCATCGGCGCCCACGCCTGCGCCCCAGTACAGCCCACGCGAGCCGACGGCCAGTCCGGAACTATGCGTGGCGCTGTACGCCACCTCGTTGCCGCCCTGGTGCTGGTAGCGCGATACCGTGGCGCCGGTCTGGCCGATGCGGTTCTGCAGCTGCCCGCTAAGCGTGGCGCTGTAGCGCTCGTTGTTGTTGCCGCGTAGTTCGCCGGACACTTCGCGGTACTGGTCTTCGTATTCCTGGCGCAGGGTCTGCCCGGCGTTGTAATTGACGTCAGGCCGCGCGTGCTGCGGCTGGCGCACGTCCACACCGTAGCGCCGCTGCGAGCTGCCGCGGTCGCCGCGCTGCAGGCGGTTGAGGCTGAAGTTGAAATAGATGCCGCGGTCACGACCATCGCGCAGGGCACCGCCGCTGGTCTGCTGCCACACGCCGATGCGGCTGGAGACACTGAACTCGCCCCAGCGCTGGCTGCGGCTGTAGCTGGCCTGCCAGGTGCGGCTGAGCTGCGGCACGCGCGTGGGTTGTGGAATCCACGGCGGCAACAGCGGCTCGAGCCCGGCCAGCGGATCATCCCCCAGCCCCGGTTGCACGGTGCCTGCGCGCCAGGTCTGGCGGCGGGTGTAGGCCACGTAGGCATTGCCGCCGGCCACCGGCAGCGCCATCGAGGCACTGAGCGAGTCGGCACAGCCCAGCCGGTCGCGCGCGTCGGCCTCGAACTGGCAGGCGCGACCACGCATGCGCTGGTGGTACACATTCCACGAGGCACGGCGGCGGTAGGACAGCTGATGCTGCTGGCCACGGCTGCCATCACTGCCGTGCATGCCGCTGAACGTGCCGCGGATCTCCTGGGTGGCGAACACATGGCGCAGGTCCAGCCGCAGTTCGCCATAACTGAAGCCACCCAGGTCTGCGAGGCCGGCCGTCATCGCCACGTTGCGCGACACCGGCACGCGCACGCCGCCCATCGCCGCCAGCTCATCATCGAAATGGTCACTGCGGCGTTCGTTGCGGCGCCCGCCCTGCAGGAACCACTGCACGCTGCTGTCGGTCCAGTCGCCACCCTTGTCGAACGGCGCGTCTTCGCTGCGCACCAGTACGCCGTCTTCGTAGATGCGCAGGGTGATGGTGTAGTTGCCCAGCGGGAACCGGCGCGTATCGAGCTGGTTGATGCCGGCCTGCAGGTAGAAGGTCTGCAGCAGGCGCTCACCATCGAACGCATCCACGCGTGCATCGCGCGCCAGCAACACGGTGAGCGGCGTGGCCTGCACGGCAGCGGCGGAATCCACGTAGGCCTGCGTGGTACCCAGGCGCAGGCCCTGAAAGCGGTCCATCGGCAGCATGCTGAAGCTGAAGGTGCCGCCCTGCGGGCTGCTCAGGTTGCGGCGGTCCATGCGCCCGGCCTGCAGGTAGTGCTGTTGGCCCAGGTCATGACGGTAGTAGGTGTTGTCCAGCTGGAAATCACGGCGGGCACGGCCACCGCGGTAGTGCTGCTGGCTGAAGGTCCAGTCGGCGGACAGGTGCCCGCGCTGGAACACGCCCAGCGCACCCATGCCCTGCGCGGCCAGCGACTGGTAGCCGCGGCCGCCACTGACATTGAGCGTGTGCTGGTGCAGGAAGGCGTTTTCGGCATTGGCGCTGACCTGGTGGTAGCGCTCGGCGGCCGGTTCGCCGGGAATCCATTGGCGGGCGACGAACAGGCGCACGGCGCCCTCGCCTTCGTCATACAGCGCGCGCACGGCGGTGGGCTCCTCGGGGGGATCGATGTAACCGCAACCGGCGCTGGCGCCACCGTAGCGGCAGGCCAGGTGACTGTTGCGCGGCAGTGGTTGCGACAGCGCTGGCAACAACGCCGCCTGTGCCTCGGCGGGCAACTGCAATGCCTGCAGCGCCTCGGCCGGGGCTTCCAGCTGCACGTGTTCCAGGGTCACGCGTACCGGCACCAGCCCGGTCGAACGACCGAACAGGCGTACCTCGAGTTGTTCGGTCTGGCCTTCAACCAGATCCTCGAAACCGACGGGAACGCCGCGCGCTGCGACCAGGGGCGTGGCCAACGACAGGGCGAGCGCGACCGCCAGCCGGGTGACGGCGGGTGCGGGGGCTTTCATGGGGGGGGGTTACCGGAAGCGGCCGGCCCGGGGAGCGGGCCGGCGCGGGCGCCTTACGGGCTGGTGGTCTTCTGCTGCATGGCGATGGTGACGATGCCTTCGTACTGGCCACCGGCAGTGATCGGCGCCTGGTTGGTCTGCGCGATACGCAGCGGCATCGGAATCGATGCGCCCGGCAGCGCGCCATCGAACAGGTCGGAGGCAAGGAAGTCCTGCGCGGCCACGGTCAATGCCTTGCCGTTGAGGCTGACGGTCAGCGGCACCGGGGCGCCAGCGCCCGAGGTGTGCAGCAGCTGCGGCGCGCTGCCGACGCGCACTTCGATGTCCTGGTCGATATCGTTGGAGTAGATACGCACCTGCTGCGACCACGGCACCAGGCCGTTGACCGGGTTGTGGACCAGGTTCACCACCGAATCCAGCGCGGTGCCGTCGGCCTTCAGCATGGCCAGGGTCGGGTCGACGCTGGCCCAGACCTTGATGTCGGCGTCGAAGGCATGGGCGGACAGCGAAACGGTGGCCAACGCTGCAGCGAGCGTGGCCTTCTTCAGAATGGCGTGCATGTGTGTCTCTCTCGGACAGGGGGATATGAAAGCTCCCCTCCCCAAGGAGAAAGGGAGGGAAGCGCCGTCCGCAGAGGTGGGTGCGGCCGACGAGAGAATGGTAGGTATGCCTACCCTGCGCCGGCCATTCAAGCTTTCCTAAATAACTGAACGTTAAGAAGATTCTTTGAAGGCTTTCAATGTTTGAGGGTTATGCAAATTTCCTCATACGGTCTTTGCAACAACCCTCATTGCGCGGAATGCACTTTGCCGAGTCGAGCCATGCTCGTCGCCTGTGTGCAATGCCGCCGCCTCAACGCGTGCTGACGATCCGCACATGATCCACGTCGATGTCGGTGGGCTTGAAGCGGTGCGTATCCACTTCACCATGCAGCTCCACCACGGTGGTCGCGCTGACGGCCTGGTGGCTGGGCAGATCCTTGTCGTCGATTTCCACATCGATCTCGCCGGTGGCGTCCTTGAAGCGGTAGCGCTCGTGGCCGATCTTGGCCACCAGCGTGCCCTGCAGCACCACCGGCTGGTCGTCACGCTGGTCGCGCGCCTCGGCAACCGTGGTGACGGCACTGGTGGCGCCCGGGCCGGTGTACTGGGCAAAAGCCCCGGCGCTGAGCAGGCTCAAGGAGGTGGCGAGGAGCGCAAGGGTGAGTCGTCGGTTCATGGTGTTCTCCATGCAGGGATAAGTACCCTCAGGTTCTATCGCCTCGAATGTGATGCCCATGCAATAAATCCGAAAAGATCTGAAAACGACATCCAATGTCAGAAACCATTCATCCCGGACCCGACGCCTCTTTCAGGAACGATTCCATGGCCGCCACCAGGGCCAGCGGCGTCTCGTTCATCGGGTAATGCCCGGCATCCTGCAGGACCTCCATCGCGGCCTGCCGGTAGCGGCGCAGATACGTGCGCTCCATCAGTGCACGGTTGAAGGTGGGATCGTGCCCGCCCACCAGCACCTTCAACCGATGAGTGCCGACGATCTCATTGCTGAAATCGGTATCCGCCCACGCTGGAAGATAGGCAGCAAATGCTGCAGGTGAAGCATGTGCCGCCGAATACGCGGCCTTCCAGTCGAGCCATTGCGCCGGCAGCCGTCCGCCGGTACTGCGATCGATGATGGTCCGACGGATGCTTACGTCCCCGGCTGCCGCTTCAAGCAGGCCTCGCGTCGCGGCGTCGTAGGCAATGCCGCCGCAAGGCACCGGCGCAATGGCCACCATGCCACGTATCCGTTCCGGCGCAAGCACCGCCATGCGTTCAATGGCCATGCCGCCCATCGAATGACCTGCCACGCTGAAGCGTTCTTGGCCGAGGGACGTCATCAGGTCCAGCGCGTCGGAGGCGATCTCGTCGATGGTGTACGCGCCAGGCGCATCACGCATGCCGCCGTAGCCCCGGCAGTCCATGAAGAGGTAGCTGAAGTCGTCGCGCGACAGCCATGGCTCGATCGGCTCGAACGCGTGCGCGTCGCCGAACCAGCCGTGCAGGGCCAGGACAGGGTGCGATCCGTGCCCCACGCGATGAAAGGTATTGGCCATGGGATTCCAGTGCAGTTGGGGGAATCCCCGATGCTAGGCATCGCACGTCAGTCGCACCGTCGATGACGGGTCAATCGCTATAGAATCCGGGCCATGCGCAACTCGCTGCTTGACCCCTACGAAGACCTGCCACGCGATGTCGTGGTCACCTCGAACGACTACGCAGCCGAGTCCACGTTTCCCCGTCATGCCCATCGGCGTGGGCAGTTCGCGTTCGCTGCGCGCGGCACCATCAGTGTGGCCACGCCGCAGGGGCGCTGGCTGGTTCCGCCACGGCGCGCCTGCTGGGTGCCTGCAGGCCTGGCGCATGAGATGACCATGCGGGGGCCGGTGACGATGCTCAACGCTTTTCTCTCCGCCGGGGCGGCCGACGCAGTCGCGCTGCCGGAGCACTGCCAAGTGTTCGCGGTCTCTGCGCTGTTGCAGAAGCTGCTGGAGGCGGCGGTGGACCTGCCCCCGCTGTATGACGAGGACGGGCGTGCAGGCAAACTGATGCAGTTGCTGGTGGCGGAAATCGCATCGATGCCGGTGCTTTCCCTGCATGCACCGCTGCCTGCCGATGCACGCCTTGCACGTGTCTGTCGTGCCCTGTTCGATACTCCCTCGCTGGCAGCCCGCCTCGATGACGTTGCCGCAGACGCAGGCATGAGCCGGCGCACGTTCACGCGCCTGTTCCGCGCCGATACCGGGGTGGGTTTTGCCGAGTGGCGGCAGCAGGTGTGCCTGCTGGCGGCCATCGAGCGGCTGGGACAGGGCCAAGCGGTGACCCGTGTCGCGCTGGACCTTGGCTATGCAAGCCCCAGTGCGTTTTCTGCGGCCTTCCGGCGTGTGCTGGGATGTTCGCCGAGCCGGTACGTGGAGGCGTAGTACCCGGCCTGCGCGTGGTTGTTGCTCGCGCTGCGCGTGTGCGTCGAGCGTGGCTCGATTGTACAAATGCTCAGGCGCAACAGGATGGCATCAGGCCGCCTTGCGGCGGCCTGATGGGTCTCACTCAACGATACGATTTCAGAAGAAGATCGCGTACAGGATCAACAGCGGAATCGGTACGCCCAGGAACCAGAGCAGAAGCGTCTTCATGGCAGGTCTCCTTGCATCAGATGCGGATTACAGGTCGCGGCGGCGGCCGCCCCAGGTGGCGCTGAGGCTGGCGAAGAACGCGCCGATCAGCAGGGTGATGAACAGCCACAGCGCGGCATAGGCCGTTGCCTTGCGGGCATCGTCGGCAGCCTGCTTGGCGGTGGTCTTGGCCTTTTCCAGTGCAGCACGCATGCGGGTCTGCACGTCGGTCACACGGGCCTGCGCTTCGGCCTGGCTCATGCCCGTCTCGCGCGCGATCAGCTGCGACAGGTACTGGGTATCGGCCGAGTCCAGGCCATCTCCCTGCAGACTGTTGACGATGATGCGGTTCACTTCGGCACGGACTTCGCGGCGGTCACCCATCGGGCCATTGCCCGGCATCGGGCGCGGCGGCGGCGGGGCCGTGCGGGCGTCACGTGAGCCAACGCTGGCGGCGGCCGGGGGCGGCGGCGGTGCGGCAGGGTCCATCGGGCCGTTGCCCGGCGCTGCGCCCGCTGTCGGCGGAACCGGAGGCGCACCGGCGGCGTCCGGGCCCGGAGTGGTGGCGTTGCGGAACAACGAATCCACCCAGTAGTCGAGGTCGCCTTCCTGACCGCCGGCAGCCGCGGTGCCGACACCGGCAGCAGCGACGCCTGCGGTGGAGACAGCAGCACCCGCCGTGGCGCCGGCCACCTTGGCACCGGCGCCCAGCACGCCACCGATGGCCGAGGTCAGCAGACCGGCAGTGAGCAGCGTCGCCACAGCCCACGACACGAAGCCGTGCGCGGTATCGCGGAAGTAGGTTTCATCGCCGTGGATCTGCGTCCACCTGGTGCGCAGGCGGCCTGCCAGATAGCCGCCCAGACCGGAAGCGGCCAGCGCGGTGAAGGTGAGCCACGCGACGCTGGTCCAGCCGAAGGTTTCCTTGGAAACGCCCTCGAACGACCACGGCGATACCGATGACAGACCAAGGCCTACACCCAGGATGAGCAGGATGAGGGACAGTGCAGCAGCGGCAACGGCGCCGGCGAAAATGGCGCCCCAGGACACCGCGCTTTCGCTGGTGGGCGGCACGACGGGAGTGGTGACGACGGTGGCGACGTCGGGACCAAGCGGGCCGCGCTCGGGTGGGTCGAATCGGGTACTCATGGGGTCGAACGCTCCGTATCAGGTGCTGCGGGTGCAGTTGGTGTCCTGAGGCTGCGCGAGCGCTTGTGAAGCTGATGAGACCCTTGAATCACGCGCCCTTGGCGCGGCGGACATCGTGCCAACAGCCGGGGCGCAGTAGATCCACGCCATGCGTGGATGGTTTTCTGCGGATGTCCCAAGCTTGCCAACCAAGGTTGGCATCTACCAGAAGCAAAAAAAAACGCCCCGCAATCGCGGGGCGTCTTCAGCACAAACTACGCAGAGCGATCAGCCCTGGTAGTCGCGCACGTCGTGACCGGTGTAGACCTGGCGCGGACGGCCGATCTTCATTTCCGGGTCGACCTGCTGTTCCAGCCAATGCGAGACCCAACCGGAAGTACGGCCCAGGGCGAACATGACGGTGAACATCTCGGTCGGGATCTGCAGCGCCTTGTAGATGATGCCGCTGTAGAAATCGACGTTCGGGTACAGCTTGCGGGCGACGAAGTACTCGTCCTGCAGCGCGGCCTGTTCCAGCTTCACGGCCACGTCCAGCAGCGGATCCTGCACGCCCAGCTGCTTGAGCACCTTGCCGGTCATCTCGCCGATTACCTTCGCGCGCGGGTCGAAGTTCTTGTACACGCGGTGGCCGAAGCCCATCAGGCGGAAGCCGGAGGTCTTGTCCTTGGCCTTGAGCACGGCCGACTCGACGTTGTCGGCCGAACCGATTTCTTCCAGCATCTTCAGCACGGCTTCGTTGGCACCGCCATGGGCCGGACCCCACAGTGCGGTGACGCCAGCGGCGACCGACGCGTACGGGTTGGCACCGGTCGAACCGACCAGACGCACGGTCGAGGTCGAGGCGTTCTGCTCGTGGTCGGCGTGCAGGATGAACAGCAGATCCAGTGCCTTGACCACGTCCGGGTTCAGTTCGTACTGGCCATCAGCCGACTCGAAGGTCTGCTTCAGGAAGCGGCTGACGTAGTCCAGCGAGGTGTCCGGCTTGTTGGCCGGCAGGCCCTTGCCGTGGCGGTAGATCAGCGCCGACAGGGTCGGCACCTTGGCAATCAGGCGCACGGCGGCCTGGCGGCGCTGTTCGGCGTCGGACAGGTCCAGCGAGGCGTGATAGATGCCCGACAGCTGCGCGATGGCGGCGGTCAGGATGGCCATCGGATGGGCGTCCTTGGCGAAGCTGCCGATCAGGGTGTTGATCGACGCATCGACGTTGGCTTCGGCCGCCAGCTCGTCGGTGAAGGCCTTCAGCTGCTCGGCGCTCGGGCGCTCGCCGTTGATCAGCAGGTAGGCCACTTCGACGTAGCTCGACTTCTCCGACAGCTGCTCGATCGGGTAGCCGCGATACAGCAGCACGCCCTTGTCGCCGTCGATGTAGGTGATGGCGGACTTGCAGCTGGCCGTCGCGGTGAAACCGGAATCGTAGGTGAAATACCCCGTTTCCTTGGTCAGCTTCGCGATGTCGACGCAGTCGTTGCCGAGGGTGGGTTTGATGACGGGCAGAACGACCGACGTATCGCCGGCGTTGAGCGTGACCTGATCAAGATCGGACACTGTGTGCGCTCCTTCATGGGAAGGCGCCTGCCCAAGCGCATTGGTCAGGCACGTGAATGACGTCCTCGGCCTGTGCCGGGGATCAGGTCATTATCGCACAGCAGCATTTGCCGGGCGCTAGACAGAAGTCGTAGACGACAGGCAGCCGGCACCCTGCCAGCGAGCGGCCGGGATCGGCAAAAGCGTTGTCACAAGGACGCAGTGTTCCGTCCATCCAAACGCCCGTTGGGTAGGCGCTGGACAAAAACAAACGGCCGCGCAGAGCGCGGCCGTCGGTTCGAACCGGGTACGACGTATCAGCGCGCGTAGCGCTTCTGGAACTTGTCGATACGGCCCGAGGTGTCGATGACCTTGTGCTTGCCCGTGTAGAACGGATGCGAAGCCGAGGAAATTTCAACCTTCACCAGCGGGTAGTCGTTGCCGTCTTCCCACTTGATGGTTTCCTTCGTGCTCATGGTCGAGCGGGTCAGGATCTTGAAATCGGAGGTGACGTCATGGAAGACGACGTCGCGGTAGTTCGGATGGATATCGGCCTTCATGGGCTCACACCGTAAATGGGCTGGTGGTCAAGAGCGGCATTATAAGCACTGGTTGCCGTCCGGGGCAACCAGTGCGGGGGTCGAACTTCAGTCCGCGCCCAGGGCCTGGCGTACCAGGTCCTCGAAACGCCCCTGGTCGTAGGCCATCAGCAGATCGCAGTTGTCCGGCTGGCCGGTCTGCCGGTTCCAGTCGACGATGGTCGCGCCGCGGCTGAACGTGCCGTTCAGTTCCACATTCAGCGGCCGCGACTCGACCTGCAGCTGCCCTTCCGGGTTCAACGCCCAGGCCATGGCCAGCGCATCGGCGGTGTACCAGCGCCCGCCCTTGCTGTCTTCGGACAGGCCACGGGTCTTGCGCGAGATCAGCTCGTAGAAGCGCGCGCGATCGGAATCGGCGCCCAGCCACTGTTCGGCTTCGGTCAGCGGCAGGCCGTGGGCAACGGTGGCTTCCCAGTCCGACACCAGCAGGTGCGGGAACGCGGTGAACACCACATGCGCGGCTTCCGGATCGAAGGCGATGTTGAATTCGGCAGCGGGGGTGATGTTGCCGTGGCAGGTGACTGCGCCACCCATCACCACGATGCGCTTGATGCGCTGGGGCAGCGTCGGGTCAAGCTTCAGGGCCAGCGCCAGGTTGGTCAGCGGGCCAAGCATCACCAGCATCAGTTCGCCGGCATGCTGGTGCGACAAACGCAGGATCGCCAGCGCGGCGTGCTCGGCGTCGGCCTGGCGGCTGGGCGGCGGCAGGTCCACGTCGCCATAGCCGTCACGGCCGTGCACGTGGGCGGCATCGACGGACGGATGCAGCAGCGGATCAGGGCTGCCGGCAAACACCGGCACGTCGGCGCGGCCGACGATGTCGCAGAGCTTGAGCGCGTTGCGGACGGTGTACTGCAGGCCTACGTTGCCGGCGGCGATGGTCAGGGCGACCACGTCATGCCGTTCATCGGCGAAGGCCATCAGCAGGGCCAGTGCGTCGTCGACACCGGGGTCGGTATCGATCAACAGCGGGATCTTCTTGGTCATCGTTGCCGTCTTCAGATCGGCAACGAAGTGTGGACCGGGATGATGACCGTTGCAAGTACGGGGGTTCGGGTCGGCAGGGCTGCGCCCTGCACCCACAGAATCGACGGCAACGGCAACGGCAACGGCAAAAGCTGGCATTCCGTGGGATGGCGGGGTGGGTCCGGTGGCGGGGGACGCCGTGAACCCATCCCTAGGGGCTTGGCCGCGGCATCCATGCCGCGGACACCCCCGCCACCGGACCCACCCCGCCTTCGACAGTTCTCCGCGATCTGTCGGAATGGCATGGCCTGCTGTTGGTGGGTGTCGACCCTGCAGCTGTTGGTAGGTGGCGACCTTGGTCGACACGGTAGATCCACGCCATGCGTGGATGGATGTCGGAGGGATCGGGAAAGATGACGTAATCGGCCTGCGCTTGCAGGGCCACGCTGCAATTGCAGCGTTTTCGACTTTTCCAATGATTCTCATTGAAGCGACGAGGGCTGTCGTGGACATCATGAGGGGCCATCGACAACGGATGGCACGGGCTTCCAATCCCGTTTGACTTACGTTGTTTACGCTTGCCTGCCGGCGTTGCGCGCGTGTTCCTGCGTGGCGTCCGGCAGGCAATCCGTCCGTGCGCCTTTTGGCGGGCGGTGAGTGGGGGCCTCGTGCCCGCCGGCTTATCAACGTAGTCACCGGTATTGGAACCACTCACCGTCCGCCACCCTCGCCTTCGCGTGGGTGGCCTCTTGCCTTGCGCACAAGGACTGACGACATGACCGCATCCCGCTATCCCTTCCTGTTCGCCACGCTGGGCGATGCCGCCGCCAGCATCCCCGATGAGCTGGCGCAGGCGCTGGAAACCACCCTCGCCGCCCCCGCGACCGGCCCTACGGACAACGGCTTCACCCTGCTGGGTTGCCTCAAGCGCATCCGCCAGGACGAAGGTGCCGATGGTCAGCCGTGGCCGAGCCGCTGGCATACGCCGGGCCAACGTGTGGCGCTGGCCCGCATCGACCGCGCCAATGCCGGGTTGATCCTGCTGCTGGAGATGCTGCACGCCAGTGAGCGCGTGCGCGTGGACGGCGAAGAAGTGCAGCAGATAGGCGATGACATCCGCGAAGGACTGCTGCTGGCCTGCCGTGGTTTGTCCGAATACATGGGTACGCAGTTGCCGGCAGCGTGACCAAGCGTTGGGCAGTCCCTTTCAGATCGGGGAAGACCTATCCCATGTTCGTTTACAAACATGAACAAGCTGCGATTAGAGGCGTCCTTGGCGATCTCAACGTCATTTGCTATAAAAACCTATACTCATTTTATAGAAAACAGACATGAAGCTGCCCATACCAGCGCCTGACCTGTCGACGCTTGCCCGGAAATACGTCGAGACCCTCGGGAGCATTCTCGATGCCCGGATCGGTCCTGAGGTAAACGGCGTCTACGAACATTGGGACAAACTGCGCCATAGGACGCCCCCGGAAGGCCTGAACGCGGATCAGTGGTGGCTGGGCATCGCGTGGACGCGGGCGGCGTTGTTGAAGCCCCTGCCGCAGTTGCTGGACAAGACACAGCAACCTTTCAAGCTGGCTCTCACCGACTCGATGCAACGGCGCCTGCACTACATCGACAGGGAAGCCGCAGGTTCGGTGAAGGGCGTGGACGCAGCCAGCGGCCAAGGACGGTTCCTGATCCGCTCGTTGATTGAGGAAGCCATGACCTCATCGCAGCTGGAAGGCGCCTCGACCACGCGAGCCGTAGCGAAGGAAATGCTGAGTACTGGCCGGGCTCCACGTGACCAGTCCGAGCGCATGATCTACAACAACTACATGGCGATGAACGTCATCCGCGAGCGCGGCATACGCCCCATCACGCCCACCGAAATTCTGGAACTGCACAGCATTCTCACTGACGGCACGCTTGAGCTTCCAACCGACTCCGGGCGATTCAGAACGGCCGAGGACAACGTTGCGATCTTCGACCGCGGTTCACCGCCGACGCTGCTGCACATTCCTCCTCCGGCCGAGGAAGTGCCTGCGAGGATTGAGCGGCTGTGCCAGTTCATCAATGAAGAAAGCACACCGTTCATTCATCCGGTCGCCAAGGCAATCGCACTGCATTTCCAGATTGGCTACGACCATCCTTTCGTGGATGGCAACGGGCGCACCGCGCGCGTGCTTTTCTACTGGGCGATGATGAATGCTGGGTATTGGATGACCGAGTACCTGTCCATTTCCAGCGTACTGAAGAAATCCCCGGGCAAGTACATGCGGGCTTACCTGTATACCGAGAGTGACAATCGGGATCTTGGCTACTTCGTGTCGCAGCAACTGGAGGCCATTGAGCAGTCGATCCAGGGACTGCATGCCTACATCGCCAGGAAGCATGCAGAGGATCAAGCGGCGAGGCGCATGCTTCGTACAGCTCGACTTGGCAACGGACCGCTCAATCACCGCCAGCGCGCTTTGCTCGCCAACGCACTGAAGGATCCCGATCGCACTTACACCGTGGCCAGCCACCAGGCAGCGCACACCATTACATATCCGACTGCGCTGAAGGACCTGAACGGATTGGTGACGGCCGGACTTGTCAGTAAAGAGCGCGTGGGGAAGGCGTCCGAGTATTTCGTGCTTCCTGGGCTGCCCGAGCGCTTGGCACTGTAGCTCCACGCCATGCGTGGAGGTGTGTCGAAGCAACGTGCCGCGCGCGGTCAGGCCGAGGCGTAACGCACGGCGGTGCCGATCCAGCGCTGCACCACGCGATCTGCAAGCGCCGGTTGCTGCGCCAGCAGGCGTTCGGCCAACTCATGCACACCCGGCAGCAGGCCCGCATCGCGCGCAAGATCGGCGATGCGGAAACCGGCCAGGCCGGTCTGCCGGGTGCCCAGCAGTTCGCCGGGACCGCGCAGTTCCAGATCCTTCTCGGCGATGACGAACCCGTCGTTGGTCTCGCGCATGGTCTGCAGGCGTTCGCGCGCCATCTGCGAAAGCGGCGCTTGATACAGCAGCACGCAGCGCGACACCGCCGAACCACGGCCGACGCGGCCACGCAGCTGGTGCAGCTGGGCCAGGCCCAGACGCTCGGCATTCTCGATCACCATCAGCGAGGCGTTGGGCACGTCCACGCCGACTTCGATCACGGTGGTGGCCACCAGCAGGTCGATGTCACCGGCCTTGAACGCGACCATCGTCGCCAGCTTCTCGGCCGCTTTCAGGCGGCCATGCACCAGCCCCACGCGCACGCCGGGCAGCAGCGCCTGCAGCGATTCGTAGGTGGCCTGCGCGGGCGTGGCATCCAGTTCTTCACTTTCTTCGATGAGCGTGCATACCCAATAGACCTGCCGCCCTTCCTGGCAGGCCAGGGCGATGCGATCGATCAGCTCGGGGCGACGATCATTGTTCAGTGCCACGGTCTGCACCGGCGTGCGGCCCGGCGGCAGTTCGTCGATGGCCGACACATCCAAGTCGGCGTACTCGGACATCGCCAGCGTGCGCGGAATCGGCGTGGCGGTCATCACCAGCTGGTGTGGCACGTTGTTGCCGCCCTTGCCCTTGTCGCGCAGCGCAAGCCGCTGGTGCACGCCGAAGCGGTGCTGCTCGTCGACGATGGCCAGCGCCAGATCCTGGAACACCACCGCTTCCTGCATCAGCGCGTGGGTACCCACCACCACCTGCGCTTCGCCGTTGGCGACCTGTTCCATTACCTTCGCGCGCGCCTTGCCGGTGACCTTGCCGGCCAGCCAGGCAAGGCGCACGCCCAGCGGTTCCAGCCAGCCGCGCAGATTGTTGAGATGTTGTTCGGCCAGCAGTTCGGTGGGGGCAGCCAGTGCGACCTGCTTGCCCTGCTCCACCGCCAGCATCGCCGCCAACGCGGCCACTACTGTCTTGCCCGAGCCGACGTCGCCCTGCACCAGCCGCAGCATCGGGCTGGGGCGCGCGAGGTCTTCGCGGATCTGCTTGAACACGCGCGCCTGCGCGCCGGTCAACGCGAATGGCAGCTGCTTGAGCAGCGCCTTGGCCAGCTTGCCGGGGCCGGCCAGCGGCGGTGCGTGATGCGCCTGCAGCGCAATGCGCTGGCGACGCAGGCTGAGGTGGTGGGCCAGCAGTTCTTCCATCGCCAGCCGGCGCTGCGCTGGGTGGGTGCCGGCAGCGAGTGCGGCCAGATCGGCATCCGGCGGAGGCTGATGCACGGTCAGCAGCGCGCTGCGCAGCGATGGCAGGCCGAGGCCCTCGAGCCAGCCGGTGGGCAGCAGTTCCAGCGTGCTTTCTTCCGGCAGGCGATCAAGCGCCTGGCCGATCAGCTTGCGCATCGTCATCGGGCCGACGCCTTCGACGGTGGGATACACCGGGTCGAGGCGGTCGCCGAGATCGGGATCGTCATTGCGCCCCAGCACCTGGTAACTGGGATGGACGATCTCCAACCCCAGATGCCCGGGCTTGGGCGTACCGAAGCAGCGCAGGCGATTGCCGACCGCGAACTGGCCGACCTGCTGCTGGCGGAAATGGAAGAAGCGCAGCACCAGGGTGCCCTGCCCTTCGTCTTCCACCGCTACCTTCAGCATCGGCCGGTAGCGCATGCCGCGCTCGACGGCGATCACCCGCACTTCCACCTGCGCCGGAATGCCGTTGCGCAGGTCTTCGATGCGGGTCAGCCGGGTGCGGTCTTCATAGCGCAGCGGCAGGTGCAGCCAGAGATCCTGCAGGGTGGCCAGGCCACGCGCCTGCAGCTTGGCGGCCACGGCCGGACCGACGCCGGCGAGCATCGCAAGCGATGCTTCACCGGACGGTGCCAGTGCCGGGGTGACCGCCGCCTTGCGTGCCACGTGGCGGTCAGTCGATGACCATCACCGCGTCGACCTCGAAGTTGGCGCCCTTCGGCAGGCCGGAGACTTCGATGGTGGAACGGGCCGGGAACGGGGCCTGGAAGTAGTCCTGCATCACGGCGTTGACCTTGGCGAATTCGGCCAGGTCGGTCAGGTACAGGCCCAGGCGCACGACCTTGTCCAGCGAACCGCCAGCGGCTTCGGCCACGGCCTTGAGGTTGTCGAAGGCACGACGGGCCTGTGCTTCGACGTCACCCACGCCGACGATGTCGCCGGTGGCCGGGTCGAGCGGAATCTGGCCGGAGAAATACACGGTGTTGCCGGCGCGCACGGCCTGCGAGTACGGGCCGATGGCGGCCGGGGCCTTTTCGGTGTTGATGATCTGGCGGGACATGGGTCGCTCCGGTGCGTTGGGGGAAAACAGAGCGGTGATTGTACCGGGTGGATGCCATGCAGGCGGGGTCGGATCCGTTTCCCCTCGGGAAACGGCTCTGACCCCGTGCATGTAATCGGATCACGCGATGGGGTCAGAGCCCTCTCCGTTGGAGAGGGATCCGACCCCGGATTCGAAGCAGGGTTATTGCCGGCGAACCGCCTGCACGACCGAGAGGCGGCGCAGGCGACGCATCACTTCGGCCAGATGGTTGCGGTCGCGTACCTGGATGTTGAACGCCAGCACCGCGGCGTTGAAATCGCGGTCCAGGTAATCCACGCGCTCGATGTTGGAATGGCTCTGCGCGATCGCCGCAGCCAGCTGCGCGAGCACGCCGGTACCGTTCTCCACTTCCACCACCAGCGAGGTGTCGTAGTCGCCGGATACGGTGGTATCCCAGCCGATCAGCACCCAGCGCTCGGGCGACTTGCGCAGCTCGGCCAGGTTCGGGCAATCCATGCGATGCACCACGATGCCCTTGCCGGCGGTGTGGTAGCCCATGATGTCGTCGCCCGGAATCGGCTGGCAGCAGCCGGCGAAGGTGACCACGCCGCGCTCGCTGCCGTTGATCAGGATCTTTTCCTGCGAGCTGTGGCGCGAATGCGCGCCGCCGCGCAGTTCGGCGTACGCCATCAGCGCCTGTGCGGCCTGGGTCGGCATCCAGTTGCCCAGCGCGACTTCGGCCAGCAGGGCCTCCAGGCGCGGGAACCGGTGCTCTGCAAGGAAGGCATCCAGACGGCCCTTTGGCAGGCGCTCCAGCGAGCTGTCCATCGCCTCCAGCGCGCGGTCGAGCATGCGGTGGCCCAGCTGCACGGCATCTTCGTGCTCCAGCTGCTTGAGCTGGTGGCGGATGGCGGTGCGTGCCTTGCTGGTGACCACGAACTCCAGCCACTGCGGCTTGGGCGTGGCCGAGCGCGCGGTGATGATCTCCACCGACTGCCCTGACACCAGCTTGGTACGCAGCGGCACCAGTTTCTTGTCCACGCGCGAGGCCACGGCCATGTTGCCGACATCGGTATGCACGGCATAGGCGAAGTCGAGCGCGGTGGAATTACGCGGCAGCGCCAGGATCTTGCCCTTCGGCGTGAACAGGTAGACCTCGTCCGGGAACAGGTCGACCTTGACGTTGTCGAGGAACTCCAGCGAGGAACCGGCGGCACGCTGCGAATCAATCAGTTCGACGATCCAGGCGTGCGCACGGCTCTGCGCGCTGTTGGGCGAGTCACCGCCGAACTTGTAGGTCCAGTGCGCCGCCACGCCGCGCTCAGCGATCAGGTCCATCTCTTCGGTGCGGATCTGCACTTCGATCGGCGAACCATACGGGCCGAACAGCACCGTGTGCAGCGACTGGTAACCGTTGGCCTTGGGGATCGCGATGAAATCGCGGAAACGCCCGTCCAGAGGCTTGAATGCGGCATGCACTGCGCCCAGCGAGTGGTAGCACTGCGGCACGCCGCGCACGACCAGGCGGAAGCCGAACACGTCCATCACCTGGTCGAAGGATTTGTTCTCGTCGCGCATCTTGTTGTAGATGCTCCACGGGGTCTTGATGCGGCTGACCAGGCGGTGCTCGATGCCCTCCTTGGCCAGGCGCTGCGACAGCTGCACTTCCACCTGCGCCAGCGCCTCGCGGCGCACCACCGGCTGGCTGCGGATGTGCTTTTCCAGGATGGCATGGCGCCACGGGTACAGCGCCTTGAAGCCGAGGTTCTGCAGTTCGCTCTTGACCAGGCTCATGCCCAGCCGCTGCGCGATCGGGGCGTAGATCTCCAGCGTCTCGCGGGCGATGCGGCCCCGCGCTTCGCGGCTCTGCGCGCCCAGCGTGCGCATGTTGTGCAGGCGGTCGGCCAGCTTGATCATGATCACGCGCAGGTCGCGCGACATCGCCAGCAGCATCTTGCGGAAGCTCTCGGCGGCCGCTTCCTGGCGGTCGCGGAACTTCAGCTTGTCCAGCTTGGTGACGCCGTCCACCAGCTCGGCCACGGCTTCACCGAACTCGGCCGACAGCGCCTCGCGGGTCAGCGGGGTGTCTTCGATGGTGTCGTGCAGGATCGCGGCGATCAGCGCTTCCACGTCCAGGCCGAGCTCGGCCAGCACCTGGGCCACGGCCACCGGATGGGTGATGTAGGGCTCGCCCGACTTGCGCGTCTGCCCAGCGTGCGCGGAGGCGCCGACTTCCCACGCACGGCGCAGCAGCGGCAGCTGCTCGGGCGGCAGGTAGTGGGCGGCGCGTTCGAGCTGGAGGACGTAATCGGGTACGGCGGCAGCGGGGACTGCGGCGACCTTGGCAGTGGGGCCTGGGTTCATGGCCAAAGCCTATGCCAGCGCGACGTTTACGGCAAACCCTGAATGCGAAACAGCCCGCACGGGGCGGGCTGTTCGGCGTATCCAGCGATGACGTTGATCGATGCGATCAATCGTCGTTCTTGGACATGTCTTCGTCGGCGACCACTTCAGCGGCGGCCCACTCCAGCGCTTCGCGCTCGGCGCGCTCACGCTCGGCCTTCTCGACTTCGTCGATCAGCGCGTTGTCGATCTTGCGGGCAGCGATCTCGCGCAGCGCCAGCACGGTCGGCTTGTCCTCGGTCTCGCTGTTGTCCAGCGTGGCCTGCACGCCATTGGCGAGCTGACGGGCGCGCTTGGAGGCCATCATCACCAGCTCGAAACGGTTGTTAACGACTTCCAGGCAATCTTCTACGGTAATGCGGGCCATACGGGCTCCCGGCGACCGGTCGGCCGCTCAGTCGAATGAGGGAAAGGGGACGGAGTGTACTGGCAGGGGCTGGACAAAATCAAGCCAACCCCCACCGGACCCTTTAGGAATCAATCAGTTGAACTCGCATCCGGGGTCAACAGGGCCTGGATCAGGCCGGCATGGCGGACCTTCTGGGCGTCCCGGCGCAGGCGGCTGGCGGTGAAGATCGCGCACAGTTCGTCCACGGCGGTGTCGAACACTTCATTGACGATGACGTAGTCGAACTCGTTGAAGTGCAGCATTTCATCGCGGGCCGCGCCCAGGCGCTGGGCGATGACCGCCTCGCTGTCCTGGCCGCGCTTGCGCATGCGGTCCTGCAGGGCCTGCTTGGACGGCGGCAGGATGAACACCGTCACCGTGCCCGGCACCAGCTGGCGCACCTGCTGCGCGCCCTGCCAGTCGATCTCCAGCAGCACGTCCTGGCCGGCGTTCAGCTGCGGCTCCACCGACTGCCGGGCGGTGCCCTTCCAGTCGCCATGCACCCAGGCGTGTTCGAAGAAGTCGCCGGCGGCGATCATCTCCTCGAACTTCTCCGCGCTGACGAAGTGGTAGTGCTGGCCGTTCACTTCACCCGGGCGCATGGCCCGCGAGGTGAAGGAGATCGACAGCGCGATCTGCGGGTCGCGCGCCAGGGTGGCGTTGACGATGCTGCTCTTGCCGGCGCCGGAGGGCGCGGCAACGATGTACAGCGTGCCGCGTGCGATCGCGGCCGGGGGCGTGGAAATGCTCATTCGATGTTCTGCACCTGCTCGCGGATCTGGTCGATCAGCACCTTCAGCTCGACGGCGGCATTGGACGTGCGGCTGTCCACCGACTTCGAACCGAGCGTGTTGGCCTCGCGGTTGAACTCCTGCAGCAGGAAGTCCAGGCGGCGGCCAACCGGCTCGCGCTGCTTGAGCACACGGCGGATCTCGACGATGTGGCTGGACAGGCGATCCAGCTCCTCGTCCACGTCCAGCTTCTGCAGCCACATCACCAGTTCCTGCTCGGCGCGGCCCGGATCGACCGGATGCGGCAGGTCGGCCAGGCGGGCGGCGAGCTTGGCGCGCTGGCCGTCGCGGATGGCTGGAATCAGCGTACGGACCTCGGCGGCGATGCGCTCGATGGCATCCACGCGCTCGGCAATCGCGGTGGCCAGCGTATTGCCTTCACGCTCGCGGGCGGCGATGAAGCTGTCCAGCACCTGGTCCAGCAGCGCCAATGCTTCAACCTGCAGGGCTGCGGCGTCGGTGGCCTCGCCCTGGGTGACGCCGGGCAACTGCAGCAGGTCGGTGAAGCTGACCTGCAGGTTGGGGAAATCGGAGGTCAGCCGGTGTGCCAGCTGGCCCAGCTGGCCCAGCAGCACCTCGTTGATCTGCAGGCTGGCAGCCGATTCCGGCGCGCGCAGGCGCATCACCAGATCCAGCTTGCCACGGCTCAGGCGCGCGGAAATGCGCTCGCGCAGCTGCGGTTCCAATGCGCGCAGTTCCTCGGGCAGGCGGGTGCCCACTTCCAGGAACCGGTGGTTGACCGAGCGCAGCTCGCAGCCCAGCGTTCCCCACGTGGTGGAGCGCTCGCCGCCGGCATAGGCCGTCATGCTTCGAATCATGGATGTATCCGGTGCTTGCAAAGGGGGAATGGTACCCTAGCGGTCTCTTTTGAGCCCCTTTCCCCGCCCCGTGAAGGCCGCGGGGATGGCGGCGTACTCCCTTTCCCAACGGAACCTGCCCCATGTCCGATTTCCGCCCCAGTGGCCGTCAGCCCGATCAGCTGCGCCCGGTCGTCATCCAGCGCGGTTTCACCCGCCACGCCGAAGGTTCGGTGCTGGTCTGCTTCGGTGAAACCCGCGTGCTGTGCACGGCCAGCATCGAGAACCGGGTGCCGGGCTTCCTGCGTGGCAAGGGCGAAGGCTGGGTGACCGCCGAGTACGGCATGCTGCCGCGCGCCACCCACACCCGCAGCGACCGCGAAGCCGCACGCGGCAAGCAGGGTGGACGCACGCTGGAGATCCAGCGCCTGATCGGCCGCAGCCTGCGTGCCTGCGTGGACCGCAACGCACTGGGCGAACGCACCATCACCCTGGACTGCGACGTGCTGCAGGCCGACGGCGGTACCCGCACTGCTGCCATCACCGGCGCCTACGTGGCCCTGGTCGATGCGGTGAACGTGCTGATGAAGCGCGGTGACATCAAGCGCAACCCGATCCTCGGCGCGGTGGCGGCGGTGTCGGTCGGCGTCTACCGCGGCACCCCGGTGCTGGACCTGGATTACGCCGAAGACAGCGACTGCGACACCGACATGAACGTGGTGATGAACGATGGCGGCGGTTTCATCGAACTGCAGGGCACCGCTGAAGGCCATGCCTTCCGCCGTGACGAACTGGATGCGCTGCTGGGCCTGGCCGAAAAGGGCGTGACCGAACTGCTGGCCGCGCAGCAGGCAGCGCTGTCGGCATGAACCGGCGCATTGCCCTGACCACCCTGGTGGTGGCCGACTACGACGAAGCCATTGCCTGGTACACCGGCAAGCTCGGCTTCCAGCTGCTGGACGACATCGACCAGGGCAGCAAGCGCTGGGTAGTGGTCGGCCCGACCGATGGCAGCGCTGCCGCCCTGCTGCTGGCCCGCGCCAGCAACGACGACCAGCGCAGCCGCATCGGCAACCAGACCGGCGGCCGCGTCGGCTTCTTCCTCAACACCGATGACTTCCGCCGCGACCACGCGGCGATGCTGGCCGCCGGTGTCGAATTCCTGGAAGAGCCGCGCGAAGAACCCTACGCCACCGTCGCGGTGTTCCGCGACCTGTACGGCAACACCTGGGACCTGTTGGAGCCCCGCTGATGAAGAAGCTTGTCCTGGCCAGCCACAACGCTGGCAAGCTGGTGGAAATGCAGGAAATCCTCGCCGACCTGCCGCTGCAGATCACTTCGGCCGCCGAACTGGGCCTGGGCGATGTGGAAGAGACCGGCCTGACCTTCGTCGAGAACGCGCTGCTGAAGGCGCGCGCCGCCTGCGAAGCGACCGGCCTGCCGGCGCTGGCCGATGATTCGGGACTGATCGTCGATGCCCTCGGCGGTGCGCCGGGTCTGTACAGCGCGCGCTATGCGGGCCAGCCGACCAATGCAGCGGCCAACAACGCCAAGCTGCTGGAAGCAATGGCCGACATCGCCGATGGCCAGCGCAGCGCCCGCTTCTATGCGGTGATCGTGCTGCTGCGGCACGCCACCGACCCGCAGCCGCTGATCTGCGAAGGCCGCTGGGAAGGGCAGATCATCCGCGAACTGCGCGGGAGCAACGGCTTCGGTTACAACCCGGTGTTCCTGGATACCGCCCACGGCCTGACCGCTGCGGAAATGGAACCGGCGTTGAAGAATGCCATCAGCCATCGCGCCATCGCCCTGCAGCAGCTCAAGCAGCAGCTCGCGGCCTGGCTCTGATACCCCACCAGAACAACACAGGGAAGCCGGCCCGCGGCCGGCACTACCGATGACTGCCATGCCGCACGACCACGACCACGATCACTGCAACCACCTGCCCGGCGAGTCCTGCGACCACGACACCCCGCCACGTCTGGTGCCGCCGCCGCTGGCGCTGTACGTGCATCTGCCGTGGTGCGTGCGCAAGTGCCCATACTGCGATTTCAACTCGCACCAGGCCAAGGGCGAACTGCCCTTCGATGCCTACATCGATGCGCTGGTGCGCGACCTCGACCAGGACCTGCCGCTGGTCTGGGGCCGGGTGGTCAGCAGCGTGTTCTTCGGTGGCGGCACGCCCAGCCTGTTCCCGCCGGAAGCCATCGACCGCTTCCTGCAGCAGGCCAGCGCGCGTCTGCGCTTCGCGCCCAATGCCGAGATCACCCTGGAAACCAACCCGGGCACCGCCGAGCACGGCCGCTTCGACCGCTACCGTGCGGCCGGGGTCAACCGCCTCAGCTTCGGCATCCAGAGTTTCGATGATGCGATGCTCAAGCGCCTGGGCCGCATCCACGACAGTGGCGAGGCCGAGCGCGCGGTGAAGATGGCGCAGGACGCGGGCTACGACAATTTCAACATCGACCTGATGTACGCCCTGCCGGAGCAGACCCTGGCCGGTGCCGAGGCCGACCTGGAACGCGCGTTCGCGTTGCAGCCGACCCACATCTCGCACTACCAGCTGACCCTGGAACCGAACACCGTGTTCTTCGCGCGGCCGCCGCAGGGCATCCCCGATGAAGACAATGCCTGGGACATGCAGGAACACTGCCAGGCGCTGCTGGCGCAGGCCGGTTTCGGCCAGTACGAGGTGAGTGCCTACGCCCGCCCCGGCCGGCAGAGCGCGCACAACCTGAACTACTGGCGTTTCGGTGACTACCTCGGCATTGGCGCCGGCGCACACGGCAAGATCAGTTCCGGCGCAGAGGAGCACGTGCTGCGACGCTGGAAGCACAAGCACCCGCAGACGTTCATGGATACCGCAGGCACGGCCGCATCGTTCGGTGGCGACGAGGTGATCGCCGCCGATCGCCTGCCGTTCGAGTACATGCTCAACCTGCTGCGCCTGCATGAAGGTTTCAGCCTGCGCGACTTCGAATCGCGGACCGGCCTGGCCCGCAGCGTGCTGGACGTACCACTGGGCGAAGCGGTGCAGCGCGGTTGGCTGCTGGTGGCGGACGGGTACGTGCAACCGACCGAGCTCGGCCGGCGCTTCACCAACGATGTGGTCAGCCTGTTCCTGGAAGATTGATCTGCCTGCGGCGCGGCCATGGAAGGCCGCGCTGAATGAATCTGCGGCTAAAGTAGCGCCGTCACCGGCCGACACGGTAGATTCCAAGTTCGATACGCGGGAATCCGGACCCCCTCGCCGATGTCTGCTGTCTTCTCTCTTTCCAGTGCCGACACTGCCCGCCTGGCCGCGGCCGACCTGCCGCCGCGTGTACGCGAGCTGCTGGGCGCGTTGATCGGCCTGTGCCACCAGGCCCTGACGGCACCGCTGATCCTCACCGTGGAAGCGCTGGAGCAGACCCTGCTGCATGACGCCGACCATGCCCGCAACCCGCAACAGCAGGCTGACCTGCTGGGCCAGCGCGGGCAGCTGCATGCGTTCGCCGGTCACTTCAGCGACCGCATGCTCGATGCACTGGCTGATGCGCTTGCGCGGCTGCGTGAACCGGCCGCCGCGGTCGTGGCCGCCGTCACCCCACCGCCGTTGCCCGGCATGCTGGGGTTGACCCTGGTAGCCGAGCATGAGGTCGACCGCGACCTGCTGCTGACCGAAATGGTGCGCCGGGAAACGCTGCGTTCGGCCAACGCCTTGAACCTGCTCGGCCAGCGTCTGGGTGTTGTTGCCGGCGCGCCGGCCTTTGAAGCCGATACCCTGCCCCTGGCACCGCAGGCCCTGTGCGCAATGGTGCGCAAGCTGGCCGAACAGGATGCCCTCAGCGCCGACGTCCAGATGGCGCTGTACCGCAGTTTCGAGCGGCAGGTGCTGGAGCGGCTGGGCAATGTGCTGGACCGTGCCAATGCGCTGCTGGCGCAGCACGGCATCCTGCCAGGCCTGGTCTACACCCCGTACCTGGCGCGTTCTTCCAGCACCCGCCGGATCATCACCCAGTCGGTCGGCAGCGGACGCAGCGGACGCCCATCACCGCGCGTGCCCACGCCGATGACCGGCTGGGGTGGCTCGGCACCGGCCGGCTCGTGGTCGACATTGATGCAGGACGCCTTCGCCGATGCGGCTGCGCCCGGCGCCTCGGCCGGGCTGACGGTACCGGCCAACAGCGTGCTGCATGAAATGCTGCAACGGGCACGGCCGACCCCGCAACCAGCGGCCGATCCCGCTGCCCTGCCCAGTGCAGCGGTTGATGCCGTGCTGGCGCGCCTGCAGGGTCAGGCCAGCGCCGCCAGCGCCATGACCGATCTGCAGGCCGCCGTGGTCGCCCAGCTGCGCAGCGAACATGGCGCGCAGGCAAGCCTTGGCAGCCACGACCGTGACAATCTTGATCTGCTGCGCCTGCTGCTGCAGCAGGTACAGCAGCAGCAACGTCCGGACCCGGTGCCGGCCGCGCTGCTCGCGCGCCTGCAGGTACCACTGGCGCGCGCAGCGATGGCCGATCCCGGGTTCTTCGTTCGCGACGAACACCCGGCACGCGAACTGCTCAACCATGTCGCTGAAGCCGGCGCCAGCTGGCTCGGCGATGACGATGTCGATCCGCAGCTGCTGCAACGGCTGGCGCAGAGCGTGCAGGGCCTGCTCGGCCAGGATGCGCGGACGCCCGAGGCCTTTGCCACCGCCAACGAAGAAATACAGCAGCACCAGCGTGCCGCCGCGCACCGCGCCGAACTGGCCGAACGCCGTCACGTGGAAGCCGCACGCGGCAAGGAACGGCTGGAACTGGCGCGACGCCAGGCCAATGCGCAGATCGACCAGTGCTGCGACACGCAGGAGCCGCCACGCTTCGTGCAGACACTGCTGCGCCAGGCCTGGGCGGACGCATTGACGCTGACCCGCCTGCGCCACGGTGATGATTCGCCGCAATGGCAGGAGCGCCTGCAGCAGACCGAACGCATCGCGGCGATCACTGCCGAGGCCGCCAGCGAAAGCAGCGTGACCGATGCTCCGCTGGCCGCCGAGGTTGAATCGGCCCTGCTGCAGGTCGGCTACCACGCAGAGGAAGCCGCAGCCGTCGCGCGCCGCCTGTCCACACCCGGTGGCGAAGATGAAAGCACCTCACGCACCGAACTCAGCGCGCGCCTGAAGGCGCATGCGCGTCTGGGCGAACACGCAGGCGCACAGCCCTTGGCAAGCGATTCCGCACCGCGCAGCGAGGCCGAGGAGGCCTGCTACCAGCAGTTGTGCGCGCTGCCCTTCGGCAGCTGGTTCGATATCGATGACGGCGAAGGCACTCTGCGTCGCCAGCGCCTGTCCTGGTACAGCCTGCTGACCGGCCATGTGCTGTTCGTCAACGCGCGTGGGCAGAAGATCGGCGAAACCACCCTGGATACGCTGGCCCGGCAGATGAGCGCCGGACGCGCGCAACTGGTCACCGAAGACAAGGGCCGTCTGGTCGACCGCGCCTGGCAGGCCAGCCTGAGCGCACTGCGCACGCTCGCCGGACGTCGCCCACAGGAGCCCAACGCATGAGTACGCAACCGCCCCTTGATACCCGCCGCGCGCCGCGACGGCAGGTCTCCGACCTGGTGCCGGTGACCGACCAGATGCGCGACAGCGTGGTCGGCCGGCTGGGCAACGTGTCCGAGACCGGCATGCTGATGCTGGCCAGCGCCGCGCTGCGCGACGATGCGCTGTATCAGTTGCGCTTCCCGTTGCCGTTGGCCGATGGTCGCAGCGAGGTGATCGATGTCGGCGTACACCTGCTGTGGAGCGAACCGGCGCATGCGCCCGGCCAGAGCTGGGCAGGCTTCCGCTTCCTGACCCTGTCACGCGAGCATCGGCAGCAACTACGCCTGTGGATCGGCGAAGACAGCGACGAGGCACCGGTTTCGACGGGCTGAGTGCCGGTTCCGGCACAGCGGAGTGCGTCGGTATCCGGCAGAATCTAGGGCCGTTTTCCGTGTCGAGCCACCGCAATGATCCAGCAAGACCCCGGCGCCCTGTATCCCGACCACCTGGCCGTGCTGTGCCGACGCGCCGAGCAGGCGCTGGCACGCGGCGGCTTCGACCACCTGGTGGTGCCCAGCGGCACCCTGCACTACCAGGTCTTCGACGACCGTGACTACCCGTACGCGGTCAACCCGCAGTTCAAGGCCTGGCTGCCGCTGACCCGGGTGCCCAACAGCTGGATCGTGTTCACCCCGGGCAAGCGCCCGGCGGTGATCTTCCACCAGCCGTTCGACTACTGGCATGTAGTGCCGGATGCACCGAGCGGCTGGTGGGTCGAGCACTTCGACATCCACATCATCCGCACGCCCGAGGAAGCGCTGGCACTGCTGCCGTCCGACCCGGCGCGCTGCGCGATCCTGGGTGAACCGCAGAGCGCGCTGGGCGCGTATGTGCCGAACAACCCGGCGCCGGTGGTGAACTACCTGGAATGGCATCGCGGCAGCAAGACGCCGTATGAAATCGCACTGATGCGCCAGGCGCAGGTGCTGGGCGTGCGCGGCCATCGCGCAGCCGAAGCGGCGTTCCGCAATGGCGCCGACGAGTTCAGCATCCACATGGCGTACTGCCAGGCCGTGGGCCAGGACGCCACTGAACTGCCGTACGGCAACATCGTGGCCCTGAACGAACATGCGGCAGTGCTGCATTACACCGAACTGGGCCGCAAGGCACCGCAGCCGATGCGCAGCTTCCTGATCGACGCCGGCGCCAGCGCGCATGGTTATGCCAGCGACATCACCCGCACCTACGCCGCCGCCGGCCATGACGAGTTCGCGGCAATGATCGAAGCCGTCGATGCCGCGCAGCAGACAATGTGCGCAGCGGTGCGCCCGGGCTTCGACTACAAGCAGCTGCATGTTGATGCGCATCTGTCGCTGATGGGCGTGCTGAAGGACTTCGGAGTGATCAAGGTGTCGCCGCAGACTGCGCTGGAAACCGGCGTCAGCGCCGCGTTCTTCCCGCATGGCATCGGTCACCTGATCGGCCTGCAGGTGCACGACGTGGCCGGTTTCGCTGCCAGTGACGAAGGCGGCCGCATCGAGCGCCCGGCGGGTCATCCGTACCTGCGCCTGACCCGTGTACTGGAACCGGGCATGGTGGTGACGATCGAACCGGGCCTGTACTTCATCGACATGCTGTTGAACGAAGTGAAGGCTGCCGGTCATGGCGATGCGATCAACTGGGATCGCGTGGACTTCTTCCGCCCGTACGGCGGCATCCGCATCGAAGACGAAGTGCTGTGCACTGATGCCGAGGCGGACAATCTGACGCGGCCGGTGTTTGCGGCGGCGAACGGCTGAGCCCCTCGTGGTTGGTCGCGAAACGCATCGAGACTACTGAGGCTTGGCCGGGCGGGTGAGCTGCGCAGGGGACGCCGTAAATACGTCCCTGTAGGCTCGGGCGCGCCATCCAGGGCGCTTACGCCCCTGCGCAGCCCACCCGCCCGGCCACGGACAGTTTCCGTGCGCGGCCAGCCACGGAAGAAAGAAAGAAAAGCAAAAGCGGGTCGCTCGCTGCGCTCGCTCTGTGTCGACCAAGGTCGACACCTACCAACGGCCGCGCGTCCCAACAATCGCGCGTTCCAACAATCGCCGTTACCAACAGCCGCAGGAATCTGTCAGAGGTGGGGCGGTGTGGGTGGGCAGGACCGTTGGCGCCATGGATGGGTTTACGGCGTGTCCTGACTACCCACACCGCCCCGCCATCCCACGCAATGCCGCTCTGGCTTTGGCTGTTGCCTCTGCAGGTGCAGGGCTGCAAGCCCTGCCGAAAATCCTTACCCCGCCATCAACGCTTCGATCTCGTCGGCGCTGCGCTCCAGGCCTTCGGTCAACACCCGATGCCCGTCGTCGGTGATCAGCACGTCATCTTCGGTACGGATGCCGATGCCGCGCCAGCGCGGCTCCACCGTCGTGTCGTCCACGCCGATGTACAGCCCCGGCTCGATGGTGAATGCCATGCCCGGCTCCAGCAGGCGCGAATCGCCGGCCAGGCGGTAATCGCCTACGTCGTGCACATCCAGCCCGATCCAGTGCCCGGTCTTGTGCCGGTAGAAACGCTGGTACAACCCTTCGGCAAGATTCTTTTCCAGCGTGCCCTTCAACAGGCCCAGTTGCAGCAACCCCTCGGTGAGGGTCTGCACCGCCGCCAGATGGCCCATTTCGTACGCTACTCCCGGTTTGGCCTGGGCCAGTGCCGCCGCCTGCGCCGCCCCCACCAGATCATGCAGCGCGCGCTGCTCGGCGCTGAAACGACCGTTGACCGGGAACGTGCGGGTGATGTCGCTGGCATAGCCGCGGAACTCGGCACCGGCGTCGATCAACACCAGTTCGCCGTCGCGCGAACGCGCGTTGTTGTCGCGGTAATGCAGGATGCAGGCGTTGCGGCCGGCACCGACGATGCTGCAGTACGCAGGCACCGCGTCGTTGGCGCGGAACACCCGCTCCAGTTCGGCCTGCAGTTCGTACTCGTGGATGCCGGCCTTCGCGGCCTGCATGGCGGCACGATGTGCCAGCACGCTGATGTCGGCCGCGCGCTGCATCAACGCCACCTCGGCACCGGACTTGAACAACCGCTGCTCGTGCAGCAGATGGCCCAGTTCCAGGAACTCATGCGGCGGCTGCGCACCGTGACGCACCTGCGATCGTACGCGGTTCACCCAGCCGATCAGCTTCAGGTCGAAATCCGCATCGCGGCCGAAGTGGTAGTACACCCGCGACCGCCCTTCCAGCAGGCCCGGCAGGATGTCGTCCAGATCGGTGATCGGGTAGGCATCGTCCATCGCGTACTGCGCCACAGCGCCTTCCTGGCCGGCGCGACCGCCATCCCAGGCTTCGCGCTCGGGATCGCGCTCGCGGCAGAACAGGATGGCTTCGCCGTGGCGGCGACCGGGAATCAGCACCAGTACCGCTTCCGGCTCCGGGAAGCCGGTCAGGTACTGGAAATCCGAATCCTGCCGGTACGGATAATGGGTATCGAGGCTGCGCACCTTCTCCGATGCCGCCGGCAGCACCAGGATCGCGTCTTCGCCCGCCATGTCCATCAGTTGCCGGCGGCGACGCTTGTATTCGCCGGCAGCGATGCCGGTGCGCTGCTTGATATCCATCAGTTCAGGCGCTGCCGATGGCGCGCGGCCAGCACCACGTCACCGTGCAGCAGCAGCACCGCCACCCGGATGAACTCTTCGATTTCCGACAGGGCTTCGTCGTCATCATCACCGCCTGCTTCGAAGTCCTCGCTCGAGGCACGGGCCAGGCTGGCCAGGTCGTTCAGCGCCTCCTCGCCTTCTTCGGACAAGGTCGGGCGGTGGCCGCCACTGCCCAGGCCGAAGCCGCCCAGGAAAGAACGGGTCCAGCTGAACATGGCATCCGCCTGCGCGGCCACGTCACTGCTGTCGGTCAACAGCAGCTCGAAGGCGAAGTCACGGTCTTCCAGCTGCTTGATGGTGGCCTCCAGCAACTGCGCCAGCGCACTGTCGGCAGCCACCTGCGGCAGATTGTCGTCGGCCAGCACGCGCGCCGGCCAGTCATTGCCGGGGGCACCGCCAGCGGCCAGCCAGCCGCACAGCCCGCCATGCAGCTCGGCAGCAGTGGCGCCCAGGCCCAGTTCCTGGCTGGCGCGGGTAACGTCGTCGACGGAGGGAAGTTCGGTCATCGTGCGGCTCGTTCGGAAGGGAAACTACGGAGCGCGCACGCGCGCGCCCGTGAGCCGGGTAGTGTAGCAATCTGTCCGCCTGCTCTCCGTAGCCGCCGGGGCCTGCTGCGACAGTGCTTGACCGCCCTGACCCGGCTTGCCTATCGTGCGGGCATGGAACCCGCCGATCCCCTTGCCCAGCTGCAGGCCTTCGCCGCCCGTGTGGAGGCGTTGCTCGACCGCAACCAGCGGCTGGCCGAGGAGAACCGCAGCCTGCGCCACCAGCAGGAACAGCTGGTGGCCGAGCGCTCGACGCTGCTGGCCAAGAACGAGCAGGCGCGTTCGCGGGTGGAAGCGATGATCACCCGGCTCAAATCCCTGGAGCAGCACACATGAGTGCCGAACCGGTCAGCGTCCGCATCCTCGACCGTGAATACACGGTTGGTGTCGGTGGCGATGAACGCGACAGCCTGATGGCGGCCGCCCGCCTGCTGGATGCGCGCATGCGCGAGATCCGTGGCAGCAACCGGATGGCCGCCGTCGACCGCATCGCGGTGCTGGCAGCGCTCAACCTGGCGCACGAACTGCAGCAGCTGCGCGATGAGAACGCCCGCCAGGCGGTGGCCCTGCAGCAGACCCTGGCCGACCTGAACCGGCGTCTGGACCGGGCAATCGACAGCAGCACGTGAAAAAGGCGCGGAATGCGCCTTCTCTTTTCTGAATTGGCACGCACTGTTGCCGACGAACGGCCTATCCAGATCCTGCGTGCTGGCTATAATGGCCACGCGTTCTCTGCGGTACTCGACGGCATGTGCAAACATTCGCCTTGTCCCTTAAGAACGACACCGGGAGCGCGACAGCGCCGGGAGTGCAGGTCCGCCTTGCAGCGGGAAGCCCGATGGTTCTCCAACGTTCCCACTTGAGCCCGCGGGTTCAAGGTCGTTTCGCATGCATCGACATTGCGGAGAATGCAATATTCCAGCAAGGGCGGCGTCTTCGGGCGTCGCCCTTGTTCTTTCCGGCACAATGACGGCTGATCCTTGCCGCACGCTGCCATGACCGACCCGCGACAGGCCTTGCGCCACGACCTGCGGCAACGCCGCCGCGACCTCTCCGCCCCCGCCCGTATCGCCGCTGCCGAATCGCTGGCCGATGCGCTGCTGACACTGCCGTTCGCCCCGCGCGAAGGCGCCGTGGCCGGCTACTGGGCGCTGGATGGCGAGATCGCCCTGCATCGCTGGCAGCTGCAGCTACCCGACACGCTGCGTTACTGCCTGCCGGTACTGCACGGCGACGTGTTGCGCTTCGCGCCCTGGCGCCCCGGCCAACCGCTGACCAGCAACCGTTACGGCATCCCCGAACCGGACATCGCCCTCGAAGACACGCTGGAACCCGCGCAGATGGCCCTGGTGGTGACGCCGCTGGTGGGCTTCGACGCACAGTGCCGGCGGCTGGGAATGGGAGGCGGCTGGTATGATCGCAGCTTCGCCTTCCGCCATGATCGGCCGGCGCCACCCTGGCTGGTCGGCGCGGCATTCTCGGTGCAGCAGGTCGAGTCCTTGCCGGTAGCGTCCTGGGACGTGCCGGTGGATGCGATCTGCACTGAAGCCGGCACCCTGCTCCCTTCCGCTGCCCCCGTGAACGCATGACCGCCCGCAAGCGCTACTGGCTGATGAAGTCCGAACCGGACGCCTTTTCCATCGATGACCTGGCCAAGGTCAAGATTGAACCCTGGAACGGCGTGCGCAACTACCAGGCGCGCAATTTCATGCGCGACGGCATGCAGGTCGGCGACGGCATCCTGTTCTACCACTCCAATACCAAGGTGCCCGGCATCGTCGGCCTGGCCACGGTGGCCAGCGCGGCCTACCCGGATGACACCCAGTTCGATCCGAAATCCGACTACCACGACCCCAAGAGCACGCGCGAGAACCCGCGCTGGATGCTGGTGGACGTGGCCTTCGATCGCAAGCTGAAGCAGGTGATCGCGCTGGACGAGATCAAGCTGCACGCCGAGGAACTCGGCGAAGGCTTCCCGCTGGTTGCCAAGGGCAACCGCCTGTCGGTGTTCCCGGTGACCGCTACGCAGTGGAAGCTGCTGCTGTCGCTGGAAAAGAAATCCTGATTCCCTGCCTGAGAGCTCCCCGCAATGTCTGAAGCCAAGCGCCTGGCCGCCGAAAAGGCCATCGAGTACGTCGAAGACGGCATGATCGTCGGTGTCGGTACCGGCTCCACCGTCGCCTATTTCATCGATGCGCTGGCCCGCATCCAGCATCGCATCAAGGGTGCGGTGTCCAGTTCCGAGCAGAGCACCGCGCGCCTGAAGCAGCACGGCATCGAGGTGATCGAACTGAACCACACCGGCACGCTGTCGCTGTACGTGGATGGCGCCGACGAGTGTGATGCCAACAAGTGCCTGATCAAGGGCGGCGGCGCTGCACTCACGCGCGAGAAGATCATCGCCGAGGCCAGCGAGCGCTTCGTCTGCATCGTCGACCCGAGCAAGCAGGTGCCGGTACTGGGCAGGTTCCCGCTGCCGGTGGAAGTGATCCCGATGGCACGCAGCCTGGTTGCCCGCCAGATCCGCGACATGACCGGCGGCCAGCCGACCTGGCGCGAAGGCGTGGTGACCGACAACGGCAACCAGATCCTGGACATCCACAACCTGCAGATCACCGACCCGGAAAAGCTGGAGCGCGAGCTCAACCAGTTGCCGGGCGTGGTCTGTGTCGGCCTGTTCGCGCGCCGCCGTGCCGATGTGGTGATCGTCGGCGGTGAGCCGCCGATCGTGCTCTGACCCTTTCGAAGGACCCTACGATGTCGTTGCTGCGCTCCCTGTTGATGCTTCCGCTGCTGGCCCTGACCGGCTGCGCCACCGATGCCGCCCGCCACTGGGTGGAACTGGGCGGCGCACGCTATGACGTTGAACTGGCCACCAACGATGAAACCCGTGCGCGTGGGCTGATGTTCCGCGACCAGATGGCCGAGGACCACGGCATGCTGTTCGTGCATGACCGCGAGGAAATGCAGGCGTACTGGATGAAGAACACCAAGATCGCGCTGGACATCCTGTACTTCGACAGCGAGCGGCGGCTGGTGAGCCAGCAGCGCGACGTGCCGCCGTGCTCGGCCGGCGACATGTGCCCGCCCTACCCCAGCGGTGGCCCGGCGCGCTTCGTGCTGGAGCTCAATGCCGGCCAGGCGGAGAAGCTCAAGCTGAAGGATGGTACCGAGCTGACCTTCGGCCCGGGCATCGAGAAATAAAGGTTCGGCCGGGCTGCGCCCGGCACCCGCCGAATCAACATCAACGTCAAAAGCGGGCTATCCGTGGGTTGGCGTGGTGGGTCCGGTTGCGGGGGACGCCGTGAATCCATCCCACGCCCCCGCAACCGGACCCACCCCGCCTTCGACAGCTTCCTGCTGCTGTTGGTATGTGTCGACCTTGGTCGACACGGTAGATCCACGCCATGCGTGGATGGGAAATCGGTGGGATGAGAAATTCACGCCGCACTGCTTGAAACCGCCCACGATTGCCGCCAGTCTGTGGACATGCAGGACCGGATCACTCTCCCCGACTGGGATGCACTGGCCGCCTTCGACGACGAGGCGCTGCCACTGCTGCCGACCGCGTTGCTGATCGCGCGCGATGAATATCCCGATCTGCAGCCGTCGACCTACGATGCGCTGGTGCAGAGCCACGTCGAGCACCTGCGCGCCGAGGTGGACAGCATCGAGCACAGCCCGCTGAAGATGGCGGCCATCAACCGGCATCTGTTCGATGAGCTGGGTTACAGCGGCGATCACCAGGAGTACTACGACCCGCGCAACAGCTACCTCAACCAGGTCTTCGAGCGCCGTCTGGGCAATCCGATATCGCTGGCGCTGGTGCAGATGGAAGTGGCGCGACGGCTGGGCATTCCGCTTGACGGGGTGTCATTTCCCGGTCATTTCCTGGTGCGCCTGCCGGTCGACGATGGCGTGCTGGTGATGGACCCGTTCAACGGTGGCCGCCCGCTGGACGTGGACGAACTGCGCGAACGCGCCAAGTCGCACCTGGGCGGGCAGATGCCCGATGACCAGGTGCTGGCGCAGATCCTCGATCCTGCACCGAGCCGCGCGATCCTGATCCGCATGCTGCGCAACCTGCATGGGGTCTATGCCGAAGCCAGCGAGTGGGATCGTGCCGCGCGCAGTGCCGATCGCCTGCTCAAGCTCGCCCCCGAACAGGACGATGCCCTGCGTGATCGCGGCCTGGCCTATCTGCAGCTGGACTACCTGGCCGGGGCCCGCACCGACCTGGGCCTGTACCTGAAGCGCAACCCCGAGGCCAGCGACGCGCAATGGCTGCGCGAGAAGCTGATTGATCTCGGCGGGCCGGCACCACGGCTGCATTGAGGTTGTCCGGTGTGCGGACGGACGGTCCGCACCCACCGGTAGCGCCGGGCCATGCCCGGCGGCGATTGCGCTCAGTCGATCTCGACCATCTCGAAATCGTCCTTGGTCACGCCGCAATCCGGGCATGTCCAGGTCTCGGGGATGTCTTCCCAGCGCGTTCCCGGAGCGATGCCCTCTTCCGGCAGCCCATCCGCTTCGCGGTACAGGAATCCGCAGACCACGCACATCCAGGTACGCAGGGTGGTGGGGGTGGCTTCGCTCATCGGATAATCAGGGCTGGATTCACGGGCCGCCATTGTCCCATCGCGGTCCACTCACCGGTAGCCATCGATGACTTCTGCTTCCCCGACGCCCCGCGGCGTCTACCTGATCACCCCGGATGAACCCGATACCGCCCGCCTGCTGGCGCGCACCGCGCCGCTGCTGGCTGCCGGCGCCACCTGGCTGCAGTACCGCAACAAGACCGCCAGCGATGCCCTGCGGCGGGAACAGGCCACGGCCCTGCAGGCCTTGTGCGCAGCCCATGGCGTGCCGCTGATCGTCAACGACGACCCGGCGCTTGCCCAGGCCATCGGCGCGGCCGGCGTGCACCTGGGCGGCACCGACGGTGACATCGGCGCCGCGCGCAGCCTGCTCGGCCCCGACGCCATCATCGGCGCGTCCTGCTACGACCAGCTGGCCAATGCCGAGCGTGCCGTGGCCGAGGGTGCCAGCTACGTGGCCTTCGGCGCGTTCTTCCCCACCACCACCAAGGTCACCAGCAACCGCGCCCACGTCGACCTGCTGCGGCAAAGCGCCGCACTGGGCGTGCCGCGGGTGGCGATTGGCGGCCTGAGCCCGGACAATGTCGGTCCCATCATCGATGCCGGCGCCGATCTGCTGGCCGTGGTCAGCGGCATCTACGCCGCGCAGGACCCGGTCGCGACCCAGCGCGCCTACCTCGCCCGATTCGATACGCCGCAGTAATCCCCAGGAAACCCCATGAACCACGACCAGTCCCACGCCCTGTTCTCCCGCGCCCAGGAACTGCTGCCCGGCGGCGTCAACTCACCGGTGCGCGCGTTCAAGTCGGTCGGCGGCGAACCCTTCTTCGTCGAGCGCGCCGACGGCGCCTACCTGTACGACGTCGACGGCAACCGCTACATCGACTACGTGGGTTCGTGGGGCCCGATGATCGTCGGCCACAACCACACCGCCGTGCGCCAGGCAGTGAAGAAGGCGATCGACAACGGCCTGTCCTTCGGTGCGCCGTGCGCAGCGGAAGTGACCATGGCCGAGACCATCACCCGCCTGGTGCCGTCGTGCGAGATGGTGCGCATGGTGAACTCCGGTACCGAGGCTACCCTGTCGGCGATCCGCCTGGCGCGCGGTGCCACCGGCCGCAACTGCATCGTCAAGTTCGAAGGCTGCTACCACGGCCACGGCGACTCGTTCCTGGTGAAGGCCGGCAGCGGCATGCTGACCCTGGGCGTGCCGACCTCGCCCGGCGTGCCGGCCGGCCTGAGCGAACTGACCCTGACCCTGCCTTACAACGACTTCGAGGCCGCCACCGCCCTGTTCGAGGCACGCGGCAGCGAGATCGCCGGCCTGATCATCGAACCGGTGGTGGGCAACGCCAACTGCATTCCGCCGCGCGAAGGCTACCTGCAGCACCTGCGTGCGCTGTGCACGCAGTACGGCGCCCTGCTGATCTTCGACGAAGTGATGACCGGTTTCCGCGTTGCCCTTGGCGGTGCGCAGGAGTACTACGGCATCACCCCGGACCTGACCACCTTCGGCAAGATCATCGGCGGCGGCATGCCGGTGGGCGCCTACGGCGGCCGTCGCGAACTGATGCAGCAGATCGCCCCGGCCGGCCCGATCTACCAGGCCGGTACGCTCAGCGGCAATCCGGTGGCGATGGCCGCCGGCCTGGCCATGCTGGAGCTGATCCAGCAGCCGGGTTTCCACGACGATCTGAGCGCGCGCGCCGCACGCCTGTGTGCGGGCCTGGAAGCTGCCGCCGCCGATGCGGGCGTAGCGGTGACCACCACCCAGGTGGGCGCTATGTTCGGGCTGTTCTTCACCAGCGAAAAGGTGGAGACCTATGCCCAGGCCACGGCCTGCGACATCCCGGCATTCAACCGCTTCTTCCACGCGATGCTGGACCAGGGCGTGTTCCTGGCACCGTCGGCGTACGAAGCCGGCTTCCTGTCCAGCGCACACGATGATGTGGTGATCGAAGCGACGCTGGCAGCGGCGCGCGTGGCGTTCAAGGCGGCCAAGGGCTGAGCCCCGCCGTGGTGGGTGCCGACCTTGGTCGGCACTTCCATCCACGCGTGGCGTGGATCTACTGGGCACCGTGCTTCATCCACGCATGGCGTGGATCTACTACCAGAGCCACGCCATGCGTGGCTGCTGCGCACTCAACCGAAGACGAACTTGCCCTTCATCATCGCGAAGTGGCCGGGGAACGAGCAGAAGAAAGTGTAATCGCCGCCTTTCTGCATGCCCTTCGTGGAAAAACGCACCCGGGCGGTCTCGCCACCACCGATCACCTTGGTGTGGGCCAGAACACGCTTGTCGGCCTTCGGCAGGTAGCTGTCGGCCAGGGTCATGCGCATGCCCGCGATCGCCACCGGCTGGTAGTCGGCGGTGCGGGTCAACACCCAGTTGTGGCCCATCGCGGTGGCGGCCAGCCTGCCGGTGTGGCGCAGGGTCAGGTCCACTTCGCTGCAATCGGCGGCCACCTTGATCTCGCGGCTGCTGAAACTCATCTGGTCGGTGCTGTCGATGCTGACCGCACATACGCGCGCCATCGCCGACGGCGCCAGCATCAACGCGCCCAGTCCCACCGCTACCATCCAAGCCTTCATCATCACGTCTCCTGCAGGTTCGATGGCCATTCTAGGCAGCGGCCGGCAGGCCCGGCTGCGACCGTGTGTCGCAGTCGTGGTCCAGGGTTTGCGCTGGGATGCGGCAATGGCATGCTCGACCGATGCGGATCGACCTTCTCCTGCTCGATGTCGACGGCGTGCTGGTGCACTACCAGCGCGCACAGCGCGTGCTGCATCTGGCACAGGCGCTGGACGTGCCGACCGCGCACGTGCAGGCCGCACTGTATGACAGCGGGCTCGAAGCGGCACACGACAGCGGCACGCTGGATGGCGCGCGCTATCTGGCCAAGCTTGGCGAACTGCTCGGCACAACGGTAACGCTGCCAACCTGGATCGCCGCACGGCACGCGGCCAGCCACCCGCAACTGCCGGTACTGCAACGGCTGCAGGAACTGCAGGTGCCGATCGCGGTGCTGACCAACAACGGTGCGTTGATGGCACAGGCGCTGCCGACGCTGCTGCCGCAGCTGTTTCCTGCATTGCAGGGACGCGTGTTCTGCAGCGCGGACTTCGGCCTGCGCAAACCTGCGCCGGAGGTATTCCTGCGCACGCTAGCGGCCCTCGGCGTGGCACCCGGGCACACGCTGTTCGTCGATGACCTGTTCGCCAACGTGCGCGGTGCGCGCGTGGCGGGCCTGCACGCGGAAACCGTGCAGGACGGACGCGGACTGGGCAAGGTACTGAAGCGCTACCGGGTGCGGTAGCGCCAGGCCATGCCCGGCGAGCGCAGCGGAAAAAAAGAGACGCCGGGCATGGCCCGGCGCTACCCTGGTGAATGATCAGCGCGCGGCGACGAACGCAGCAATCGCCGCGCGCAGGCGCTTCAGGCCTTCGGCCACTTCTTCGTCGGTGATGTTCAACGACGGCACGAAGCGCAGCACGTCCGGGCCCGCCTGCAGGGTCAACAGGCCCTGTTCGGCGGCGTGGTCGAGGATGGCGCCAGCCTGGCCAGCAAACTCCTTGCTCAGCACCGCACCCAGCATCAGGCCGCGACCGCGCACCTCGCTGAACACCTTGAACTCGTCATTGATGCGGGCGAAGCCATCGCGCAATGCCTTCGACTGGCGACTGACATTGGCCGCGATCTCGGCCGAAGCCAGCTTGCGCAGCGCCACTCGAGCGACAGCCGCGGCCAGCGGATTGCCGCCGAAGGTGGTGCCGTGGGCACCGAACTGCATGGTCTCGGCCACCTTCGGGCCGGCCAGCATCGCGCCGATCGGGAAACCACCACCCAGCGCCTTGGCCAGGGTCACCATGTCCGGCACCACGTCATCCTGCCAGTGAGCGAACAGCGTGCCGGTACGGCCCATGCCGGCCTGGATCTCGTCCAGCACCAGCAGTGCGTTGTGCTGGTCGCACAGCTCGCGCACACGCTTGAGGAAGCCGGACTTGGCCGGCATCACCCCGCCCTCGCCCTGGATCGGCTCCAGCATCACCGCCGCCACGTCGCCAGCCGCCATCGCGGTTTCCAGCTGCACCTCATCGTTGAAGTCGATGTAGCGGAAGCCCCCCGGCAGCGGCTCGTAGCCTTCCTGGTACTTCGGCTGCGCGGTGGCGGTCACCGCACCCATGGTGCGGCCGTGGAAGCTGCCGCGGAAGGTGATGATGACGCGCTTGTCGGCTGGACGGCCCTGGCTGGAGGCCCACTTGCGGACCATCTTGATCGCCACTTCGTTGGCTTCGGCGCCGGAGTTGCACAGGAACACGCGCTCGGCGAAGCGGCTGGACTTCACCAGTTCCTCGGCCAGGTGCAGCGGCGGCGCGCTGTAGAACACGTTGCTGGTATGCCACAGCTTGCCGGCCTGTTCGACCAGCGCGGCGACCAGGTCCGGGTCGTTGTGGCCCAGGCCGCACACGGCGATGCCTGCGGCCAGGTCGATGAACTCACGCCCCTGGCTGTCCCACACGCGGGCGCCCTGGCCTCGCTCCAGCACCACCTGGCGGGGCTTGTACACCGGCAGGTAGTAGTGCGACAGGGAGATCAGCGGATCGGTAGCGGCGGTCATGGCAGTCGGCAGGGTTCAGGAATGCCCATTCTCGCGCCGGAACCGGTGCGGCACAATGCACGCATGCGACCGTTTTCCGCCCCCCAGCTGAACCCCGCCACCGAGACCGGCTGGCGCCGCCAGTGGTTCGACATCATCTACCGCCACGACAGCCGGCCCTCGCGCAATTTCGACCTGATCCTGGTGGTGGCCATCATCGCCAGCGTCATCGTGGTGATGATCGACAGCGTGCAGCACCTGCATGCGCGCTGGTCCACCGGACTGTACATCCTGGAATGGACCTTCACCGTCCTTTTCACCGCCGAGTACCTGCTGCGGCTGGCGGTGGTGCGTCGGCCGCTGCGCTACGCGCTGAGCATCTGGGGCATCATCGATGTGCTGGCGATCCTGCCCACTTACCTGTCGCTGTTCATTCCCGGCGCGCAGAGTCTGCTGGTTGTGCGTGCGCTGCGCATCCTGCGGGTGTTCCGCATCCTCAAGCTGACCCGCTACGTCGAAGAAAGCGGTGTGCTGATGGAGTCGTTGTGGCGCAGCCGGCGCAAGGTGCTGGTGTTCCTGTTCACGGTCATCACCATCACCATCATCGCCGGCGCGCTGATGTACCTGATCGAAGGCCCCAACCATGGCTTCACCAGCATCCCCAGCAGCATGTACTGGGCGGTGGTGACGATGGCCACGGTCGGCTTCGGCGATATCGTGCCGCAGACCGTGCTCGGCCGCTTCGTCACCTCGGTGCTGATCCTGATCGGTTACAGCATCATCGCCGTGCCGACCGGCATCTACACCGCCGAACTGGCCAGCACCATGCGCGAAGCCGAACTGGCCGCGCGCCGCGATGCACGTGGCTGTCCGCACTGCGGGCTGGAAGGCCACGAGCCCGATGCGCGGCACTGCCGCAAATGTGGCGGACCGTTGCCGGATACGTTCAGCCACTGACGGTGATGCCGGCCAGCGGCCGGCACTACCCATGCCTGCGACAGTAGATCCACGCCATGCGTGGATGAAGCCCTACCGAACGACAGTAGATCCACGCCATGCGTGGATGAAGTCTCGCCGAACGGCAGTAGATCCACGCCATGCGTGGATGCTCCTGGCTCAATCCAGGAACAGATCCGGCAGCAACGGACGCGACGCATCCACCGCATACCCGGAAAGATCGGTCACGCCGGCTTCGGCCAGCACCTCATCATCGATCAGGAACCGGCCGTGGAAGCCGGCCGCTTCACGCACCAGCACCGCATGCGCGGCATCGGCCATGATCTGCGGTGTGCGGCAGCCGCCGACGTCCACGCCAGGAATCATGTTGATCGCATCGGTAGCAATGACCGTGCGCGGCCACAATGCATTGACGGCCACGCCCTGCGGGCCGAACTCGGCGGCCAGGCCGAGAGTGACGAAGCTCATGCCCATCTTCGCCAGCGTGTAGCCGGTGTGCGCGCCCCACCACTTGGGATCGAGACTCGGCGGCGGCGCGAGGGTCAGGATGTGCGGGTTCGGCGCCTGCAGCAGGTACGGCAGGCAGGCCTGCGCGCACAGGAAACTGCCGCGCGAATTGACCTGCTGCATCAGGTCGAAGCGCTTCATCGGCGTGTCCAGGGTGCCGCGCAACCAGATGGCGCTGGCGTTGTTGATCAGGATGTCGATGCCACCGAAGGTGTCCACGGCGGCAGCAACGGCTGCCTGCACCTGGTCTTCTTCGCGGATGTCGCACTTCAGCGCCAGGCCCTGGCCACCCGCTGCGGTCACCGCCTCGGCGGCACTGTGGATGGTGCCCGGCAGCTTCGGATTGGGCACCGACGACTTGGCGGCAATGGCGACGTTGGCGCCATCGCGCGCGGCGCGCAATGCGATCGCCAGGCCGATGCCACGCGAGGCACCGGTGATGAAAAGGGTTTTGCCCTGCAGACTGCCCACGTTCCACACTCCAGCGTATGCAATGAGCCGCTAGTATGCCGCGCCGACGCGGAGTTCACCGCACGTTGACGATACTGGCGCCCCGGTCACTGCACGAGGTCCATGCCATGCGCTGTTCCCGCCTGTTGTTGCCTGCCCTGAGCCTGGCCCTGCTTGCTGCCTGCCAGGGCCGCTCACCTGAACCCGGCAGCGCGCCGGCCAAGGATGACGCCGCCAGCGTCGACAAGGCGGCCGGTGATGGCAAGCTGCGCTGGAGCGAGGCCGTTGTCTGGGATGGTGACCTCAACGCCTGCCGCCAGGGCGACAGCGCGGCCACCCGCGATTGCCTGCGTGATGCGATGCGTGCCGGCGGGGCCAGTGCCGACGCGGTCACCGCCGCCGAACAGCTTTCCACCGGTGGCGAACTGGCCTACGTGACTGCCTGGCATGAACATGACGGCCTGGGCGTGGCCACCGTCGAATACCCGTTCCGCGCCAACACCAATGAAGGCACGCGCCTGGTCGATGCTGGAGGCAAGCGTATCGACGTGGATGCAGTGCAGCTGGACGACACGCTGCGCGCCGATCCCGGCGTGCAGGAGGTGCTGAAGGCGAACCCGCAGGCCACGCCGTTCGCGCCGGCGCAGGCCGCGGGTACTGCAGCACTGGACGGCGGTGGCATCCGCCTGCTGTACCGCACGCCGCTGCGCGATTGCCATGCGTGCCCGGATGTGGGGCAGCTGCAGATCGGCTATGACTTCGACGGCAAGCGCAACTTCATCGGCCAGCAGGTGGTACCGGTGACGCCGTAGTAGTTCGCCGCGCCATTCGGTAAAGCGCATCCACGTATGGCGTCGATCTACTGGTACCCGCGCACCTGCTTGCTGAGCTGCGAAGGCAGCGCGCTCACGGCTTGGGCCCCTGCCCTTCGTTGTCTTCCCAATGCAGGATGCGGCGGGTGACGAAGCGGTAGACCGGCTTGCCGGTGGCGAACCAGAGGTCGCGCACCCACGAGGTGCGCTTGAGCACGCGCTTCTCCACCGGCGTCAGCGACGCGCGGCAGTACATGCGCTTGTGCTTGAGCAGGTGGCGCAGGTCTTCGCGCGCCAGCAAGCGCATCCAGCGCGAGCGCGGGTCGCCGATCACCGCCAGCTGGAAGTCGATCAGCGCCGGTCGACCGTCCTCGGTCACCAGCCAGTTGGCTTCCTTGGCCAGGTCGTTGTGGGCCACACCGCGTCGATGCAGCTGTTGCAGCAGGCGACGCGCGGCGCGGAACCAGGCCACATCACCGCGCGGCGGGCGCTGGTACATCGCATCGCCGGCCATGAAGCTGCGGTCCAGGTTGCGGCCATTCCAGTCCAGCAGTTGCGGCACGTCGGCCATGCCGTGGATGTGCTTCAGCGCGCGCGCTTCGCGCCGCGCCAGCCACCACGCAGGCAGCCGCAGCCACAGCGGCGTGGCCCCCAGATCGCGGCGCACGAAGGGGCCTTCCGGGCCCTGCACGAGGAGGATCCGGCCAAAGCTGTCGGCCTTCAGTGCATGCGTTGGCGCGTCGTTGGATACAGGCATGGCGACATTCTAGGCGATGGCGATGGTTGCAAACGGTCACCAAGCGGCTGGGAACCAGTCACCTTCACGCCTCTATAATCGGGAAATGGACTCTTCATGGATCGACGCCACCCTCGCGTGGATTGCCGCTCATCCCGTGTTGGCGGGTGCGGTCATCTTTCTGATCGCCTTCTGCGATGCGGTCATCATTCTTGGCGCCATCGTGCCGGCGCTGCCGTTGCTGTTTGCCGTCGGCGTGTTCATCGGCCTGGGCCAGATCTCCGGGCCGTATGCGGTTGCAGCCGCAGCGCTGGGTGCATTCGCCGGTGATGGCATCAGCTACTGGATAGGCCGGCGCTGGGGCGACCGCCTGCGTGGCGTCTGGCCGTTCAGCCGTTACCCGCAGCTGCTCGACCGGGGCGAGAACCTGTTCCGCCGCAATGCATTCAAGAGCATCCTGATCGCCCGCTATGTCGGCGCGATCCGGCCATTCGTGCCCGCCATTGCCGGCATGATGAAGATGCCTGCCAGCCGTTATGTGCAGGCCAGTGGCATCGCCAGTATTTCCTGGGCTGTGCTGTTCCTGGCCCCGGGCTGGATCCTCGGCGAGGCCTACGACACCGTCGCTGCAGTTGCCGGCCGGCTGGTCGTGGTGGCGGGCCTGCTGGCGGTGATCCTCAGCCTGGTCTGGGCCATCGTGCTGTACGGCTATCGCTGGTCGGCCGCACGCATGGACAACTGGCTGGCCCGCCTGCTCGACTGGTCCAACCGGCACCCGACACTCGGTCGCTACACCGTCGGCGTGCTCGACCCGAAGCGCCGCGAGTCGGTACCGCTGGCGATGCTGGCGCTGATGCTGCTGCTGTTGGGCTGGGGCTGGTTCGCCCTGTTGACCGTGGTGGTCGCCCATGGCGAGCCCCTGGCGGTGGATCTTCTGGTGCACCAGGCAATGCTGGCCCTGCGCAATCCGCTGGCCGATTACCCGATGGCCGCTTTGGCGTCGTTGGGCGCATGGCAGGTGCTGCTGCCGGCAACCGCTGCAGCGATGGGCTACCTGATCTGGCGCCGGCGCTGGATGGCGGCCGCCCATTGGCTGGCCGCATTGGCCTTCGGCCTGGCCCTGACCAAACTGCTCGGCGCCACCGTCGATGTGGTGCGCCCGATCGATGCCAGCAGTGGCTTCGGCTTCCCGTCGGTGTCGGTGACCATGGCCACCATCACCTTCGGCTTCTTCGCGGTGCTGATCGCCCGCGAAATGCCCGGCCGCACCCGCGTCTGGCCGTACCTGGTATCGGGCATCGTGGTCAGCCTGATCGGCTTCTCGCGCTTGTACCTGGGCGCGCACTGGCTGAGCGATGTCATCGGCGGCATGTTGTTCGGCACGTTCTGGCTGCTGGTGCTGGGCATCGCCTACCGTCGCCGCTTCAACCGCTCGTTCTGGGTCAAGCCGGTGGCCTGGCTGTTCTACGGCGTCTTCGCGGTGGCGGCGATGTGGTACGCGCCGCGCAACATCGCCATCAAGCTGGAACGCTTCGAGCCGACCCTTCCGGCGCCGCTGGCGATGGACGCGCAGGCCTGGTGGCAGCACGACTGGGCGAAGCTGCCGGCACGCCGCAACGAATTCGACGATGACCAGCGCTGGCCGCTGGACGTGCAGGTGGCTGGCCCGCTGGCGCCGCTGCAGGCGCAGCTGGAAGCGCGCGGCTGGCAGGTGCAGGCCCAGGCCGGCTGGCAGGAAGCGCTGCTGATGCTGGACAAGAACACCGGCGCCGATGAACTGCCGGTGCTGCCGGCGACACTGGATACGCGCGTCGAAGCGCTGCTGATGGTGCGCCAGGGCGCGCAGGCCGATGAGCGCTACGTGCTGCGCCTGTGGCAGGCACCAGCGCAGCTGCAGCCGGGCGACACGCCGTTGTGGCTGGGCAGCGCGCAGACCCTGCGCTACGAGCGTCACTTCCAGTGGATCGGCATGTGGCACCCGGTACGCGGGATCGATCCGGCGTTGAACGCGGTGAAGGAAGCGGTGCAGGCGCTGCCTCAGCAGGAAGCCGTGCACCCGGAAACCGACCTGCCGGTGCTGCGGTTGAAGACCACCGCGCCCTGATGGATCCGCCGGGCATGGCCCGGCGCTACCGCCTCCGCTCTGGTAGTCGCCAACCTTGGTTGGCGCTTTCGGGCAAAGCCTGCCAACCAAGGTTGGCATCTACCGGTTCTGGGTTGGTTGGCATCTACCGGTTCCGTTTTGGTTGGCGGCTGCCGGTCTCGGCGTTCCGTCGTTACGGCATCCAGCCCAGCAGCTGCTGCAGGCGCTGGTGCGGGTCGTCCAGCTGCAGCAGCTGCAGGCGCTGCTGTTCGCTCAGCGGCAGCAGTTCGCCCAGCCGCCAGCTGACCCAGCTGGCCTGGTCCATCAAGGCCGGCGTGGCCGGTGCGAATGCCGTGCCCGCCTGCTCGATGATGTGGTCCAATACCGTCGCCAGCAGCGCATGCTGCGGACGCAGTTCGTCATCGGGATCCTCATCGCACCAGCGCACATCGGCAACCACCAGCCCGTTGTCGCGCACGCGCGTGCGCTCGACATGGAAACGGCGGGTGCCGCGCAATCGCAGCTGCAGCACGCCATCGGCGCCGACGTCGAAATCCTCGATCTTCACCTGCACGCCGAAGGCGGCCGGCGTTGCCGGCGCTCCCACTTCGTGCCCTTCCAGGATCAGGCAGACACCGAAACCTTCGCCGCTGCGCCCAGTTTCGCGGACCAGATCCAAGTAGCGCGGCTCGAAGACGCGCAGGCCGATGGCCGCTCCCGGAAGCAGCGTCGTATGCAGCGGGAACAGCGGCAGCGAACCCTCGCCGCTCATCGTGCCTGCAGTCCTGCCAGGAAGCGGCGCGGTGCGCCGTCGAAGCCACCGTTGGACATGAACACCACATGGTCGCCGCTGCGCACATCGGTCTGCAGCTGCGCCAACAGCGCGTCGGTATCGGCCACCGCGTGCGCCTCACCGCGCACCGCGGCGATCACTGCGGCCGCATCCCAGGCCAGCTCCGGGCGGTGCAGGAACACCACCTCATCGGCGAGTGCCAACGACGGTGCCAGCGCTTGTGCGTGGGCCCCGAGCCGCATCGAATTGCTGCGCGGCTCCATCGCCACCACGATGCGCGCATCACCGACCCTGGCACGCAGGCCTTCGAGGGTGGTCGCAATCGCGGTCGGGTGATGGGCGAAGTCGTCGTAGACGGTGATGCCATCGTGGTTGCCGATCACTTCCATGCGGCGCTTGACGCTGCGGAAGCGCGCCAGCGCCGGGATCACCTCGGCTGGCGCGACACCCACTGCGTGCGCAGCGGCCAGTGCAGCCAGGCCATTGAGCACGTTGTGCCGGCCCAGCAGCGACCACTGCACATCGCCCAGCGCCTGCCCGCGATGGTGGACGCGGAACGCGCTGCCATCGGCGGCCAGCAGCTCGGCATGCCATTCCAGCGCGGGATCGAAACCGAAGCGCTCGACCGGGGTCCAGCAGCCCATCGCCAGCACTTCGGCCAGGTGCGCGTCTTCGCCGTTGACGATCAGGCGGCCGCGCGCCGGCACGGTACGCACCAGGTGGTGGAACTGGCGCTGGATCGCCGCCACGTCGGGGAAGATGTCAGCGTGGTCGTATTCGAGGTTGTTGAGGATCGCCACCAGCGGCCGGTAGTGCACGAATTTGCTGCGCTTGTCGAAGAACGCGGTGTCGTACTCGTCGGCCTCGACGACGAACTCGCGGCCCTGGCCCAACCGGGCGGACACGCCGAAGTCCTCGGCCATGCCGCCGATCAGGAAGCCGGGGGAGCGACCGGCATTCTCCAGCAGCCAGGTCAGGATGGTGGTGGTGGTGGTCTTGCCATGGGTGCCGGCCACGGCCAGGGTATCGCGGCCCGGCAGGACCTGCTCGGACAGCCACTGGGCGCCGGAAATGTAGCGCTGGCCGGCATCCAGGACGGCTTCCACCGCCGGGTTGCCGCGCGACAGCGCATTGCCGATCACCACCTGCCCGGTGCCTTCCGGCACGCTGTCGGCGCGGTAGCCCTGGTCCAGGGTGATGCCCAGCTGCTCGAGCTGGGTCGACATCGGCGGATAGATGGCCTGGTCGCTGCCGCTGACCGTATGGCCCAGTTCCCGCGCCAGGGCGGCCACGCCACCCATGAAGGTGCCGGCGATTGCAAGGATATGTACGCTGCTCATGACCGGGGATTGTGACCGATCACGGCTGTATAGGGCCATTGTCGGCAGAAGGGTAAGAGAACCCCTACAGTCACTGTGAGAAAACTCCAATCGCATGTCAGGGAATTCCCGATAGCGATGTTCTGTGAACCCGGACACAATTCAGGATGCCAGCCGCAGTACCCGAACCGGTCCTACTCCCCAAGAGGCCATCCCCAAGGGAGCTCATGCTGTGGGGGCCCTGAGCAAGCCCTTTGCTGGCACCTATGCAACGAAACAGGCCTGATCCTCGCGGATCAGGCCTGTTTTTTTTTGCGCCAGCGGCGGCCGGCATCGACCGCCCGAACGGGTCAGCGCTTGATCGCCGCCAGGATGCGGGCTTCGATCTCGTCCAGTTCGCCGACGCCATCGACGCGCGCCAGGGTGCCACGGCCAGCGTAGAAGTCGACCACCGGAGCGGTCTGCTCGGTGTAGACCTGCAGGCGCTTGCGCACCGATTCCGGATTGTCGTCGGCGCGGCCCTGTTCCTGCGCACGGCCGGCGATACGCTCGACCAGCAGTTCGGTGGCCACATCCAACTGCACCACGGCATCGAGCGGCTGGCCAATCTCGGCCAGCATGCCGTCCAGCGCGTTGGCCTGGGCCACATTGCGCGGATAGCCGTCAAGGATGAAGCCCTTGGCGACATCGGCCTGGGCCAGGCGCGACTTCAGCATGCCCAGCAGGATCTCATCGGACACCAGGTTGCCGGCATCCATCACCGACTTGGCCTGCTTGCCCAGCTCGGAGCCGGCGGCGATTTCCGCGCGCAGCATGTCGCCGGTGGAAATGTGGGCGATCTCGAGCTTTTCCTTCAGGCGCGTCGCCTGTGTCCCCTTGCCCGAACCGGGCGGTCCCAACAGAACCAATCGCATTGACCTGACTCCAACGTGTTGAAAATAAAGAAGGTTCGCGTCCCGGACGGTCCGGTATCGCTGCACCGCAATAGCGCCACTTTAGCGCATCCGGGTAATGTCCCTGCAATGTCCCCTCCCCCGAGCAGGTAGAAGCATGCGCAATGGCACCCTCCTTTACGCCCAGTCCGGCGGCGTCACCGCCGTCATCAACGCCACTGCCGCGGCGGTGATCGAACAGGCCCGCGCCAAGGGAATCAAGGTCCTGGCCGCGCGCAACGGCATCCTTGGCGCCCTGCGCGAGGAGCTGATCGACACCAGCAAGGAGAGTGCTGCGGCCATCCGTGCCCTTGCCCACACCCCCGGCGGCGCGTTCGGCTCGTGCCGGGTCAAGCTGAAATCACTGGAGGCCGACCGTGCCCGTTACGACCGCCTGCTGGAGGTCCTGCGCGCCCACGACGTGCGCTGGTTCCTCTACAACGGCGGCAACGACTCGGCGGACACCGCCCTGAAGGTATCGCAGCTGGCAAAAAGCTCCGGTTACGACCTGACCTGCATCGGCGTGCCCAAGACCATCGACAACGACCTGGCGGTGACCGACACCTGCCCCGGCTTCGGCTCGGCGGCCAAGTACACGGCCGTGTCCGTGCGCGAAGCGGCGTTGGACGTGGCGGCCATGGCCGAGACCTCCACCCGCGTCTTCATCTACGAGGCGATGGGCCGCCACGCCGGTTGGTTGGCTGCAGCCGCCGGCCTGGCCGGCACCGGCGAGGACGACGCCCCGCACATCATCCTGCTGCCCGAGCGCGCCTATGACGAGGCCGCGTTCCTGGCCAAGGTCAAGGCCGTGGTGGCACGCGTGGGCTACTGCGTGGTGGTGGCGTCGGAAGGCATCGCCACCGCCGATGGCCGCTTCGTCGCCGACGCCGGCGGCGGCAAGGACTCCTTCGGCCATTCGCAGCTGGGCGGCGTGGCCGCGCATCTGGCCGGGCGGGTCAAGGACCAGCTGGGGCTGAAGGTGCACTGGGCCCTGCCCGACTATCTGCAGCGATCGGCCCGCCACCTGGCCAGCAAAACCGACTGGGAACAGGCCCAGGCGGTGGGCAAGGCCGCTGTGCAGCTGGCGCTGAAGGGCCAGAACGGGGTGATGCCGGTGATCGTGCGCAGCAGCGATGCGCCGTATCGCTGGAAGATCGAAGCCGCACCGCTGTCGAAGATCGCCAACCATGAAAAGAAGATGCCGGCCAGCTTCATCCGCCGCGATGGATTCGGCATCACGGCCAAGGCGCGCGCCTACCTGCAGCCGTTGATCAAGGGCGAAGCACCGCTGCCCTACGGTAGCAATGGCCTGCCGAAGTACGTGACGCTGAAGAACGTCGCGGTGAAGCAGAAACTGCCAGCGTTCGAAGGCTGACCCCTCCGTCCCCTTTTCGGGAGGAATGCCATGGCGTTGCGTGTTGTTCGACTTGGCTCACCGCGAGCGCCCGGTGAAGGCCTGCGCATCGGCACTGTGCGGCGCCCGCCGCGCGGTGTGCCGCGCAGCGAGTTCGCGAAGCAGGACTGGTACGACGTCTGGTTTCCTACGCTGTCTCCCAGCGCGGAGCTGGTGAAACAGGCGCACGAGGCGAAGACCGCCGCCGACTGGACGGCGTTCTTCCGTCACTACAAGGTCGAAATGAAGACACCCGATGCCGCGCACGCGCTGGACCTGCTGGCCGCGCTGTCGCAGCACAGCGATATCGCGGTGGGCTGCTATTGCGAGGATGCAGCGCACTGCCACCGATCGGCACTGCGCGAACTGCTGGTGGCGCGTGGAGCGAGGCTTGCGGATTGATCAATGGGTTGCCGGCCAGCGGCCGGCACTACCTAGGTCTCCCTTGCAGTAGATCCACGCCATGCGTGGATGCTTGGCCTCAATTGCAGGCCTTGCCTTCCATCTGCAGCTGCGCGGCGAACATCGTCACCTGCGGGATCTTGCCGGCGGCGGCCTGCTTCTTGGCTTCTTCCAGATAGATGCGCGACTGGCCCTGCCCATCCAGCGCCTGCGCGTTGTTCACCGGCAGACGCCACACGCGCACCACCGCCTGCTGCGCCGGGCAGGCCGCATTCGGAACCCGGATCACATCATTGAGCTTCCAGCCCTTGTCGGCGCTCGGTTGTGCCTTGGCGTAGTCGACAAAGCGGGCGCGCGGCTGGCACTGCTCGCTGGTGCGCACCGCCGAGAAACGATAGGGCTCCGCGGCCTGGCCGGTGAACGCGCCTTCCAGGCGGGCACAGGCCTCGGGAATCTGCCGCAGCGTATGCACCGCGCCGACCGCCTGCGGTGCACCGACCGCGCGCTGCAGTTCGGGTGCTTCCGCCGCGAAGGCAGGCAGGGCCGGGGCCAGAACGGCAAGCATCAACAGGGACAGGCGCATGGGGATTCTCCGACAGGACTGCGCGCAGGCTTGCAGAGGTTGGCTTAACGGGGTGCAAAGGCGCATCCATCGAGCAGCCGCTGCGCTCGCCGGGCGCGGCCCGGCGCTACCATCCGGGCGCGGGTGCACGCATACTGCGGACACCAGGGAATGCTGAACACCGCCATACGTCGGACGACCACCAAGGTCGGTACGGGTTGGTTCCAGGCTGCAGCCCGTCGTCCCCCTCGTGGTGCAGTTCATCGCCACTGGATGCTTGTCCATCCATTTTGCGGAGGGGTCCAATGCTGGAACGTCACGGGCTGTCATTGGCGCTGGGCTGCGCCATTCTCGCGATCCTGTACGGAATCGTCTCGGCGCGCTGGATCCTGCGCCAACCCACCGGCAATGAACGCATGGTCGCCATCGCCACGGCCATCCAGGAAGGCGCGCGCGCCTACCTCAACCGCCAGTACCTGACCATCGGCATCGCCGGCGTGGTGCTGTTCGTGCTGGTCGGCATCTTCCTGAGCTGGTACACCGCGATCGGCTTCGCGGTCGGTGCGGTGCTGTCCGGCGCAGCGGGCTACATCGGCATGAACGTGTCGGTGCGCGCCAACGTACGCACTGCAGAGGCCGCGCGCCATGGCATCAGTGCGGCGATGGACGTTGCGTTCCGCGGCGGTGCGATCACCGGCATGCTGGTGGTCGGCCTGGGCCTGCTCGGCGTGGCCGGCTACTACGCACTGCTGCTGCGGCTGGGCCTGCCGATGGAACAGGCACTGCATGCACTGGTCGGCCTGGCCTTCGGCTCATCGCTGATCTCGATCTTCGCGCGCCTGGGAGGCGGCATCTTCACCAAGGGGGCCGATGTCGGCGCCGATCTGGTCGGCAAGGTCGAAGCCGGCATTCCCGAGGACGACCCGCGCAACCCGGCGGTGATCGCCGACAACGTCGGCGACAACGTCGGCGACTGCGCCGGCATGGCCGCCGACCTGTTTGAAACCTATGCGGTCACCGTGATCGCCACCATGCTGCTGGGCAGCCTGATGCTGGCCGAGGCCGGTGCCAATGCGGTGCTGTATCCGCTGGTGCTGGGCGGTGTTTCGATCATCGCTTCGATCATCGGCGCGCTGTTCGTGAAGGTGAAGCCCGGTGGCTCGATCATGGGCGCGCTGTACAAGGGCGTGATCGTCTCCGGTGTGCTGGCAGCGATCGCGTTCTATCCGATCACCACAGGACTCATGGCAGACAACGTGCATGGCCCTGTCGCACTCTACGGCTGTGCGTTGATCGGCCTGGTGTTGACCGGCCTGATCGTATGGATCACCGAGTACTACACCGGCACCCAGTACAAGCCGGTGCAGCACGTGGCGCAGGCCTCGACCACCGGCCACGGCACCAACATCATCGCCGGCCTCGGCATCTCGATGAAGTCCACGGCGCTGCCGGTTATCGCCGTCTGTGTGGCGATCTGGGGCGCGCACGCGCTGGCCGGGTTGTACGGCATCGCAATCGCCGCCACCGCGATGCTGTCGATGGCGGGCATGATCGTCGCACTCGACGCCTACGGGCCGATCACCGACAACGCCGGTGGCATCGCCGAGATGGCCGAACTGCCCTCGGAGATCCGCGACATCACCGATCCGCTCGATGCGGTGGGCAACACCACCAAGGCAGTCACCAAGGGCTATGCCATCGGTTCGGCAGCACTGGCCGCGCTGGTGTTGTTCGCCGATTACACGCACAACCTGCAGGCGGCCAATCCCGGCCAGGAGTTCCGCTTCGACCTCAGCGACCACACGGTGATCATCGGCCTGCTGATCGGCGGCCTGATTCCCTACCTGTTCGGCGCGATGGCGATGGAAGCGGTCGGTCGCGCGGCCGGCGCGGTGGTGGAGGAAGTGCGGCGGCAGTTCCGCGAAATCCCCGGCATCATGCAGGGCACCGCCAAGCCGCAGTACGACAAGGCGGTGGACATGCTGACCCGCTCGGCGATCCGCGAAATGATCGTGCCGTCGCTGCTGCCGGTCGCCGTGCCGGTGGTGGTCGGCCTGCTGCTGGGGCCACGCGCGCTGGGCGGCCTGCTGATCGGCACGATCGTCACCGGGCTCTTCGTGGCCATATCGATGACCACCGGCGGCGGTGCCTGGGACAACGCCAAGAAGTACATCGAGGATGGCCACTTCGGCGGCAAGGGCAGCGAGGCGCACAAGGCGGCAGTGACCGGCGACACCGTGGGTGATCCGTACAAGGATACTGCCGGCCCGGCGATCAACCCGCTGATCAAGATCATCAACATCGTGGCGTTGTTGCTGGTGCCGCTGTTGTAACAGGTCTGCGACTGACGGCCATGTCAATGGTCGTCAGTCGCAGCGCCCATGCAATAGCTGCCGCCGCAGGCACCATCGCCGCCTTGGAACCACGCTCCTTACCGCCTACCGAACGCGCCGCTGGCCATAGCTCTCCGAAAGACCCGGTCCCACGCAATCGGCGATACCCCAGTAGGCACTTAGCTCTCCACCAGGTAGCGGATCATCGAACGGATCTTCATCATCCGCGGTTGCCAACAACACCTGCAGCGGAGTGTCTGCAACCAAAGGGATTTCACAGATGACCGATCGAACTTCGTATTCAGACGTGCCGGCCTCGGGATCAATTCGTTCGACGGTCCCCACAATCGCCCAATGACAACTCTTCAGAATCCCGTCAGCGGAACGCACCGAACAGCTGATCTTGAAGGGGCGCTGATAGTCATAAACACCGTTGCAGAGCGCATCACCACAGGCAACGTCAAAGCCTTCGAGCCACCTTTCCTCCAGCCGATCGAACGCGGCGACCCCCATGCCAGGAGCAGGATAGTTACGCGCATCGACATAGGCGGGTTGTGCCTGGGCAATCGATGACAGAATGAGTCCGAGGGTTGCTGCAACCAACAATGCGCCATTCATCCCAGCCTCCCTGGCACACAGTCCCTGCTCAGACTCCACAGCGACTTATTGATTCCAGGCAATGGAACATGCAGCGGATCGTGCCTCCGTAGCCCGGTTGCCAGCTCGACAGCGCCCACTCGGGTGAGCCCCGGCAAAACGCAGTCATACGTCGTTGCCGCCCCGTGCGTAGCTCCTGTCGCCGGAGTCATTTCCAGCTTCATGGCGACAAATACCCAGTGGCAAACAGCAATTTCCCCGGAACGCATATCGGCGGAACAACGGAAATGGACGGGACGATACTCACCCAGAGAATTGGTGCAGGCGCGCTTTGCACACTCCCTGCTGAAGCTCTTTCCTATCGCTCTGGCTATTTCGGGAAAGTCAGATGTTTCCTTCGAATAGTTGCCCAGATCAACATAGGGTGATTTCACCGGCGCCGCCTCCAAGGAACAGGAAACACCAGCAATCCCCACAATCAACAATACGGTGACTGCCCGCATCGGAACTCTCCAGCGTTGAGTGGAGTTCCAGTCTGCGCGCCGAATCCAGCGTGCTGTACCGAGAAAACCCGGCTGTTGAGGTCAGAATTCACTGCAACACGATGTCGATCGTCTCAACTGAAGGACGATGATCTCCGCCCCCATGATCACTTGGCAGATGTAGATGGGCCCGCCCGTCGAAGGTGCTGTGCAGACCCGCCGCCGATCACCGTCCGCGCAGGTAGAACGCCACCGGCACCATCACTTCCACCGGGTCGCCGGCCACATCGGCCGGCGGCACCGGCACCGGGCTGGCGCGCTGCACGGTGTCCAGTGTCTCCTGGTCGAGCAGTGCGAAGCCACTGCTGCGCTCGATGCGCGGCGCCGACACACGGCCGTCGCGGGCAACGGCAAAGCGCACATAGGCCACGCCCTGCTGGCGCAACCGTTCGGACTGGCGTGGATAGCGCCGATGCTGTTGCAGGTGTCCCAGCAGCAACCCCTGCCAGGTGGCGTTGGCACTGCTGCGTTCGCCAGCGGTGGTACGCGGTGCAGCGTAACGTGCTGCTGCCTGTGCAGGAACGTCCGGCGGCGCCAGCGTGCGATCGACGTTGGCGTCCGCAGCGTCCTCTGTCGGCTTCGCAGCTGGCTCGACCGGGGCCGCAAGTTCCCCTTGTGGCAGCGCCGGCGCTTTGATCTGTTCGTGTTGCTTCGGCATGGTCACGCGCCGCTGCTGCTCCTGCTGCAACGGTCCGGCGGGCAGCGCGCGCGGCGGTACCGGCGGCGCCTGCGCGGCGGGAGCCAATTCCAGCATCAAGGCGGCAGGAGGTGCCACTGCTACGACCGGCGGCGTGCGCGACGCCCACCACCACAGCGTACCGATCAGCACCGCATGTGCCAGCAGTACGATCGCCAGGCTGGCTGCCCAGCGCTGCAGCCCGCTCATCGAGCGCCCTGCTCCAACCCGACCAGGGCGACCTTCAGGTAACCGGCACTGCGCAATGCGTCCAGCGTCGCCATCAGGTCTCCATAGGAGACGCGCTGATCGGCACGCAGATAGAGACGCTGCGACGTATCGCCATGCGTTGCCGAGCGCAGCGCGTTGGCGAGGCCATCGCTTGCCACCGGCGCCTCGCCCACCCGCAGCGACAGGTCGGCCTGCACGGTCACATACACCGGCGCATTTTCTACCGGCGTCGCCTGTGCGCTGCTGGCGGGGAGCTGCACGGGCACCGACACCGTAGCCAACGGCGCGGCCACCATGAAGATGATCAACAGCACCAGCATCACGTCGATGAAGGGCGTGACATTGATCTCGTGGGCTTCTTCCGGGGTGTCATCGGGTCCGGATGCGGTCCTGATCGCCATGCCGTGCCTCAGTTCACTGCACGCAGCGTGCCTGCCGGTGCACGGCGTGCAGCCCGATCCAGATCACGCGACACCAGTTGCTGCACAGCTGCGGACAGATCGCCCAGCAGGCCGCGCAGGCCCGCCAGCACCCGGGTGAAGTGGTTGTACACCAGTACCGCCGGGATCGCTGCGACCAGACCGAGCGCGGTAGCCAGCAGCGCTTCGGCAATGCCTGGCGCAACCACGGCAAGGTTGGTGGTGTTGCTGTGGGCGATGCCGATGAAGCTGTTCATGATGCCCCACACGGTGCCGAACAGGCCCACGAAGGGCGCCACTGCGCCAATGCTGGCAAGCACGCCGATGCCACGACGCTGGTTGCGTGCGGTCTCCAGTTCCAGGCGCTCCAGTCGTGACGCCACCCGCTCCTTGATCCCCTCGCGGTGATCAAGTTCCTGCGACAGATGCAGCTCGGTGCGCGCAGCATCCAGCATGGCGGCGGCGATGCTCTGCTGCAGTGCGGGCTCGCCGCCTGCAACCGGCAGGCTGGGTGCCGACAGCAGCCGGCTTCGTGCGAGGCGCAATGCGCGCGCCTGCCGGGCCAGTTCCCAGCCCTTGGCCAGCAGCACGGTCCAAGTGGCCAGCGAGGCTACAGCCAGGGCAATCATCACGCCCTTCACCACCACATCGGCAGCCAGGTACATGCCCCAGGGGGTCAGTGCGGGGGCGGTCATGGGGGCCAGATCAGCAGGCAGCATCGTCAGAGGTTCCATTGGAATCGGAAGAGGTGGTGCGACGGCGGGCAGCGCGCGGATCGGCGGCATCGTCCACGCCCACCAGCGGCGCAGGATCGAAACGTGGCGCCGGTCGACTCAGGACATAGCCGGCACTGACCGCAAAGAACAGGCCAACGCCCAGCAGCAGGCGCCAGGACGGGTGTGCACCCCAGCAGAACATCGCAAATCCCACCGCCATGCCCGCGCTGGCAAACACCTTGCCCTTGCGCGATACCGCGCCCTGCTCACGCCACAGGCGCAGCGACGGGCCGTAGCGCGGATGGGAAAGCAGCCGCTGTTCGAACCTGGGCGAACTGCGCGCGAAGCAGCCCACCGCCAGGATCAGGAAGATGGTGGTCGGCATGACTGGCAGCAGCGCGCCGATCACCCCCAGCGCGACCATCAGCCAGCCGAGCGCGAACCAGAGCCAGCGCATCAATCGCGCGCCAGCGGGCAGTGCTGGGACATCAGGAAAACTCCACTTCGACATGGCCGTGTACGCTGCGGAACGCGGCATCGGCGGCATCGATCACTTCCTGCTCCTGCGCCGGCGACAGCACCACTGCATCCAGTGCTGCAGTGAACTCGCGCCAGTGCCGCGCGGCCCCATCAGGATGTGCCGCCAGGTGGCGCGCACCGAAATCACGATCCAGGCCGAGCACAGCCGCCATCTTGTAGAGCACGGTGCCACCCAGGTTGGAACCTTCCGCGACATACAACCAGCCCAATGCAGTCGGCAGCGGCAGGTCATTCCCGAGTGCGATGATGTCCTCGCCCGGCAGCGCTTGCTCCAGGTCCTGCAGGTCGCTGCGTACCTGCTGCAGGCGGCGACGTTCAGCCAGGTCCGGCAGCAATGCGTCCAGCGCAGGGCTGGCGTACAACGCGTCGATGCTGCGGTGGAAGCGGTACTGCACGCGCAGGAAGCGAGCGAAATTGCTGCGGTCGGCAAAGATGTCGCCGGCCATGATGCGCTTGTCGAGGGCGCCATGGCTTTCGCGGGTGGCGGCCTTCAGCCGCACGCTGCGGCTGTCTTCGAGGGATGTCTGAACGGTCATCGGGAGTGCCAGGGAAAGCGTCCCCCTGTAGACGATCCCGGCGAGGGTTCCCCCAACCCTGCTTGCGTCGATAATGCAGGTTCCTTTCCATTGCCAGGACCCCACCGATGATCACCACCGAACCGCGCATGACCAACCTGTTCCTGCAGCTGGGTCTGGATGCCAGTGCCGAGGGCATTGCCCGGTTCATCGCCGACCACCAGCTGGCCGCCGGTGTGGAAGTGGCCGATGCCCCTTACTGGAACGAGGCCCAGCGCCAGTTCCTGGCCGAATCGCTGCAGGCTGATGCAGCCTGGACCACCGTGGTCGACGAACTGAACGAAGCGCTGCACGAAGCGGCGGTGAAGGCGGCGACCGGGCTGTAATCGCTCGCCGGGCATGGCCCGGCGCTACCGGTTGTTCGGTGGATCCACGCCATGCGTGGATGGCCGGACCCGATGGGGTCAGAGCCCTTTCCACAGGAAAGGGATCCGACCCCGCCGATCAGTACTTCCAGGTAAAGGCCAATCGCGCGGTCCGGCCCGGAGCCGGCATCACGCCCAGGGCCAACGGGTCCAGGTAGTAGCGGTCGGTCACGTTGTCCACGTTCGCTTCCACCGACAGCTGGTCGTTGAAACTCCAGCTCGCGAACAGATCCACCAGCGTGGTCGGCCGGTACAACTGCTGGATCGCCGACAACCCGACGTTCCACTCCTTGTCCAGCTTGCTGATCGGGCCGGCGTTGTGGACCACGCGGGTGCCGAAGGTCAGGCGCTCGTCGAACAGTCGCGAACCCAGGGTCAGGTTGACCATGTAGCGCGGCGGGTTCTGGGTGTTGCTGTAGGAACCTTCGAAGCCACCATCCACGCAGTCCGGCGTGCCGATCAGTTCCTCGATCCTGCGCTGGACGCCGTACGCGCGGCGTTCGGCAGCGATGTCCGGCGCGCAGGTCTTGGCCTTGAAGTAGTAGTGCGCCGACAGATCGGCAAACACCTTGCCGCTGTCATAGCTGGACTGGAACTCCATGCCCGACACCTTGAAACGGTCGACGTTGCGGATCAGGCCGGCCGACAACGTGCGGTAGTCGCGGGTGATCAGGTCATCGATGCGGGTATCGAAGTACGCCAGCTTCAGCGCCAGGCGGTCACCGGCAGTGAACAGGTCGTGCTGGATCGTACTGGCGCCCAGTTCCCAGCTGTGCGCGCGCTCGGGCTTGAGTTCGTCCACCGGCTTGGCCGCAGTGAACAGGCCGAGCGTGGTCTCGAACAGGCTCGGCAGCTTGGTGCCTTCGGCGTACTTCAGGTAGACCATGCTGTCTTCGCTGAAACGGAAGGCCACGCTGGCGGTCGGCGAGAATGCGCTGTCACGGCGGCGGATCGGCTGCGACCAGGTCCAGCTCACCGGCACTTTCAGATCCTCTGCAGCATCAGCGTCATAGAAGTTCCAGCCACCGATGTCGCCGACGGTGCCCTTCTTGTACGGCGAGGCCAGCAGCGACGCCTGGGTGAAGTTGCCGTTCGCGTCGGGATACCAGTTCAGCAGCGCGATGCGCTTGGCCCGCCACGACGGCAGCTTGGGATTGCCGTTGAGCAGCTCGGTGTAGCGGTACTGGCCCTGGACTTCGTATCCGTCCGGCGTGGCGAGGCGGTTGCGGTCATGCACGTCCACGCGGTTCCAGCGCCCGCCCAGCAGCATCTCCCAGTGTTCGTCCGGCGCCCACTTCAGCGACGCCACCGCGCTGTATTCCTTGCGCTCGGCATTGCGCAGGAAGCGGTTGTTGACCAGGTCGTCGTGCATGATCGGGCCGGAGCTGCCCGGGGCGATGTCTTCATCACTGTAGGACAGGCCGTAGTCGAGGGTGAAGCGGCCGGCACTGCTGTCGAACACCGAGGTGTTGCTGGCGTCCAGACCGAAGCGTTTCTGCCGCAACGGGTTGCGGTAGGCATCCTTGTAGCCGGGATTGCCGCTGAAGCTGGGCGCGTCGTACCACTCGGTACGGCGGTCGAAGTACCACGGGGTAATGCCGGTCAGGCTGTTGTACATCACGCTGTCGGCGTCGGTGTACCACGCGTTGACGCGCAGGTCGATCAGCTCGCTGTCCGGGTTGAACCGGTAGCGCAGGCTGTAGCTGTCCATGTCGACGTGGCCTGGATCCCATTGCGGGATGCGGTCACGTTCAACGCGGATGATCTGCGAGGCCATGATCTCGCCAGCGGTGCCTTCATAGCGACGATAGCCGGCTTCCAGCGTCTGCGCGTCGTCGATGCGCCAGGTGCCCTTGAGCAGGGTCGATTTCGAACGCGAGGACGTGTTGAACACTTCGGTGCGCGGCGGGTTCAGCGGGGCCAGGGTGCGACGGGTCTGCGGGAAATCGTCGTAGCCCTTGCTGCCGGAGAAGTAATTGCCGTTGTCTCGGTACGCATAGGCGGCCACCAGGTCGAAGCGATCCCAGTGCCCGGCGGCGGCCACGTTGAAGAACTGGCTGCCGGTGGCGCTGCGATCGCTGCGCGGCACGGCCTCGTAGCCGGGCAGGTTGTTGGCGCTGCCGTTGGCCAGTCCCCCGCGCAAGCGTACGCCGACATCGCGCCCCTCGCGCAGCACGTCATCGACATTCAGCGTTTCCATTTCGACCACGCCACCGATACCGCCGGAGGCATTGGCCTGCAGGCTCGGGCCCTTGGTGATGGTCAGCCGCGAGATCAGGTCGGGGTCGAGGTAGGTGCGCTGCGACTGGCCGGCATAGCCACGGTAGGTGTCCATGCTGGACTGGCCACCGTCGATGATGACCGGCACCCGGCTCTGGCCCTGGATGCCGCGGATGTTGACGTCGAAGCCATTGCCCACACGGGGATCGCCCGCGGTAACACCGGCCACGCCCTTGACGATGTCGCCGTTGGAGGTGCCGCGGAACCGCTCCAGTGCGACGCGGCCGATGCTGGTGGTCGAACCCACGCTGCGGTAGCTGTCGAGCAGGCGTGCTTCATCGCTGGCCGCGCCGCCCTGCACGCGGTCTCCGGCCACGCTGAGGGTATCGGTGACGATCACACCGCCCGTCTGGCCCGCCGCAGCGACCTCCAGCGTCACCGCATCGGCGCTTACCCGGCGCACGCTCAGGCCACTGCCGCGCAGCAGACGTGCTAGGGCCTCGTCGGCTGACAGCGTGCCGCTGACCGGTTGCGAGATCACGCCCTTGGCCAGCGTGCTCGGATAGACCACCTGCACACCGGACTGGCGCATGTAGGCGCGCAGTGCATCGTCCAGCGGTTGGTCGGGAATATCGAAGTGCTGTACCGCAGCCGGGCCAGCGGTGCTGGACTGCGCCATCACGGTGGGGGTGGCGGTTGCCAAGCCGGCGGCCAGCAGCGCGATGCACAGACGGGACGGGCGCGGTGAGCGGCCCGGGCGGCGGAATTCGTACATGGGGGAACCTGTCAGAGGAGCGTGGCCGCGGGCGCGGCATCATCCGCGCATGCGCGGACCCAACGACGTACGTGGCGGCGGCGGGTACGTTCGTGGATGAGACGCGTGGCGGCGTGCGATCCCCAAGACGGATGCGATGCAGCCGCTGCATCCGCGGATGGCGTGGCGTTACCGGTGGACGATTGCCACACCCAGTGGCAGGCGGGTGACCTGCAGGCCGGCGGTGGCCGCCAGCGCGTCCAGTGCCTGCTCCGGATGATCGACGCGCAGCGCCGCGCTGACGGCTGGAAGCGCCTGGAGATTGCCGCGCACGAACGTAGGCCCTGCGCGATAGCGACCGACCTCGTGCACGGCATCGGTCACGCTGGCCTGCTCCAGCAGCAGCTCGCCCTGTCGCCAGGCACCGACGCTGTCTGCGGCAACGTCGGTCAGGCGCTGCACGCTTCGATGCTCGCCATAGCCCGCACGTTGCCCCACCTGCAGATAGGTCCAGCCGCCATCGACCGGACTGGCCACGCGTACGCGGCCCTGTCCGACTTCGGTCTCCACCCCGGCGGCAACGTGGGCGACCGTGAATGCGGTGGAGATGTCTTCCACCACACCGTTGCCAGCCGCGACGCTGAAGCGCCTCTGCGCATCAGGCGCCACATAGAACCAGGCACGGCCACGCAGCAGTTCAATGCGACGACGCTGGTCATCGAAGTGCACGGCGATCGCACTGTTGGCATCGAGCACGGCACGGCTGCCATCGGGCAGATGCACATCCTGCACGCGGTGGTCGCTGCGATGATCCGCCTGCAGGCGCAACCAGGTATCGGGCCAGACCACCAGCAATGCCAGCGCAGCGGCGGTGGCCATGGCCCAACGCAGCCGCCGCGGGCGACGCGCTGCCTGCCTGCGTTCGATGGCGACCGGACGCGGACCCACACTGCGCCACAGCATGCGCTCATGCTCGAATGAACGCCGATTCGCAGGCTCGGCCAGCCAGCGCTCGAACGCATCCATGCGCGCGTCGCTGATATCGCCGGACGCCAGGCACACGATCCAGTCCCTGGCCTGTTCGGCCACGGCATCATCAGCGGTGCTGCGGGGTGTCGGGGGCGGGCTCATCGGCTGGCGGGGGACACGATCAGAGGTGGGCGGAAGGACTAGACCGCATGGGCGGCCTGCGAATCAAGACGCACGGCGGGTGTGCGCCCCCAAGCCGGATCGTTCATCGACCGCTGCGTGCCCAGGCAAGCCGCTGCAGCGCAGTGCGTACGTGGTTCTCCACCGTGGTCACCGACACCCCGAGGCGTCGGGCGATGTCGGCCTGGGTCAGGCCCTGCAGGCGATTGAGATGGAAGATGGTACGCGTCGGCTCGGGCAGGTGGCCGGCGGCATCGAGCACGCGCTGCAACTCATCCTGCGCCATCACCTGCTCCTCCGTGGAAATCTGCTCGTCCTCCTGCCACAGGTAGTGCTCGGCCAGCAGGCGGTTGCGCCGCGTCGATTCGCGGCCATGGTCGGTGGCGAGGTTGATGGCCAATCGATAGAGATAGGCGCGCGGATTGTCGATGCTCTGGCTGTTGTCGACCCCGCGCGCCTTGAACCAGACCGCCTGGATCACGTCTTCCGCCCCGCTGTCGCCACCGAGAATGCGCTGCACGCGCCGCAGCAGTGCCGATCGTTCGCGGATCAGCAGTTCGGTCAGGGTGACGGCGTTGGAGGACATGCGCGGCGACGGGACAGACGGGGGCGGCGCGCATGCTACTCCGTTAATGCGAATAAATCACGTTTGCATTACGACCCCCTGCATCAGAGACAGTCTGTCAGGCCGTCATAGACGCTCGTGGTTGTGCCGGGCAACGGGGCATCAATCGCCTCATGCCCGGACGCCTGCCAGACCTGGAGCAGCTCCTCCAGCCGGGTTGCAGGCGCCAGCGGCAGCGTGCAGGCGTAGGTGCCATGGTCGACGTCGATCCGGCCGTCCTTCTGCACCCAGGTTTCGCTGCCAGCGAAGGTCCAGACGCAGCTGGCGACCACGCCTGTCGCGCGCTCCACCGAGCAGCGCAGGCGCATGGCCCACAGGTTGTAGTACTGCCCCTCGCAGAACGTGTCGCCACAGATATCATCGAACCCACGCACCAGCATCCGCTCGGCAGCGAGGAAGCGCTCCCGGCCGGTCGCGGGATCGGGGTAGTCACGGGCGTCCACGAACGCCGGCGCCGCCTGCGCGGTTCCGGCCAGCAGCAGACCACAGAGCAGCCATCGTCCCGGGAAAGCACGCATCAGGCGCCCCTCCTCTGCAGGCAATCAGGCAGCACCTCGAACAGACCATGATCGAGCCCAGGCAGCGGCGCCATCAGGCCATCCGGCGCCTCCAGCGAGGTAAAGAAGGCTTCAACCGGCACCCCGGGCTGCATCTCCACCGGGCAGGTCCAGTGGCCGTTGTCGACCTGGACCTGCCCTGTGTCGGGGTGCACCGCCAGTTCGCTGGCCGCCAGCACCCAGACGCAGCGCTGCACCGTTCCCCGGTGGGCCAGCACCGCGCAGCGGAACTCCAGCACCCGGTAGTTGCTGTAATCGCCTTCGCAGAAGGTATCGGCGCACAGACGGTCGAATGCCTGGGCAAGCGCGCCCTCCAGCGCATAGGCCCTGTCCCAGGAAGCTTGCTCGGTTGGGGAGTCGATCAGGTCGACATGCGTCCCGCGCGCCAGCGCGGTCAGCGGGACAAGCAGCAGCAGAACGCCGCAGCGCCAACGGTTCCAGTTCATTGCAGGTCTCCTCGGTTCGGGATTCCAGCCTGCTCCGGTCGCCGGCCCGTCCCCATCGGGATACCCCGTCCTGACCGGTCATCGGCCACCGCGACGGCCCGTCAGCGCCCTACCCTGCACAGCGACCGGCAAAGGCATAAAATGGAGAGCTATCCGTCTACACCCCCACCTGGAGCACACCATGGGCCTGGAACTCGTCTCGCCCGGCAAGAACCCGCCGGAAGAAATCAACGTCATCATCGAGATCCCGAAGGATTCCGAGCCGGTGAAGTACGAAGTGGACAAGGAAACCGGCGCGATCTTCGTCGACCGCATCCTGTCGACCCCGATGCGCTACCCCTGCAACTACGGCTACGTGCCGAGCACCCTGTGCGGCGACGGCGATCCGGCCGACGTGCTGGTGGTGCTGCCGCTGCCGCTGGTCCCGGGTTCGGTGGTGCGTTGCCGTCCGGTCGGCGTGCTGAAGATGAGCGATGAGGCAGGCAGCGACGAGAAGATCCTGGCCGTACCGGTGACCAAGGTGTTCGGCGGCTACGCGCACGTGGAAGACATCGAGCAGGTGTCCAGCCACTGGCTGGAGCGCATCGGTCACTTCTTCGAGCACTACAAGGACCTGGAGAAGGGCAAGTGGGTCAAGCTGGACGGTTGGGGCGGCGCGGCTGAGGCCAAGCAGATCCTGATCGAGGCGCACCAGCGCCACCTCGACAGCAAGGCCTGAGACTGAACAGCATTGCTCCGGCGCACGGCGTCGGAGCGATGCGGGTCACGTTTCATGACGGCGGCACATCACCTTTGCCGCCGTATTAGGTAAATTGCGTCACTTCACACGTCTTCGACATCGACCGTCGAGACAGCCAGGGGAATGTGTCGTGCGTATTCTGCTTGTTGGGGATACAGCCAGCCTGCCGGCTGAGCTGACCGAATTCATTGCCGATCTTGGGGAAGACTGGCAGCCGTTGACCGCCACCGATGGCCATACCGCGATGACCGCGGTCGCCACCCAGGGCGTGGACGCGGTGATCGTCTGCCCGCAGTTGCCCGATCTCAACGCGACCACGCTGCTGGGACAGATCCGCACCTTGCGCCCGGAGACCATCCGCATCGCACTTGTCGATGCACAGCATGGCAACCGGCCGCCGCCGGCGCGCCTGATCGGTGTCGCCCATCGCTTCCTGCCCTTGCCGTTGGCACCGGAAGTGCTGCTGGAAGCATTGACCAGCCTGGAAGAGCTGCGCGAAGTGCTGGACAGCCCGCGCCTGCGCGATGCCATCGGCCGCATCGAGAAGCTGCCTTCGCCGCCGCATCTGTACCTGAGCCTGACCCAGGCACTGGAACATGACGACGACGCCGACAGCGCCGATGTCGCCAAGCTGGTCGCCGCCGACCCTGCAATTGCAGCAAAGGTGCTGCAGCTTTCCAATTCGGCGTTCTTCAGCCAAGGCCGCACCATCGCCGACCTGCGCACGGCCGTGACCCGGCTGGGCCTGGCCACGCTGCGTGACCTGGTGCTGGCCAGTGAAGTGTTCTCCGCGCCGACCTTGTCCGGCGCCGAGCGCAACTCGCTGCAGCAGCGTGCCTTGATGGCCTCGCGATTGGCCGCACGCCTGCTGCCCGACTCCAGTGCCGAACTCGGTGCCACCGCCGCACTGCTGGCCGACATCGGCCTGCTGCTGCCGGGCGTGCGCAACGAACGCAGCGAACCCGAACTGGCGGACGACGACCGTCCCGGCCATGCCGAAGCCGGCGCCTATCTGCTGGGCCTGTGGGGCCTGCCGATGCCGATCATCGAGGCGGTGGCGTTCCATCTGCAGCCGCAGCGCGCCAACACCCGCAGCTTCTGGGTGACCGGTGCGGTGCACGTGGCACTGGCACTGGTCAACGGCGATCCGGTGGATGAGGAGTATCTGCAGCGCGCCGGTGTGCTGAACAAGCTGCCGCAGTGGCGCGAGCACGCCAACAGCCTGATGGGGCTGGTGCCCAGCGACGCCTGAGGCGTAGCGGCAGGCGGGTGCGCAGGGGATGAAAGGCAGGCCGGGTGGCCTGCCTTTTTTCGTGGTGCCGTTGTGCCGGAACGTTCATCCACGCATGGCGTGGATCTACCCAGTCGGTGCAGCGCTCAAACAAGAAGGGCGGACCTTGCGGCCCGCCCTCCTCTTTCTGCTGTCACGCTTCGATGGATCAGAAGCGCTGGGTGTACTTCATGTAGTAGTAACGACCGATGTCGAAGCCACCGTAGTACGAGAAGCTCGAGTTCGGCTGGCTGTACATGACCGGGCCTTCGTGGTTGAACACGTTGTTGGCACCGACCGAGACCGTAGCCTGCCACGGCAGGGTGTAACGCACCTGCACATCGTGGAAGGTGTTCGAACCGACCTTGCGGGTCGGCTGGCCCAGGGTGTAGGACGAGCTGAAGTCAGGCAGGTTGCACTCGGTGTCGTAGGAGCACGGCTCCTTCATGCTCGAGTAGTAACGCACCGCCCAGTTCACGCCCAGGTTGCCCAGGCTCCAATCGACATTCAGGTTCGAACGGACGCGGAAGTTCGCACCCCAGTCGCCGGTTGCCCAGCTGGTGTGCTGCTCGACCGGGGTCTCGGCTTCGTTGTCGCGCTTGTACTCGAGGTAATCGACGTAGGTGGTTTTCCAGTCAACCACGATCTTGCCGAAGGAGAACTCCGGCAGGCGGTACTTGATGCCCAGGTCGTAACCTGCGGTTTCCTGGTAACCACCGTTGATCAGGGTGCGGGTAACGTCGACCACCTGGTTGACGGTGCGGCCGTCGGTGCCACGGCTGAAGCGGTCACACGCCGACGCCACGCCCAGCACGTAGCACTGGTTGAGGATCGAGGTCACCGACTCGGCGGCGATCACGTTGTCGATGCGGATCTTCCACCAGTCCAGGCTGACGTCCAGGCCCTGCACGAAGTTCGGGCTGTAGACCAGGCCAGCAGTCCAGGTCTTGGAGGTTTCCGGCTGCAGTTCCGGGTTGGAACCCGACTCGAAGGCGCTGTAGGACTGGGTGCCCGGGCCGGTCGACTGTGCGCCGCCCGAGGTGATCTGGCGGAAGTTCGCCGGAACGCCACGTGCACCGCAGGCCGCGGCAACCGACGGGTTGCGCGAGGCCGAACCGAAGCTGCTGTCGCACGGATCGGTGTAGGCGTCGAAGGTCTGCGAGGTGCCGCCGTACATGTTGGCGATGTTCGGCGCGCGGAAGCCCGTCGAATAGGTCGCACGCACCAGCAGGTCGTCGATCGGCTTCCACTTCAGGCCGAACTTGCTGTTGATGGTATCGCCGAAGGTGTTGTAGTCCGAATAGCGACCGGCCATGTCGAGCGACAGTTCCTTGGCGAACGGCATGTCAGCCAGCACCGGCACGTTCAGTTCGACGTAGAACTCGTCGAGCTTGTAGCTGCCCTTGGTCGGCGCGCCGGCCAGGTCGGTGCTCAGGCCCGACTGCAGCAGTGCATCCGGGTTGTACTCACCGCTTTCCTGACGGTGCTCGTAACCGGCAGCGATGGCCAGGTCACCGGCCGGCAGCGTGAACAGCGAACCGGAGATGTTGGCGCTGTAAGCCTTGGTGGTGTTGGTGTAGGTGTCGTGGCTCGGCAGGAACAGATAGGCCTGCAGTGCCGGATCAGCCAGCGAACCATTGCCGGTGGAGCCGTACGGTGCGAGCGGGTTCCACGGGGTGCAACCCGCGATCACCTTGCCCGGGGTACCGCAACGGGCAACGTCGCCGTCCATGAAGGACGGGCCGACGGCGTTCTGCACATTCGGGATGAACAGGTTGCCGGTGCCGGTCTTGACGCCCTTGTTCTGGTTGTAGACGTAACCCACGTCCCAATCCCAGAACTTGTCAGCGAACTCGAACGAACCTTCCAGGCCGGCCGAGAAGCGGAAGGTTTCCTGCTCGGATTCGGTCTGGCGCGGGAACTCGGAGGTGCGACGGATGAAGTTCGCGTCCTTGCCCAGCGGGTTGTAGATGCTGTCGCCCGACAGCGGGGTGCCGTAGACCTCGGACTGGTACGGGTAGCCGGCAATCTGCGAAGTCGCGGTGCGCTTGGTGTACAGCACGTTCGCGGTAGCGCGGATGTTGTCGGTCAGATCGTAGTTGCCGTTGGCGAACACCGAGCGACGGGTCAACTTGTTCTGCAGCCACATTTCCTGGCTGGCATTGGTGTAGTCGGCGGTGCCGAACTCACGGAAGTCGCCCATGCCGTTGCCGGCACCGGTATTGCCACGGGTGTACCAGATATCGTCGTTGGCGTTCTTCGGGGTGCCCATGTCGTCGATCAGCACGCCATGGTTGGACGCCGGCGACCAGCCATTGGCATCGTCGTCGGTGGGGAACGGATGGAAGCGACCGTTCGGGTAGCGGCTGAAGGAGCGATCCTTGGCCTTGACCTCGTCTTCCTTGCTGTACTCGGCGCCGAAGGTGATCGAACCACGCTCACCGGTCTGGCCGTAAACGAAGTTGTAGACCTGCTTCTGGCCGTCGCCCTGGCCGTACTGGCCACCGTAGACGCTGGCTTCCAGGCCGTCGAAGTTCTTGCGGGTGATGATGTTGACCACGCCGGCGATGGCGTCGGAACCATAGATGGCCGAGGCGCCATCGGTCAGCACTTCGATGCGCTCCACGACCGAGGTCGGGATCGAGGCCAGATCGGTGTAACCACCGGTGCTGGTGCCCATGCGCTTGCCGTCCAGCAGCACCAGGGTGCGCTCCGGGCCGAGGTTGCGCAGGTCGACGTACTGGCCGCCGACTTCTTCGCCCGAGGTCAGGGCGTCGGCGCGGCTGATCGCCGGCGAACCGGTTGCCGACAGGTTCTGCACGATGTCGGCAACGCTGGTGAAGCCCTGCTTTTCAATGTCGGCGCGCTGCAGCGCGATCACCGGCTGTGCGGTTTCCATGCTCGCCTGGCGGATGCGCGAACCGGTGACCGAAATGCGGTCCAGGTCGGTCGTGCCGCCGGCAGCTGCGTCCTGCGCCGAAGCGAAGGACGGTGCCAAGGCAAGCGCAATGCCGGCCGGCAACAAGCCGAGCCGCACTGCAGGAATACGAACGTTCATCAATCTCTCCAAGGTACGTGTTAGTAGCGTGTTAAAACGCCGTAGCACGTTACGATTGCGTTGCAGCGCTGTATTTGCGCGACACAACCGGAGACTTTGCGGAGTGTGGCGGAAGCTGTCCGTCGTTCTCGCGGAAGCGCGAAGCGGACTGCCCATATCGAGCGCGGAAGGCGCGCGCGAAGCTGCAGCAGTTGTCGAAACCGCTGGCAGCAGCGACTTCGCCGACCATCATGTCGGTGTCGCGCAGCAGATCGGCCGCGCGCTCAAGGCGCAACCGTGCCGAAAGCGACTGCGGGCTTTCCTCGTACAGGCTCTGGAACGTCTTGGAGAGATACCAGCTGGAGAAGTTGGTCAGCTCGGCCAGTTCGCCGATGCGCACCACACGGTGGCTGTTGCCTTCCAGATACAGGCGCGCGCGCTGCATGCGACCGAACACCTGGCGCTTGCGACTGCGCGAGCGACCGGGGCAACGCTGCACGTTGTCTGCCAGGCTGCGCTGCAGACCGGCCAGATGCAGCAGCAGCGGACGCAGCGCCTGCGCCGGCTGACCGCTGGCGAGGGCGTCACGCCACAGGCGCAGTGCCACGCGTGCATCGGCCCGGTTCATCAGGCCGCGGCCGGCGTACAGGCCGCAGTCGGCCATTTCGGTCAGCACGCGCAGCGCTTCGACGTTCAGGTTCATGCCCACGCACAGGCCGTTGCGTCCGGCCTGGACCAGCGGCCTGGACTCCTTCTCGAACGCGATCCACTCGCCCTGGCGAAGGCGGAACCGCCCTTCCTTGGCTTCCACCCACGAGGTACCGCGCACCTGCATCCAGACACTGAAGCTGATGCCGGCGGTCTGCAGGCTGCCGAGGCGGGCAACGCCCATGCAGGTCGGCGCGACATCGTCGATCGACTTGTCCAGGGAGAGGGTTTGGCCACGATCGGCCAGCGAGAGTTGACGCATAGGGGCACCACGGATTTGCCAAGTACAGGCCTCCGTTTTGCCAAATCAGGCGGCAGCGCGTCAGGAAAGACTGCCGAGATCGCCACGAATTCGCGGCGAGATCGTCACGAAGAAGTTACGAAGGCCCTTTCTCGTTCAAGATCAACAATTTGGAGAATGCAGGGAACAGCGCGGGCGGTTGTTCGGGCAGTCGCATCACGCCGATGTCGGCACCATCGCTGATGGCCAGGGCCAGGTACAGGCTGTTTCCGTCGGCACTGGCGCTGAGTCCATTGCCAGCGCTCAGGCGCTGTGCGTCCAGGCAGCGCTCCGCCTCTTCGCGTCCGGACTGGATACGGACCAGGGTCGTGCCGCAGCTGGCACTGCTGCCGAGGTAGTCGATGCTGCCGTTGCCGGCCACGGTCCAGGTCCGGTAGCGCCAACGGCTGGGCCGGTCCTCGCTGATCTGCTGCACGCTGGCCGGCGTCAATGCCGCGTCCACCGACCACAACCCACCGGCTGCCAGCCGGGTGAACAGCACCCGCCCGGTACTGCGGTCGAAACGCGCCTGTGATACGCCCTCCAGGCTGGCCAGCCGCCGCCAAGGCTGCGCGCTGCGGTCGAACAGGCTCAACCGGGTGTGCTGGTCGGCATCACGTTCAACCACCAGCAGCTGATCCGCGTCGGCGCCGTACAACGCCTGCAACGGTTGCTCGGCGGGAACCGGAAGGCGATGCAACTGTTCGTCGCGCGGGGCGATCTCGTAGACAACGGCTTCGCCGTGCTCATCGCGGCCCACCACCAGCAGATGCCGGCTGTCGGCCGACCAGTCGGGCGCCTGCCGTGCTTCCGGTTTCAACCCTTCAATCGGCCGCAGCGACTCCGGCCGCTGCATGTCGGCCCACCACAGCGCGAAGCTGCCGGAACGATCGGAACTGAACACCAGTTGCCGTCCATCCGGCGCCACCATCGGTTGCCCATCGCGGCCACTGGAGGCAAACAGACGCTCGCCTGCACCACCCTGCGCGGGCATCCTGAACACGCCGAACTGCGCGCGCCGATGCACGAACGCCAGCATGTCGCCGCGGCGGGAGACCGCCGGCCACTGCGCATCGTCGAGCCCGGCGTCACGCAGCGTACGGCGCTCGACGTCGAGGTAGTACAAGCGAGCCTCGCTGTCCACGCGACGACCGAACACGATATGTCGACCGTCGCCCAGCCATGCCCAACCGCGCAGTTCGGCCGATTCGGTCGTCAACTGCTCGGGCGTGCCGCCGCTGGCAGGCATCCGCCACAGGTCGCCCAGCTGAGGGTTGCGGACAAACACCAGCCATTTGCCATCCGGGGAATAGCGCGGGGCGTAATCGAAATCATCTTCGTCGACAGCGTAATCCAGCGCACGCCATTGGCCGGTGGCCAGATCGAGCACGCGGATGCCGCGATGGGCATAGCGACCCACCATGCTGCCGAAGACCAGGCCGCGGCCATCGGGTGTCCAGTCGAAACTGAGCAGCTCGGTGCCGTCGCAGCGCGTGGCCTGGCGCACGGCGCCGCCAGTGGCACTGGCGATCAATACCTGGCAGCTGTCATCGGCACCAAAGCGGGCGAAGGCGATTTCGCGGCCATCCGGCGACCAGTTCGGGAAACGGTCGCTGGCACCTGCCGGCGGCGAAAGCAGCTGGCGTGCGGGCGCGTTGCCGGAGGTCTGCACCTTGATGGCGTTGCCGCCCTTGCCGTCGTCGTTGGCGCCTTCGTAGGCAACCTGCGATCCGTCAGGCGAAAGTGTGGGATAGGTCTCAAAACCGGCCGTGGCGGTAATCAATCGATACGGCCGCTCAGGGCTTCCGATCACCCGCGTGCCGTTCTCCACTGCCGCGTCCACCGGAGAGTTCACCGGCGCCGGGCGACGCAGCAGCAGTACGCTCAGCACCACCAGTGCCAGCAGCATCACCACGCCCAACGCCAGCAGCAGGCGACGGCGGAGGCGCCGCCAGCGACGACTGCCGCGTTCAACCACGGGCGCGCCGACGGGGGCGACGGCATCCGGCGCAGGTGGCGGCGCTACAGACGATTCCTCGGCAGCAGCGGTCGCATCGGTCTCGTGGTCCGCCAGCGGCTGCACCGGTACAAGCAAGCGGTAGCCGGTCTTGGCGATGGTCTCGATGTACGCCTGGCCGTTGTCGTCGTCGACGCTGAACGCCTTGCGCAGCTGGGTAACCGCCTGGGTCAGCACATCGTTGGTCGGCAGCGTGTCCGGCCACACTTCGGCGAACAGCTCGTCACGGGTCACCACTCGTCCCGGCTGCCGCATCAACATGCGCAGCACGCCCAGCGACTTGGGCGTCAAACGTCGCGTACGGCGCGCACCCGCAACTTCAACCTCACGCGAGGACAAAGTAACGATGCACTCGCCGACGCGGACGCGGTCGGATTCAGGCGACTGGATTTCGCTGTTGATCATTCGTTGCTATGGGGTTGAAACAGGCCGCAAACACTGTTCACCATCGATCCCTTCCCATCCTTGGCACAGCAAGAAGCCAGATTCCGCACAAAGCATCGGCGCATACCGCAAAAAAAACGAAGCCTCCGGATATTAGCCTATGCGGGTTACCTCGCCTATCGCGTGGTCGACATCAGGCTCTCTCTCGCCGACGCATTCACATAATAAGCATCATCATTCGCGCCCTTTCGGGCGCGATATTTTTATCTGGCGTTCATTTTCAGAAGCGTTTCAGCATGGTCAGGCCGACCAGCCGCGAAACCACCAGCGCGACATACATGACACCGGAAAACTGCTCCAGCATGACCAGCGCGCGGGCCTGCGGATGCAGTGGTACGACATCACTCAGCCCGACTCCGGACAATAAGCTGAAGCTCAGATAAAGCAGCTCCATCCACGTGCGCTGCGCTCCACCCGTGGCGCCCTGGAAACTGCCTGGATACCACTGCTGACATACGGCAAAGGTAAAAGCGAATGCCCATGCCAACAACGTGAACGTGGCGCCGGCGGCAAACAGCTCGTCGCGGGTCACCTTGTGGTCCTGCAGCATGTAAGCGATCAGCGCTCCAGCGGTATAGAAATACAGCAGGCTTTCCAGCAGTTGTGCAGTGATGCCCAGTGCCGGCCGGTCGAGCAGGGCCGCGGAAAGGGAAAACACCACTGCCGGAATGGCCAGCACCAGCGCCAGCCAGGTTCCCAGCGGGCTGCGCTGCACCACCCACAGGGCCAGGCCGAGCACGGCCATGCCGAACACGCCTACTGCCGCGCGGCCGGCAGCGGTTTCGTCCAGCGCGGGGTACAGCAGTACCGACAGCAGCTGCGCCCCGAGCAGCCAGGCAGAGGGATGACGGCGGGCGATGGCCAGCCAGCGGGTGGTCACGGCAATGGGCATGGTTCCTTGTCCCCGGGGAACGATGGGCCGAGGATAGCGGCATGTCCGTGAGATGGGTGATGGGATGACGCCGGGCATGACCCGGCGCTGCCCCTCTGCGATCAGCCCTGCTGATACACCTCGGCGCCGGCTGCACGGAACTGCTCGGACTTCTCCTGCATGCCCTTCTCGGCGTACTCGCGCACGTCCTGGGTGATCTTCATCGAGCAGAAATGCGGGCCGCACATCGAACAGAAATGCGCCAGCTTGTGCGCGTCCTTGGGCAGCGTCTCGTCGTGGAATTCCTTGGCCTTCTCCGGGTCCAGGCCGAGGTGGAACTGGTCGTCCCAGCGGAACTCGAAGCGTGCCTTGCTCAACGCGTTGTCACGCACCTGCGCACCCGGATGCCCCTTGGCCAGATCCGCAGCATGGGCGGCAATGCGATACGCCATGATGCCGTCGCGCACGTCCTGGCGGTTGGGCAGGCCCAGGTGCTCCTTCGGCGTGACATAACAGAGCATGGCAGTACCGAACCAGCCGATCATTGCCGCGCCGATCGCACTGGTGATGTGGTCGTAGCCCGGCGCGATGTCCGTGGTCAGCGGGCCAAGCGTGTAGAACGGTGCCTCGCCGCACTCGCGCAGCTGCTTGTCCATGTTCTCCTTGATCAGCTGCATCGGCACGTGGCCGGGGCCTTCGATCATGGTCTGCACGTCGTGCTTCCAGGCGATCTTCGTCAACTCCCCCAGCGTTTCCAGCTCGCCGAACTGCGCGGCATCGTTGGCATCGGCGATGCAACCCGGACGCAGGCCATCACCGAGCGAGAAGGTCACGTCGTACGCCTTCATGATTTCGCAGATGTCTTCGAAATGCGTGTAGAGGAAGTTTTCCTTGTGGTGGGCCAGGCACCACTTGGCCATGATCGACCCGCCGCGGCTGACGATACCGGTGACCCGCTTGGCGGTGAGTGGCACGTAGCGCAGCAGCACACCGGCATGGATGGTGAAGTAGTCCACGCCCTGCTCGGCCTGCTCGATCAGGGTGTCGCGGAAGATCTCCCAGGTCAGCGCTTCGGCGCGGCCGTCGACCTTCTCCAGCGCCTGGTAGATCGGCACCGTACCGATCGCCACCGGCGAATTGCGGATGATCCACTCGCGCGTTTCGTGGATGTGCTTGCCGGTGGACAGGTCCATCACCGTGTCACCGCCCCAGCGGATCGCCCACACCAGCTTTTCCACTTCCTCGGCAATACCCGAGGACACCGCGCTGTTGCCGATGTTGGCATTGATCTTGGTGAGGAAGTTGCGGCCGATGATCATCGGCTCGCTTTCCGGGTGATTGATGTTGTTGGGCAGCACCGCGCGGCCGCGGGCGATTTCCTCGCGCACGAATTCCGGGGTGATGATGTGCTGGATCGATGCGCCGAAGGATTCACCGGGATGCTGCTGCAGCAGTGCGGCATCACGGATCGCCTCCAGCCGCTGGTTCTCGCGGATGGCGACGAATTCCATTTCCGGGGTGATGATGCCGCGCCGCGCATAGTGCATCTGGGTGACGTTGGCACCGGCCTGCGCGCGACGCGGCAGGCTGCGCGCGGGGAAACGCACCGGGTCCAGCTTGGGATCGTGCTCACGCGCGCGGCCGAACGAAGAGCTGAGGCCATCAAGCTGTTCGGTGTCGTTGCGCTCCTCCACCCAGCCGCGACGCAGTGCCGGCAGACCGGCAGACAAATCGATGCGCACGTCCGGATCGGTGTACGGGCCGGAGGTGTCGTAGACGGTGACCGGTGCGTTCTCTTCGCCACCGAACACGGTGGGCGTGCGGGTCAGCGCGATCTCGCGCATCGGCACCTGCAGGTCCGGCCGCGAGCCGGGCACGTGGATCTTGCGCGAGCCGGGTATGGGCCGGGTCACGGACTCGGAGAGTTGCTGGGCCTGTTGCTGCAGGGCAGAGAGCTGTGCGTTCATCGGGCATCGTCCAGGAAGGTCAGGGACGAAGCGGCGGCGCACTGCCCCCGCGCCCGGACAGCACCAAGGCAGTCCTTGGGCGGGGTCGGGGCACGGCCGCATTGCAAAGCTTCCCTACGCCGGTATGAGCCGGATCAGGTTCCAAGGGACTATCTCAACCGTGGCCACAAGGCCGCGGTACCCCCGCTTCTTGGTGCGCATTAGAACATAGAAACCCCTCGGCCTCCTGGCCGTACACCCACGCCTGGCGTGGATCTACTGCACCCGCGTTAACAGAACCGTGACGTCGCATTCAGTAACGTGCACGCGCACCGCACCGTTGCAAGCGGTGCTTTCCCTGCCGCCATCGCGGCTCCTGTCCGGTGTGCGCACGCTGTCGCCGGCCCATTCCCCGCAAGCTTTTGCTCGCTCCCCTCAATCCCTTGATCGGAGAAGCTCCTTCATGGTGTTTCGCATTTCCATCGCACTGGTGCTTGCCCTGGTGCTGCTGGCCGGCCTCGCGCCTGGCCCCTTCAATACCGTCGTGCAGGCGGCGCTGGGCGATGTCATCCGCAGCGTCGGTTGGCTGTACCTGCTGGTCGTATTCCTGGCACTGGTATTCCTGATGTACCTGGCGTTCGGCCGCTTCGGCAACCTGCGCATCGGCGGCGAAGACGCCGAGCCAGAGTTCTCGCGCGCCAGCTGGATGTCGATGCTGTTCGCTGCCGGCATGGGCATCGGCCTGGTGTTCTGGGGAGCTGCCGAGCCGATCTCGCACTTCACCAAGCCACCTGAAGGCATTGAACCGCAGAGCATGGACGCCGCGCGCGCATCGATGCGCTATGCGTTCTTCCACTGGGGACTGCATCCGTGGGCGATCTACGCGCTGATCGGTCTGGCGATGGCCTGGTTCCAGTTCAACCGCAATGGACGCGGACTGGTCAGCGATATGCTGCAGCCGATCATCGGCCGCCACCACCGCGGTTGGATCGGCCGCGTCGTCAACATCGCGGCGGTGGTTGCCACGGCGATCGGCGTGGCGACGACGCTCGGCTTCGGCACCATCCAGATCGCTGCGGGTGTGGAGCGCGTGTTCGGCCTGGAGGCTACGGTGCCGGTGCAGATGACCATCATCGCCATTGCCTTCGTGCTGTACATGGCCTCCACCGCCAGCGGCGTGGAGCGCGGCGTGAAGTGGCTGTCCAACTTCAACCTGGCGCTGGCGGCGTTGCTGGCCGCGACCGTACTGGTGCTGGGACCGACCGGATTCATCTTCGATACGTTCACCACCACGCTGGGTTCCTACCTAAACCAACTGGTGACCATGAGCCTGCGCATGTCGCCGTTCTCCGGCAGCACCTGGGTGGCCGACTGGACGATCTTCTACTGGGCCTGGTGGATTTCCTGGGCACCGTTCGTGGGCTCGTTCATCGCACGCATCTCGCGCGGCCGCAGCGTGCGCGAGTTCGTGATCGGCGTGGTGCTGGCACCGACGCTGCTGGGCTTCTTCTGGTTCGCGGTGTTCGGCGGCACCGCGCTGTGGGCACAGATCTTCGGCCACGCCGACCTGGTGCAGGCGCTGGGCAATGGCTACGAGACGGTGTTGTTCACCCTGTTCGACAGCCTGCCGGCATCGCTGATGCTGTCGGCGGTGGCGTTGGTGCTGTTGATGATCTTCTTCGTGACCTCGGCCGATTCGGCGGTGCTGGTGCTGGCCAGCATGTCCACCGACGAAGCCGGCGACCCGCCGCTGAAGCGCAAGCTGGCGTGGGGCATCGCGGTTGCGTTGATTGCGGCGGCATTGCTGCTGGCCGGTGGGCTGGATGCGCTGCAGGGAATGATCACGATCGCGGCGTTGCCATTCGCATTGCTGATGGTACTGGTGATGGTGTCGCTGTACCGGGTGCTGGACCAGGAGTACACGCGGGAGCGCCGGCAAACGCAGCGCCAGCGACGCATGATCGACGCGTGGATCGCACGCGAGATGGCGGCGCAGGAAGAGACCCAGGCGGAGGCGGCGCGGGCGCAGGATTCGGATTGAGGGTGTTTTGCAGCCTGCGGCTGCACTGCTTTTTTCAAGCAAGAGCAAGTTCAGAAGCCAGAGCGGCTCTGGGTTTCTGCTGGTTGGGCGAGGCGGTGTGGGTGGGCAGAACACGCCGTAAACCCATCCCTGGGGGCTCGATGGCGCCATCCATGGCGCCAACGGTCCTGTCCACCCACACCGCCCCACCCCCGACAGATTTCCGGTGACGGTTGGTTCTCCACGCCATGCGTGGATGAGGTGTATCGGAAAACAAGAAGGGGTCGGATCCGTTTTCCTGCGGAAAACGGATCCGACCCCAACCATCAGCACGCGGCTGTTGCTGTTGCTGTTGCTTTTGATCTTCTTTTTTCTTCCTGCGGTGGCGGCCGCAGAAAACTGTCAGAGGCCGGGTGGGTGGGCTGGGCGGGGGTGTCAGCCGCATGGATGCGGCTGCCAAGCCTACAAGGACGTACTTGCGGCGTCCCCCGAACAGCCTACCCACCCGGCCCAACAAGCTATTCCGCTTCTGAACCCACCGCAGAGGGGGCTGAGCCCGGTGGCCGGGAAACCTCAATACCCCGCCGCCTGCCCATCCTTGCGGCTCTCCGACGCGCCGTAGTACACGCCGGTCTCCGGATCACGCAGGATCGCCTGGTAGCCGCCGTACGGACCATCGGCAAACACCACGCGGTGCCCCTTGCGCATCAGCGCACGCACTGTCTCGTACGGGAACCCGGTTTCCAGATTCACCTCACCGCCATCGGTCATCGCCGTCGCCTGCCCGGTCGGTTCGGTCGAGCCCTCGTGCTGGATACGCGGCGCATCACCGGCTTCCTGCAGGTTCATGCCGAAGTCCACCAGGTTCATCACGATCTGCGCGTGTCCCTGTGGCTGCATCGCGCCGCCCATCACGCCGAAGCTTGCATACGGCTTGCCACCCTTGGTGATGAAGGCCGGAATGATGGTCTGGAAGGGGCGCTTGCCCGGTGCGTAGCCATTGGGATGGTTCTTCTGCAGCACGAACATCTCGCCGCGATCCTGCAGGATGAAGCCAAGCCCCGGCGGCGCCATGCCGCTGCCCATGCCGCGGTAGTTGGACTGGATCAGCGACACCATCATGCCGTCGGCGTCGGCCACGGTCATGTAGATCGTGTCGCCCTCTTCCAGCTGCTTCGGTGTACCCGGCTGCACTTCCTTCAGCGCCTTGTCCATCGAGATCAGCGCGCGGCGCTGCGCGGCGTAGTCCTTGGAAATCAGCTTCTGTACCGGTGCCGGCTGGAACGCCATGTCGGCGTAGAAGCGCGCACGGTCGGCGAAGGCGAGCTTCTTTGCTTCCACGAACAGGTGCACGTGTTCGGGCGAGCCGAACGGAATCTTCGAGAAGTCGTAGCCTTCCAGCACGTTGAGGATCTGCAGAGCGGCAATGCCCTGGCTGTTCGGCGGAAGCTCCCACACGTCATAGCCGCGGTAGTTGCTGCTGACCGGCTCAACCCACTCGCCATGATGGTCGGCCATGTCCTGGTAGCTCAGGTAGCCGCCATTGTTCTTGAAGTAGTCGCCGATGGTGTGGGCGATATCGCCCTTGTAGAAGGCATCACGCCCCCCGTCGGCAATCTTCTGCAGGGTGTCCGCCAGATTCGGGTTCTTCCACATCTCGCCCTTGCGCGGGGCGTGGCCGTCGATGGTGAACTGCTCCTTGAAACCCGGATACTGCGACAGCTTCGGTACCGAGCGATCCCAGTAATAGGCGATCACTTCGGCCACCGGATGTCCTTCGCGCGCATAGCGGATGGCGGGGGCCAGGTTGTCAGCCATCGGCTTGCGGCCGAACCGCTCGTGCAACGCGAACCAGCCATCTACCGCGCCCGGAACGGATACCGGCAGCGGGCCGGTGGCCGGGATCTCCTTCAGGCCACGACGCTGGAACTCGGCCAGGGTGAGCGACTTCGGCGAGCGGCCGGAGCCGTTGTAGCCGTAGAGCTTCTGCGTCTTCGGGTCCCACACGATGGCGAACAGGTCGCCGCCGACGCCGTTGCCGGTGGGTTCCATCAGGCCCAGCGCTGCGTTGGCAGCAATGGCGGCATCGACGGCCGAGCCACCCGCCTTCATCACGTCCAGCGCGATCTGGGTGGCCAGCGGCTGCGAGGTGGCGGCCATCGCATGCGGGGCGATCACCTCCGAACGGGTGGCGAAGGTGTGGCCGGTAATGCGGTCGGCGGCCTGGGACAGCATGGGCACGGCAGCCAGCACGGCAGCCGCCAGCAGGGAACGGGCAAGACGTCGGGACACGGTCGGGTTCCGATGGAAGGGTGGTGACCCGATCTTCGCTGCTGCGGCGGCCAGGGGCCATCGGGCATAGGTCATGGACGACAGTCCTTCGGTGGGTGCGGACCTTGGTCCGCACTGCTTTCGGCTTCGATGACTCCGGCGCGGACCAAGGTCGGCACCTACCAAGGCGAAATCACCCGGAATCCGCGCAAAAAACCCGGTGAAAAGAGTGAATTCGGGTTCACCGAAACACTTTCAGCGGCAACCATCCTTGTGCCACAAGCGATTGCACTGCATGCAGCGGAAACTGACAGGAATATCGCTGCGAGGGTTGACAGCGCGGAAACGGCTGTGGTTTTCTCGATCACATGTTGCATCACAACACGCCACCGCGAACCCACACCGAAGCCGCCGATACCGGCGCCGCCTCGCTGCGTTCGATTCTTGTGCTCGTACTTATTACCCAACCAACAGGTGCGGGACGAGCCAGCGTGTAAGCAACAAACACACCGGAACTCTTCAAAACCCGCACCCGCCAAGGTGCGGGTTTTTTCATTTCAGGACCTGGTTTCAGACGCAACCACCATGACCAACGCCCATCGCACAACCCAGACCCGCTGCACCACGAACCCTCGTGGTGGCAGTACCTGTGCGACGCGCGGCGCTGCCCTCCCCGCTTTTCCCTGACCGGCCGGTACGTCGATTCGACTGCCGGCCGTCTTTTTTCTTCCCACCCGCAAGGAACCTCCCCCATGAGCACCAACGAACTGCCCCAGACCAAGATCGCCGTCATCGGCTACGGCAGCCAGGGTCGCGCACACGCGCTGAACCTGCGTGAATCCGGCTTCGATGTGGTGGTAGGCCTGCGCCCGGGCGGCCCCACCGAGGTCAAGGCGCAGGCCGATGGCTTCACCGTGAAGGCACCGGCTGATGCGGTGAAGGATGCCGACCTGGTTGCGGTGCTGACCCCGGACATGGTGCAGAAGAAGCTGTACGAGGACGTGCTGGCACCGAACATGAAGCAGGGCGCGGTGCTGCTGTTCGCGCATGGTCTGAACGTGCACTTCGACATGATCAAGCCGCGCGACGACCTGGACGTGGTGCTGGTCGCACCGAAGGGCCCGGGTGCGCTGGTCCGTCGCGAATATGAAATCGGCCGCGGTGTGCCGTGCATCTGGGCGGTCTACCAGGACAAGAGCGGCAAGGCTGCCGAGTACGCACTTGCCTATGCCGGCGGCCTGGGTGGCGCACGTGCCAACCTGATCCAGACCACCTTCAAGGAAGAAACCGAAACCGATCTGTTCGGTGAGCAGGCGGTGCTGTGCGGCGGCGCTTCGGCGCTGGTGCAGGCGGGCTTCGAGACGCTGGTGGAAGCCGGTTACCAGCCGGAAATCGCCTACTACGAAGTGCTGCACGAACTGAAGCTGATCGTCGACCTGTTCTACGAAGGTGGCATCTCGCGCATGTTGGAGTTCATCTCCGAGACCGCGCAGTACGGCGACTACGTCAGCGGCCCGCGGGTGATCGACGCCGGTACCAAGGAGCGCATGAAAGAAGTGCTGAAGGACATCCAGGACGGCACCTTCACCAAGAACTGGGTGGCCGAGTACGAAGCGGGCCTGCCGAACTACAACAGGTTCAAGCAGGCCGACCTGGAGCATCCGATCGAGAAGGTAGGCAAGGAACTGCGCGCCAAGATGGTCTGGTTGCAAGGTCAAGCCGCGTAACAACGCGGCACCCCCACCCGCTCTGCAAGGTTCCCCCATGAACTCTCCCACACACCGCAGCGCGCCGCCCAACGGCGCGCGCTGGCTGACCCAGGCGCTGGAGGCCGAGGGTGTCCGTACGCTGTTCGGCTACCCGGGCGGCACCATCATGCCGTTCTACGACGCGCTGGTGGATTCGTCGCTGAAGCACATCCTGGTGCGCCATGAGCAGGGCGCGGCGCTGGCCGCCAACGGCTTTGCGCGCGCCAGTGGCCAGGTCGGCGTCTGCGTGGCGACCTCCGGGCCGGGCGCGTCGAACCTGGTCACCGGCATCGCCGATGCGATGCTCGATTCAGTGCCGATGGTCTGCATCACCGGCCAGGTGGCCACGCCGCTGCTGGGCACCGATGCGTTCCAGGAACTGGATGTGTTCGGCTTGACCATGCCGATCGTCAAGCACAGCTGGCTGGTGCGCAGCGTCGATGATCTGCCGCGCGTGGTGGCCGATGCCTTCCGCATCGCCCGCGAGGGCCGTCCCGGACCGGTGCTGATCGACCTGCCCAAGGATGTGCAGCTGGCCGATGCCAGCCACCTGCCGGCGCATGTGCCGGCCAGCGTCGAACCGCCGCCGGCCGCCGCCGACGCCGCCATCGCCGAAGCCATCGCCGCATTGGCCGCGGCCGAAAAGCCGGTGGTCTATGCCGGTGGTGGCATTGCCCTGGGCGATGCCGTGCAGGACCTGCGCGCGTTCGTCGAAGCCAGCGCCATTCCCACGGTGATGACCCTGCGTGGGCTGGGCGCGCTGCCTCCCCAGCACCCGCAGTCGCTGGGCATGCTGGGCATGCATGGCACCCGTGCAGCGAACATGGCCGTGCAGGAGAGCGATCTGCTGCTGGTGCTGGGTGCGCGGTTCGACGATCGGGCAACCGGCAAGCTGGCCGAGTTCGCGCCGTTCGCCCGCGTGGTGCACATCGATGCCGATGCGTACGAGATCTCCAAGCTGCGCAGCGCCGATGTCGCCGTGCCCGGCAACGTCGGCCACGCCATCCGCGCCCTGCGTGCGGCCTTCCCCTCCCCCAAGGCCCACCAGGACGCATGGCGCAAGCGCTGCGCACAGCATCGCGATCGCTTCGCCGCACGCTACGACGCACCGGGCCAGCACATCTACGCCCCGGCGCTGCTGAAGCGCCTGAGCGAGCTGGCACCGTCCGATACGGTGATCGCCTGCGACGTCGGCCAGCACCAGATGTGGGTGGCGCAGCACTGCCGCTTCAACCATCCGCGCAACCACCTGACCAGCGGTGCGCTGGGCACGATGGGCTTCGGCCTGCCGGCGGCGATGGGCGCGCAGTTCGCCTGCCCTGAGCGCACCGTGGTACTGGTGTCCGGCGATGGCAGCTTCATGATGAACGTGCAGGAGCTGGCGACCATCGCCCGCTGCCGCCTGCCGGTGAAGATCATCCTGTTGGACAACAGTTCGCTGGGCATGGTGCGGCAGTGGCAGGAGCTGTTCTTCGCCGAGCGTTACAGCGAGATCGACCTGTCCGACAACCCGGACTTCGTGGCCCTGGCCAAGGTGTTCGGCATCGCGGCGACGCGCATCGATGCGCGCGATGACGTCGAAGGTGGCCTGGCCGCACTGCTGGCCGAGCCCGGCCCGGCCCTGCTGCACGTGGCCATCGATGCACGCGCGAACGTGTGGCCGCTGGTGCCGCCCAATACCGCCAACAGCACCATGCTGGAAAGCAACCCTGCACATGCACGCCAGGAGATCCCCAATGCAATACCGGCTTGACCTGGTGCTGCAACCGGCCGAGGGCGCGCTGCTGCGCGTGATCGGCATGGCCGAACGCCGCGGTTTCGCACCGCGCGCGATCACCGGTGCGCCGGTGGCCGCCGACGATGGCCGTTGGCACCTGCAACTGGTGGTGGACAGCCAGCGCCCGCCGGAAACACTGTGCCGGCAGATGGAAAAGATCTACGACTGTGTTTCGGTGCAGATGACCGCACTGGAAGGAGTATCCGCATGAACGCCCGTACCGTATTCACCACGGTGCCGGTACGGAGGCGTCTTCTTCGCCGCCCGTGCCCGCAGGCGCTGGTCGGCAACACCCTGCTGGTGGCCCATGCCGGCCGCTGATGCCAGCACGGAAAGCGATGTCGGCGACGTAACCGTTGCCGACGTACTGGCTGCGCAGGCCCGCCTGCGCCGCTTCCTGCCGCCCACGCCGCTGCATCATGCCGAGCGCTTCGGCACCTGGCTGAAGCTGGAGAACCTGCAGCGCACCGGCTCGTACAAGGTGCGCGGCGCGCTGAATGCCCTGCTGGCCGCCCGCGAACGTGGCGATACCCGGCCGGTGATCTGCGCCTCGGCCGGCAATCACGCGCAGGGCGTCGCCTGGGCCGCCTATCGCCTGGATGTGCCGGCCATTGCCGTGATGCCGCATGGCGCACCGGCCACCAAGATCGCTGGCGTCGCCCATTGGGGCGCGACGGTACGCCAGCATGGCAACAGTTATGACGAGGCCTACGCGTTCGCTGTCGAGCTGGCGCAGCGCCACGGCTACCGCTTCCTGTCCGCGTTCGACGATGCCGATGTCATCGCCGGTCAGGGCACCGTCGGCATCGAGCTGGCCGCGCATGCGCCGGACGTGGTGATCGTACCGATCGGCGGCGGCGGCCTGGCCTCAGGTGTGGCCCTGGCGCTGAAGTCGCAGGGCGTGCGCATCGTCGGTGCGCAGGTCGAGGGTGTCGATTCGATGGCCCGCGCGATCCGCGGCGACGTGCGCGAGATCAATCCTGTGCCATCGCTGGCCGATGGCGTGCGGGTGAAGATTCCCGGCTTCCTGACCCGCCGCCTGTGCACCTCGCTGCTGGACGATGTGGTGATCGTGCGCGAAGCCGAACTGCGCGAGACCCTGGTGCGGTTGGCACTGGAAGAACACATCATCGCCGAGGGCGCCGGTGCGCTGGCACTGGCCGCCGGGCGTCGCGTCGCCGGCCGCCGCAAGTGCGCGGTCGTCTCCGGCGGCAACATCGATGCCGGCGTGCTCGCCGGCCTGCTCACCGATATCCGTCCGCGTCCGCCGCGCAAACCGCGCCGACGCCGGGCAGAAACTCCGCGTTCGCCCGCCAAGGCGACCGCCACCGCTTTCCCAACGCCTTCCCCTTCCCCCCTGCAAGCCGTCGCACCCGCTGTCGAGGAGATTTCCCTGTGACCACCATCGAACGAATTACCACCCCGCGCATCCGCATCTTCGACACCACCCTGCGTGACGGCGAGCAGTCCCCCGGCTGCAGCATGAGCCCGCCGCAGAAACTGGTGATGGCGCGTGCGCTGGACGAACTGGGCGTGGACATCATCGAGACCGGCTTCCCGGCCAGCTCGCAGTCCGACCGCGAAGCGATGGCCCTGATCGGCCGCGAACTGCGCCGCCCGAGCCTGAGCCTGGCGGTCCTGTCGCGCTGCCTGCAGGCGGACATCGAGACCTCGGCGCGTGCGCTGGAAGCGGCGGCCAACCCGCGCCTGCATGTGTTCCTGTCAACCAGCCCGCTGCACCGTGAGCACAAGCTGCGGATGACGCGTGAGCAGGTACTGGAATCGGTACACAGGCACGTAGCGCTGGCCCGCTCCTACATCGATGACGTGGAGTTCTCCGCCGAGGACGCCACCCGTACCGAGCTGGATTACCTGATCGAGGTCTCGCGCGTGGCGATCGCTGCCGGCGCCACCACCATCAACCTGCCCGACACCGTCGGCTTCACCACGCCGGAAGAAATCCGCACGATGTTCCAGCAGGTCATCGCGGGCGTCGCCGATGTGCCGAACGCGGGCAACGTGATCTTCAGCGCGCACTGCCACAACGACCTGGGCCTGGCCGTGGCCAACTCACTGGCCGCCATCGAAGGTGGCGCGCGCCAGGTCGAATGCACCGTCAACGGCATCGGTGAACGCGCCGGCAACTGTTCGCTGGAAGAAATCGCGATGGTGTTGAAGGTGCGCCAGGCCTTCTACGAGCAGGACACCGCCATCGACACCCCTCGTATCGTCGGTACTTCGCAGCTGCTGCAGCGCCTGGTCGGCATGCCGGTACAGCGCAACAAGGCCATCGTCGGCGCCAATGCCTTCGCCCATGAATCGGGCATCCACCAGCACGGCATGCTGCGCCATCGCGGCACCTACGAAATCATGCGTCCGGAAGACGTGGGCTGGGAAGACTCGCAGATGGTGCTGGGCCGCCACAGTGGCCGTGCTGCCGTCGAAGCGCGCCTGCGCGCGCTGGGCTTCTGGCTGGAAGAAGACGAGCTGAAGCTGGTGTTCGAGCAGTTCAAGGGCCTGTGCGAGCAGCAACGCGTGGTCACCGACGCCGACCTGCAGACACTGATGCAGGGCGGCTCCAACGCACAGGGCTACCGCCTGGCCTCGATGACCATCAGCGATGTCGGCAGCCGCGCCAATGCGCTGGTCGAACTGTCCGACCCGGACGGCAACCGCGTGGCCGAGACCGCACAGGGCGATGGTCCGGTCGATGCCCTGTTCGGCGCGCTGTCGGCCGCCACCGGCGTGCAGCTGATGCTGGACAGCTACCACGTGCACAGCGTCGGCATCGGTGCCGATGCGCGCGGCGAAGCCAATCTGAGCGTGCGTCACGAAGGCGTCGAGTACGACGGCACCGGCACTAGCAAGGACATCATCGAAGCCTCTGCGCTGGCCTGGCTGGACGTGGCCAACCGCCTGCTGCGCCAGCGCCAGGCCAACGCCGGCGTCAGCACTGAAGCACCTGCCACCGCCACCGCCACCGCCTGAGGAATGTGAGATGAGCGCCTTCGACACCGCAACCACCACCAGCAGCGCTGGCCAGCAGTGGAATGCCCAGGATTATGCGATCGATGCCGGCTTCGTGCCGACCCTCGGCGGCGCGGTAGCGCGCCTGCTCGACGCACGTGCCGGCGAGCGCATCCTCGACCTGGGCTGTGGCGATGGCGTGCTCACCACCGAACTGGCCCTCAGCGGCGCACACATGCAGGGCGTCGATGCTTCGCCGGAAATGGTGATCGCCGCCCGTGCACGGGGTGTCGATGCGCAGGTGATGGACGGCCACGCGCTGACCTTCGAGGGCGCGTTCGATGCAGTGTTCAGCAACGCGGCGCTGCATTGGATGCCCAACCCGGATCGCGTGCTGGAAGGCGTGCGCCGCGCCCTGCGCCCCGGCGGCCGCTTCGTCGCCGAGTTCGGCGGTCATGGCAACGTGGCCACGATCGTTGCGGCGGTACAGGCCGCGCGCGTCGCCCATGGCCACGGTGCCAGCGCATTCCAGTGGTACTTCCCCAGCGCCGATGCCTACGCCGAACGCCTGCGCCAGCATGGCTTCCAGGTGCAGCTGATCGAATGCCTGCCACGCCCGACCGCGCTGCCGACCGGCGTTGCCGGCTGGCTGCGGGTGTTCGCCGCACCGCTGCTGGACGACCTGCCGGCCGACGCGCGCGCCACCGTGCGCGATGCCGCCGCCGCCCTGCTGGCCGATCTGCCGCGCAACGCCGCTGGCCAGCCGCTGGCCGACTACGTGCGCCTGCGCGTGCTCGCGCGTCGGCGCTGACCTGACCCTGTTACTTTCTCTTCGATGTCCGCTACTTCGTACTCCTGCCAGGCAAACGCATGACTTCCGCACCCCGCACCCTGTACGACAAACTGTGGGACGCCCACGTGGTGGTTCCAGAAACCGACAGCGCGCCCGCCGTGCTGTATATCGACCTGCACCTGATTCATGAGGTGACCTCGCCGCAGGCCTTCACCGAGCTGCGCGAGCGCGGCCTGAAGCCGCGCCGCCCGGATCGGACCAAGGCGACGATGGACCATTCCACGCCGACCCTGCCAGCCGCCGCCGACGGTACGCTGCCCTACGCCAGCGCTGCCTCCGAAGCGCAGGTCGCCATGCTGGCGCGCAACTGCGCCGAGCACGACATCGAGCTGTTCGACATGGCCTCGGACAACCGCGGCATCGTCCACGTGATCGCCCCGGAACAGGGCTTCACCCAGCCCGGCATGACCATCGTCTGCGGCGACAGCCACACCTCCACCCACGGCGCGTTCGGGTCGCTGGCCTTCGGCATCGGCACCAGCGAAGTCGGCCATGTGCTGGCCACGCAGTGCCTGCTGCAGCGAAAGGCCAGGACACTGGCGATCACTGTCGATGGCAAGGTCGCACCGGGTATCGGCGCCAAGGACGTGGTGCTGCACATCATCGGCGTGATCGGCGTCAATGGCGGCACCGGTCACGTGATCGAGTTCCGCGGCAGCACCATCGAAGCGATGGACATGGAACAGCGCATGACCCTGTGCAACATGTCGATCGAAGCCGGTGCGCGTGCCGGCATGGTTGCGCCGGATCAAGTGACGTTCGACTTCGTTGCCAATACGCCACGTGGCCCGAAGGGCGCCGACTTCGATGCCGCCGTGGCCCGCTGGACGCAGCTGCGCAGCGATGAAGGCGCGCACTTCGACAGCGAGGTGCACATCGATGCTGCCGACATCCGCCCGACCCTGACCTGGGGCACCCACCCCGGCACCGCCATCGCGGTGGACGCGCCGATCCCGGCGGCCAACGATGCCGCCGCGCAGAAGGGCCTGGATTACATGCACTTCCAGGCGGGACAGACGTTGGCCGGCACGCCGGTGGACGTGGTTTTCGTCGGCTCCTGCACCAATGGCCGCCTGAGCGACATGCGCGAAGTGGCGCAGGTGCTGCGTGGTCGTCGCGTTGCCGAGCGCGTGCGCATGCTGGTGGTGCCCGGCTCGGAAATCGTCAAGCGCCAGGCCGAGGCCGAGGGCATCCACGAGATCGTGCGCGCGGCCGGTGCCGAGTGGCGCGAGCCGGGGTGTTCAATGTGCATCGCCATGAATGGCGATCTGGTCGCCCCCGGCCAACTGGCGGTCAGCACCAGCAACCGCAATTTCGAAGGCCGCCAGGGCCCGGGCTCGCGCACCCTGCTGGCCTCGCCGATGAGTGCTGCCTGGGCCGCCGTGCAGGGCCACGTGGCCGATGCCCGTGAACTGTTCGCACAGGAGGTGGCCTGATGAGCGGCTTCCGCACCCTGCGTTCGGCCAGCGTGGTGCTGCGCCAGACCAATATCGATACCGACCAGATCATTCCGGCGCGGTTCCTGTCCACCACCGAGCGCGCCGGCCTGGGTCGCAATGCGTTCAACGACTGGCGCTGGCAGGCCGATGGTTCGCCGGTGGCCGATTTCGCCTTCAACCAGCCGAACAACGCCGGCCGCAGCATCCTGCTGGCCGGGCGCAACTTCGGCTGCGGCTCATCGCGCGAGCATGCACCCTGGGCGCTGACCGACCTCGGCCTGCGCGCCATCGTCAGCAGCGAGATCGCCGACATCTTCCGCGGCAATTCGCTGAAGAACGGCCTGCTGCCGATCGTGCTGGACGAGGCCGACGTGCAGGTGTTGATGCAGCGCCCGGACGACGAGCTGACCATCGACGTGGCCACGCGCGAACTGCGCACGCCCGATGGGCGAGTCTATTCCTTCCCGTTGGACGGCTTCTCGCAGACCTGTCTGCTGGAAGGTGTGGATCAATTGGGTTATCTGTTGGGCCGTGTCCCTGAAATCGAACGTTACGAGAGTGAGCATGCACGCTGAAATTGTTGTCCTGCCCGGTGATGGCATCGGCCCGGAAGTGGCCGCCGCTGCGGTCGCCGTCCTGAAAGCGGTGGCCGAACGCTTCAACCACACCTTCACCTTCAGCGAGCACGACATCGGTGGCATCGCCATCGACCGTCACGGCGAACCGCTGCCTGCCTCGACCCTGGCCGCCTGCCAGGCCGCCAACGCGGTGCTGCTGGGCGCGGTGGGCGGCCCGAAGTGGTCCGACCCTAACGCCAAGGTGCGCCCGGAACAGGGCCTGCTGGCGATCCGCAAGGCGCTGGGCCTGTATGCCAACCTGCGTCCAGTGCGCACCCACGAAGCCGCACTGCACGCCTCGCCGATCAAGGCCGAGCTGCTGCAGGGCGTGGACTTCGTGGTGGTGCGCGAACTGACCGGTGGCATCTACTTCGGCGACAAGACCCGCGATGCCGACAGCGCCAGCGATCTGTGCCGCTACACCGTGGCCGAGATCGAGCGCGTGCTGCGCAGTGCCTTCCGGCTGGCGCAGCAGCGGCGCGGCAAGGTCACCTCGGTGGACAAGGCCAACGTGCTGGAAACCTCACGCCTGTGGCGTGACGTTGCCGCGCGCATCGGCCGCGAGGAATTCCCGGACGTCGCGCTGGAACACCAGCTGGTCGATTCGATGGCGATGCACCTGCTGGCCAAGCCGCGCGAGTACGACGTGATCGTCACCGAGAACATGTTCGGCGACATCCTCACCGATGAAGCCTCGATGCTGGCCGGTTCGCTGGGCCTGCTGCCGTCGGCCTCGCTGGGCGAGCCGGGAGCGGTCGGCATCTACGAACCGATCCACGGTTCGGCACCGGACATCGCCGGCAAGGGCATCGCCAACCCGTACGCGACGATCTTCAGTGCGGCGATGCTGCTGCGCCATTCGCTGGGGCTGGACGCCGAAGCCGCAGCAGTGGAAGCGGCGGTGCACGCGGTGTTGGACGATGGCGTGTTCACTGCGGATCTGGCGGCGAAGGGTTCGGCAGTGAGCACGGCGACGGCCACCGACGCGGTGCTGGCCAAGCTGGGATGAAGCACGCGGGTGCCGGGACATGCCCGGCACCCTTTGCATGTCCATCGGTAGCGGCGAGCCCTACCCCGCCTGCTGCTGGTTGCCCGGCACGAGATCCGCTCAGCGCGATGTGCTGCGCACGTAGTCGCTGGCGCAACCGGCGACAACGCGACCTTCGTCGGTGCGCATCACGATGTGCTGCGGGACCCAACTGCCACCACTGAAAGTAACCGGCGGCAACAGGCGCTGCCACGCATCCTTGCCGACCGTATGCGAGGTGTCCATGCCCGCCTGGGCAAGCACGGGCTCCAGCGCAACGTCACCAAGATCCGCGCCGAAGAAGCCACCGAACGCCAGCGCAATCGTGTGCGTGGAAACGCCGTAGGCCTGGATGGGCGCCTGCACTCCGATCAGCAGCAGGTGCAGATCATCATCACCGACGCTGTAGTTCACCTCGTTGACCGAACGGACATCCTGGGGCCATTCGAACTGCGGCTGTTCGGAAAGCCGCTGCCAGAACGCCTGTAACCGACGCATGCTGCCTTCATCGGCGCGGCAGTGAATGGCATCCTGCAGGTCCTGGACTTCAACAGCCGGCAGCTGACGCACCGCTGCCCTGTTACCGTTCGTGGAAGGAGCACAGCCCAGTCGATAGCCGTCGCCCGCACTGCGTACGATGATCGGTGTGGTGGGCGCCGACCACAATTCGAACGGCTCCCGCAGCGAGCTCGACTGCAGCCGCAAGCTGTGCGCAGCGACGATACGATCGCGCTGTACGGGGTCCAGCGCAACCGAGAACCCGAACGCATCAGCGAACAGCCGCGGCACTTCGACACCGTGGACGGTGATCGACTGTGGCGGAGTGATGACGGTCACCCGGTGATCGTCATCCTCACCTTCCTGCTCGAATCGCCAGTCGCGCAGGTACGGCAGTCGTTCGGCAGCGTCGGCGTAGCGTGCCGCGCGCAGGCGGCTGACGACGGCCTGCTGGACGTCCGCTCTCGCGCCGCACTCAAGTACGTCCCGCAGGTCATGCTGGAACAGCAGAGCATCGGCGTCTGCCGGCTGCGCAATGGCAGAGCCGCTGCAGGCGACCAGCAGCAGCGCCGAGGCGCAGGTCGTACGGAAGAACATGGCAGGCGCTCCGGCCCTGGAACTGGCCGCTATTGTGCCCGTGAACGCTCTGAAGCTGTCCACTTGGGGACCAACAGTAGATCCACGCCATGCGTGAATGAAGCCAAGAGCATCCACGCATGGCGTGGAACTACGGCATGAACTCAAGCCTCGCGTGCCTCTACTTTGTGGTGTAACCACCATTGACCAGGATGGTCTGCCCGGTCATCCACCAGCCGTCGGTCACCAGGAAGCGGATCCACGGCACGATGTCGGCGATGTCGGTCAGGCCGGTGCGGGTGAACGCCGACAGCGCCGCGGCGGTCTTGTGATACGCCTGCGCATCGGCACTCTCGGCCGGATAGAAGAACGGCGTATCCATCGGCCCGGGGCCGATCGCGGTCACCGAAATCCCACGCTCGCCAAATTCCTTCGATGCTGCGCGGGTGAAGTGTTCCACCGGCGCCTTGGTGCCGGCATAGCTGGAGTAGAACGGAGTGAACGCGCCGAGCAGTGAAGTGACCAGCGTGCAGATGCGGCCACCGTCGTTGACATGGCGTCCGGCCTCCTTGAGAAAGAAGAACGCCGTCTTCGCGTTGACCGCGCTCATCTGGTCGTACTCCGCTTCGCTGATCTCCAGCATCGGCTTCTTCAGCACTTTGCCGACGGTGTTGATGGCGATGTCAGGGCGACCGACGGCGGCAACCGCGTCGGCGAACAGCCGCTCCATTGCCGCGGCCGAGGTCAGATCGGCCTGCAACGCCACGGCCTTTGCACCGGCGGCCTGCACGGCTGCAACGGTCGCTTCGGCATCGGCCTGAGTGGCGGCGCTGTTGTAGTGGATGACGATGGCCTTGGCGCCCTGCTCGGCGAAGTCGCGGGCGATCAGCCCGCCGAGGTTCTTGGCACCGCCGGCGATCAGCACGGTCTTGCCTTGGATACGGTGGTCGGTCATGGCATCGGTCCCGGTAAGGGGCTGCCGGACTGGCAACCCTGTGCTGACGACGATATCGTGCAGAAATCGCGGATAAAGCCCGCAACATTGACTTAACTTTCCAGAGTGGGCGAACAATGGACCGGATCGAGCGTTTCCGCATCTTTGCCCGGGTGGTGGAGTGCACCAGCTTCACCCGCGCCGCCGACCAGCTCGGCCTGCCCCGCTCCACCGTCTCGGCGGCCGTGGCGGAACTGGAGCAACGTCTGGGCACACGCCTGCTGCAGCGCTCCACCCGCAGGGTTTCCACCACCCACGATGGCGACACCTTCTACGTGCGCTGCCTGCGCCTGATCGCCGAAATGGAAGATGCCGAGTCGCTGTTCCGCCAGGACGACGCACAGCCGAAGGGCCTGTTGAAGATCGATGTGCCCAGCCGGATCGGTCGCCGCATCATCGCCCCGGCCCTGCCCGACTTCTTCGCACGCCATCCGCAGGTCGAGCTGGACCTGGGCATGACCGATCGCGCGGTGAATCTGATCGAGGACGGCTGCGATGCGGTGCTGAGGGTGGGCCAGCTGGGTGACTCCAGCCTGGTGGCCCGCACGCTGGGCCAGCTGGACTTCGTCAACGTTGCCGCGCCTGCGTACCTGCACGAGCACGGCGTACCGCAGCATCCTGCCGACCTGCAGCAGCACCGCGCGGTGAACTACGCATCGCCGACCACGGCGCGGGTGGAGGCGTGGGAATGGCAGGACGGCGCGCAGCTGCGCACGCTGCCGATGACCGGCTGGGTGCGGGTGAACAGCGCCGAGGCATCGATTGCCTGCTGCGTCGCAGGGCTGGGACTGCTGCAGATTCCGCGCTACGACGTGCAGGCCGAACTGCACTCCGGTGCACTGGTGGAAGTGATGCCGCAGCACGTCGCGCAGCCGTTGCCGGTGACCCTGTTGCTGCCGCATCGGCAGCATCGTGCGCAACGTGTGCAGGTGTTCCTGGAGTGGCTGGAGCCCTTGTTGCGGGGCGGTTTGCACCTGCAGTAGATCCACGCCATGCGTGGATGGGCGGGCCAGGACATCCGCAGCCACCCATGGGGTGGCTCTACTGGTAGATCCACGCCATGCGTGGATGCATGCATCCGTGCCAACCAAGGTTGGCACCTACCAGGGCAGCGGCCAGTTGCAGTAGATCCACGCCATGGGTGGATGCATGCATCCGCGCCAACCAAGGTTGGCACCTACCAGGGCAATGGCCAGCTGCAGTAGATCCACGCCATGCGTGGATGACGGAGCCCGGAAGCCCGCAGCCACCCATGGGGTGGCTCTACTGGTAGATCCACGCCATGCGTGGATGCACGCATCCATGCCAACCAAGGTTGGCACCTACCAGGGGCGGCGGCCCGGGAAACCCGGGGCATCACGCCCCGGATTCGTCCGGCTTGACCCGGAACCACGCCGCATACAGCGCCGGCAGGAACACCAGCGTCAGCACCGTGCCCACGATCAATCCACCCATGATCGAAATCGCCATCGAGCCGTAGAACGCACTGCGCGACAGCGGAATCATCGCCAGCACGGCCGCAAGCGCGGTCAGCACGATCGGGCGGAAACGCCGCACCGTCGCATCGATGATCGAATGCCAGCGGTCATGCCCGGCATCGATGTCCTGCTGGATCTGGTCGATCAGGATCACCGAGTTGCGCATGATCATGCCCGCCAGCGCGATGGTGCCCAGCAACGCCACGAAGCCGAACGGCGCGCGGAACAGCAGCAGGAACAACGTCGCACCGATGATGCCCAGCGGCGCTGTGACCAGCACCATCGCCGCACGCGAGAAGCTGCGCAGCTGCAGCATCAGCAACGTGGCCACCACGATCAGGAACAGCGGCATGCCGGCCTTGATCGAGTTCTGGCCGCGAGCCGAATCCTCCACCGAGCCGCCGGTTTCCAGCAGGTAGCCGCTGGGCAGCTCGGCACGGATGCCATCCAGCGTCGGCACGATCTGCTGCACCACATCCAGCGGCTGCATGCCATCACTGATGTCGGCACGCACGGTCACGGTCGGCAGGCGGTTGCGGTGCCAGATGATGCCGTCCTCGAACGCGTATTCCAGCCGCGCGACCTGCGACAGCGTCACCGCAGTGCCACTGCTGGTCGGAATCGCCAGGCTGCCGAGCAGGTCCAGCTGCGCGCGCTCGTTGTCCGGGCCACGCAGCAGCATCTCGATCTGGCGATTGCCTTCGCGATAGGTGCTCACGCTCATGCCCGACAACGAGCTGCTGAGGAACTGGCTGACCTGGGCACTGCTGACACCCAGCGCGCGTGCGCGGTCCTGGTCGATCACCAGCCGCACCACCTTGCTCGGCTCGCTCCAGTCCAGGTTCACGTTCATCACGTGCGGGTTCTCGCGCACCTTGGCCTCGACCTTGCGCGCAATCGCCTGTACCTGTGCGATGTGCTCGCCGGACACGCGCATCTGCACCGGATAGCCGACCGGCGGCCCATTCTCCAGGCGCGTCACGCGCATCTGCACATCGGGGAACTGCTTTATCACTTCCTTCAGCATCCAGTCGCGGGTCGATTCGCGGGCCTTCGCGTCTTCGGTAAGCACCACGAACTGGGCGAAGTTGGTGGCCGGCAGCTGCTGGTCCAGCGGCAGGTAGAAGCGCGGCGAACCGGTACCGACGTAGGCCACGTAGTTGCTGATGCCTTCGCGGCCCTTCAACAGCTTCTCCAGCTTGTCGGCCTGTGCCTGGGTCGCGGCCAGCGACGCACCTTCGGCCAGCTCGATGTCCACCATCAGTTCCGGGCGGGTCGAATCGGGGAAGAACTGCTGCGGCACGAAACGGAACAGCATCAGCGAGCCGATGAACAGTACGATGGTCGCACCGATCACCCACCAGCGATGGCGCAGGCAGGTATCCAGGAACGACCGGAAGCGGGTGTAGAACGGCCGCTGGTACGGATCATGATCGTGCGCATGCTCCTTCGGAGCGATCCAGCGCGCGAGCGACGGATGCCGGTCAGCCCACTGCAGGCGTTTGGCGCGCCAACGGCCGGCCAGACTGTCCGGCTTGGGCAGCTGCGGATTGAACAGGTCCGGCAGCATCTTGTCGCCCAGGTACGGGATGAACAGCACTGCCGCGATCCACGACACCACCAGCGCGATGGTCACCACCTGGAACAGTGAGCGGGTGTATTCACCGGTGCTCGATGCGGCAGTGGCGATGGGCAGGAAGCCGGCAGCAGTGATCAGGGTGCCGGTCAACATCGGGAAGGCGGTGGATTCCCAGGCGAAACTGGCCGCGCGCAGGCGGTCGTAGCCCTGCTCCATCTTGGTGGCCATCATCTCCACCGCGATGATCGCATCGTCCACCAGCAGGCCCAGTGCCAGCACCAGCGCACCCAGCGAAATCTTGTGCAGGCCGATATCGAAGTAGTGCATGACGAAGAAGGTCATCGCCAGCACCAGCGGAATGGTCACGCCCACCACCAGGCCAGTACGCAGGCCCAGAGAGAAGAAGCTGACCAGCAGCACGATCACCACCGCTTCGGTGAGCACCTGCACGAACTCGCCCACCGACTCTTCCACCGCATGTGGCTGGTCAGACACCTTGCGCAGCTGCATGCCGGCCGGCAGGGTCTTCTGCAGGCGTTCGAACTCGGCATCCAGGGTGGCGCCGAGCTTGAGGATGTCACCGCCGTCCTTCATCGCCACCGCCAGGCCGATTGCATCCTGGCCCATGAAGCGCATCTTCGGCGAAGAGGGATCGGCAAAGCCGCGCTTGACCTCCGCGATATCGCCCAGATGCAGCGTGCGTTCGCCCGCCTGGATCGGGAACCTGCGGATGTCCTCGATCGAATCGAACTGGCCGGTCACGCGCAGCTGCACGCGGTCGGTCGGAGTCTCGAAGAAACTGGTGGCGGAAACCGCGTTCTGATCGGCCAAGGCCTGCTGCACCTGCTGCAGCGATACGCCCAGCGTGGCCAGCTTGGTGTTGGACAGCTCGATCCACACCTTCTCGTCCTGCAGGCCGACCAGGTCGATCTTGCCGACGTCGGGCACGCGCTGCAGTTCCAACTGGATGCGGTCGGCATAGTCGCGCATCACCGCGTAGTCGAAGCCTTCGCCGGTCAACGCATAGATGTTGCCGAACGTGTCGCCGAACTCATCGTTGTAGAAGGGCCCGACGATCTCCCTCGGCAGCGTCGCGCGGATATCGCCCACGCGCTTGCGCACCTGGTACCACAGGTCCGGGATCTGCTTGGAGCGCAGGCTGTCGCGCGCCATGAAGATCACCTGCGATTCGCCCGGCCGCGAGTACGAGCGGATGAACTCGTACTCGCCGGTGTTCATCAGAGCTTTTTCGATCGGCTCGGTCACCTGCCGCGAGACCTGCTCGGCGGTGGCGCCCGGCCACATCGTGCGTACCACCATCGCCTTGAAGGTGAACGGCGGATCTTCGGACTGGCCCAGGTGCTTGTACGACCAGGCACCGATGACGGCGAACGCCAGCATCGCGAACAACACCAGCGCACGGTTGCCCAGCGCCCATTCGGAGAGATTGAAGCGGCGCACGGGTCAGTGCCCCTTGCCTGCGGCCGGCGCCGGCGTGGCGGCCGACGGTGCCAGCACCGGGCGGTTCTGGCGATCGACCGGCGTCACCACCTGGCCTTCGCGCAGCAGATGGCCGCCGGCAGCGACCACCCAGTCCGCTGCGCCCACACCGGACACGACCGGCACGGCCTGCGCGCCGTAGGCACCGACCTGCACCGGAGTTGCCTTCAGCGCACCACTGGACGGATTGACCACCCACACGCTGGCCTTGCCATCACTGCCGCGCAGCACGGCCGCCAGCGGCAGCTGCAACGCGCCGCTGCGCCCGGCGGTGGCGAACACCCGCGCACTCTGGCCCAGCTCCACTTCGCTCAGTGCTTCCGGCGCCAGGCTGACCCGCGTGGCATAGGTGCGGGCCTGTGCATCGGCGGCCGGCGCGATCTCGCGCAGGGTGCCGGGCAGCAGCTGGCCCGGGCGGTTCCACAGTTCCACCTGTACCGACTGGCCGACCTTGTAGTCGCGGATATTGCTTTCCGGCAGCGCGATCAGCACCTCACGGCCACCGTCGGCGGCCAGGGTGAACACCGTCTGCCCAGCGCTCACGACCTGCCCGGCTTCGGCCTGGCGGCTGGCAATCACGCCATCGGCGGGCGCGCGCAGCTGCGCGTACTCGGCCTGGTTGCGGGCCACGGCAAGATTGGCCCGGGCGGCATTGGCCTGGCCTTGTGCGGCCTTGAACGCCGCCGTCTGCTGGTCCAGTGCCGAGCGGCTCACCAGCTGGTCTTCGGCCAGCTTGGCGTAGCGCTTCTGGTCATCGCGGGCGCGCACCAGGTCTGCTTCCGCCGCCGCCAGCTGCGCCTGCGACGCCGCCGCCTGCGAGGCGTAGTCGGCCGCATCCAGCTCAGCCAGCAGCTGGCCCTTCTTCACCCGCTCGCCTGCATCGACGTGGCGCTCGACCAGATTGCCGCCAACGCGGAACGACAGCGGGCTTTCCTGGCGGGCACGCACCTCGCCGGGGTAGGCGGCCGCGGCTTGTCCGTCCTGCGTGGTGGGATGCACCACCAGCACCGGAATGGCCGCCACCGGCTCGGCAGCCTGTTTGCCGCACGCTGCCAACACCACGACCAGTACGCCTACGCCCAACCAACGCATGTTTTTCATGAGGTACAGGACCTGAAAAGAAATCCGGGGGGAACGCGCCGGCAACATACTGTTGCAACGCGGACATTAGTGAACCAGCCGGTATAGTATAAATATCGAACCGCTTGGTCTAGTATTAGCGGGATGAGTTCTCCCACTTCCCGAAAGCCGTCGGCCAAGCCCGCTGCCAAGGCTGCCGGTCCCGGGCGCCCCAAGGATCTGGGCAAGCGCGCGGCGATACTCGAGGCAGCCAAGACACTGTTCATCGAACAGGGCTACAGCGGCGTGAGCATGGACAGCATCGCGGCCCAGGCCGGCGTCTCGAAGCTGACCGTATACAGCCATTTCGGCGACAAAGAGACCCTGTTCTCCGAAGCTGTGCAGTCCAAGTGCATCGAGATGCTGCCCGACGCGCTGTTCGTGGCCGACGTGGAAGGCCCCCTGCGCGACCAGTTGCTGGGCATCGGCATGGCGTTCTTCGAGATGATCACCTCCGACGCGGCCCTGTCGATCCAGCGGGTGATGATGGCCCCGGAGACCGACGAGCGCCTGCGCGAACTGTTCTGGCAGGCCGGCCCCCAACGCACCTGCGAGGCGCTGGCCGACTTCATGCGCTTGCGTGCCGAGCGCGGTGAACTGGACATCCCCGACTGCTACATCGCCGGCCAGCAGTTCCTGACCCTGGTGAAGGGCGAAGTGCACATGCATATGATGTGCGGCATGCCACTGTCACCCGTCGAGACCGATGCTGCGCTCCACGTGGCCGCCAGCGTCGATTTCTTCCTGCGCGCCTACGCCCCGCGAGAGGCCGGAACCGCTGGATAACCAAAACTGAACGAACCGGAGGTCGCGATGACTTCCGGCACTGCGACCCCGGCCACCCTGCAGCTGATGCTCTGGGCGCGCCGCCGGCCTCCGGCACCGGTAAAATGGCCGGCCCACTGCGCTGGATTTGAACCTCATGACGATTGATTACGCCCACGCCCGCGAACTGATGGTGGAACAGCAGATCCGTCCCTGGGACGTGCTGGACATCAAGGTGCTCGACGTCCTGGCCCGCCTGCCGCGCGAGGCCTTCGTCGCCGACGCGCACCGGGCGCTGGCCTATGCCGATGTCGAACTGCCGATCGGCAACGGCCAGAAGATGATGAAGCCGGTCATCGAGGGTCGTACCCTGCAGGCACTGGATCTGCAGCCGGGTGACGAAGTGCTGGAAATCGGCACCGGCAGCGGCTTCCTGTCGGCCTGCATCGGCGCGCTGGCGCGCGACGTGCTGAGCCTGGAAATCGATCCGGAGCTGGCCGCCGCTGCCCGCGCCCGCCTGGATGCCACCGGCCTGGGCACCAACGTGCGCGTGGAAGTGGCCGATGGCCTGGCCTGGCAGACCGAACGCCGCTTCGACGTGATCTGTGTCACTGGCGCCGTTGACGTGGTGCCGTCACAGTTCGCTTCGTGGTTGCGTCCGGGTGGTCGTCTGTATGTCATCCAGGGCCGTTCGCCGGCCATGGAAGCGCTGTTGGTGAAGGCCGATGGCAGCACCGAGTCGCTGTTCGAGACCGATATCGATTACCTGCGTGGTGCCGCCCCGGCCCCCCAGTTCCACCTCTGAGTCCAAGGAAGCCGCAATGATCCGCCGATCCCTCGCTGTTGCGCTGGCCACTGCCCTGCTGCCGTTGTCCGCCCATGCCGCCGACCTGCTGCAGGTCTATGAAATGGCGCGCAATGGCGACCCGCAGCTGTCCGCCGCCGAATCCACCCGGCTGTACGACAAGGAAGGCGCCGTGCAGGCGCGCGCTGCCCTGCTGCCGCAGATCAATGGCCAGGCCACGCTGAACCGCACGCGTAGCGAGGCCAATGCCGATGCCAACTCCGGTTCGGTCACCAGCAAGCGCCGCAACTACACGGTCGATGGCACCCAGACGCTGTTCAACTGGACGCAGATCAACAACCTGCGTTCGCAGCGCGAGCTGAGCAAGGCGGCTGATTTCACCCTCGACTCGGCCAACGACAACCTGATCGTGCGCACCTCGGCGGCCTACTTCAACGTGCTGGTGGCGATCGAATCGCTGAACGCCGCACAGACCAACGAAGCGGCCGCGAAGAAGCAGTTCGACTTCGCCGACAAGCGCCTGGAAGTGGGCCTGGCGCCGATCACCGACGTGCACGAAGCACGCGCCCAGTACGACCAGGCGCGCGCCAACGCGATCGTTGCGCAGAACACCCTGGCCGACAACTACCAGGCCCTGACCGAACTGACCGGCCAGCCGGTGATGAACCTGAAGGGCCTGCCGGCCGATTTCCGTCCGGAAGTGCCGGCCAACCGCGGCAACCTGGACCAGCTGGTGCAGCAGGCGACCACGCAGAACCCGGCGCTGAAGGCGCAGGAACTGAAGGTCGGTGCCGCCGAAGCCGGCGTGCAGGCGGCCCGTGGCGGCCACTACCCGACCCTGTCGCTGGGCGGCAGCTGGGGCAAGAGCGCGACCTGGGGCGACAGCGTCGGCGCCGGTTCGCTCTCACCCGATGCACGCACCAACAGCATCGGCCTGACCCTGAGCGTGCCGATCTTCTCTGGCGGCGCCACCCAGTCCGGCGTGCGCCAGGCCCTGGCCCAGCGTGATATCGCCCAGGATGGTTTCGAGCAGCAGAAGCGCGCGCTGGACCGCAACACGCGCAATGCCTACCAGACCCTGGTACAGGGCATCAGCGAAGTGGAAGCCCGCCGCCTGGCCGTGGTTTCCGCACAGAGCGCCTACGACGCTTCGCAGGTCGGCCTGGAAGTGGGTACCCGCACGGTGCTGGACGTGATCCAGAACCAGCGCATCCTGTTCTCCGCCCAGCTGGATTACGCGCAGGCCCGCTACAACTTCCTGCAGAACCGCCTGCTGCTGAGCCAGGCCGTGGGTGGCCTGGATGTCGCCGAACTGCAGGACCTCAACCGCCTGCTGACCCAGGACGCGGGCAACCCGTCCACGACCACGAACTGAGTCGGCGCCACCGGTCTGATCAGAAAGCCACCCGCGAGGGTGGCTTTTTTTATTGATTGCAGATGGCCGGCGCCGCGCATGGTGCTAGCGCGAACGCGCCGGATGTCGACGTATCAGGGCGCCTGCCAGCACGACCGCCAGTACCACCAGCACCGGTACGAACAAGCGGGACGTGACTGCCGGCAACAGGCATAGTGCGGTCGCTACAGGTGCGAGCAGCATCGGGATGAGCCGCCGTTCGCCAGCCGCCGCCCGCGCCTGCCATTGGCTGCGGGCAACGCCGAGGCATACGGCGGCCAGTACCAGCAGGCCCGCAGGCCCCGGCAGCTGTGGAAGCCAGCCCTCCGGCATCGACAGCGCCAACGTCGCCGCCAGCATGGTCAGCGCAATCGTCACCCGCAGATGCGCATCGGTGCCCGCATCGCCCGGCTCCGGCGGCCAGACCTCCACCCCCAAGCGCGCGGCCAACAGCAGCGATACCAACTGCAGGGCCGCCAGCCCCGCGCCGCCCGCCAACGGCAACAGTGGCAGCAACCATTGCAGCTGCGGCACACCCTGCAATGCCACCGACAGCGGGCGCGTGCTGGCCAGCGCAGAAAATTCGACCAGGCCGGACTGCAGCGCCGCCAATACCATCAGCCACAGCATCGCCATCAGCACCGCTGCGCCGGCGGCTCTGGAAACCTGCGAACGAGGCTGCGGCACCCCGCCGGCAAACCCTGCCAGCAAGCCTGCACCGAGCAGCACACCGAGCAATGCCACGCCAGCTGCAAGCACGCCGCCCAGCCCGAAGCGATAGGGCGCGGTAGCCGATGGCAGCCATGGAATCCAATTCGCATAGTGCACATGACGTGCTGCCAGCAACAACAGCAGCAGGCCAACGCCCAGCTTCACTGTCAGCAGTGCACTGGCCAACAGCAGCACGCGCGGCGTCCGCAGCACTGCAGTGGCGGCCCCCAGCAGCAACACCATGATCGAAGCCGCCAGCGGCAATGTCACCCATTGCGCGGGAGCCGCATCGATGACCTCAGCGGCTGCATACAGATGGCGCGCCATCGATTGCGCCAGGCCTGCGGTGGTCGCCGTCAGCTCCAGCAGCAGGGCAATCACCAGTACATCCGCGAACAGCTTGCCCCAGGCGGCACGCAGCAGAGCATGCAGACCTGAAGGATTCGGTAGACTCCGCATCGCCATACGAAGGCAATACAGCATCGGCACCGCACCCAGCGCCGCCAGCAACAGACTGAGAACAATGGCGGGCCCCGCCTGCGCCGCCGTGTGCTGGCCGACCAGAGCGACAACGCTGCCCCCCAACAGCAGGGTCAGCGCCACCACCAGCAGATGGTCGGTGCCCAGCCCCCCGGTCTTCTCGCTGGGCTGCTGCGCGCTTCCGTTGTCGCCAATCATTCAAAGCTCCCTTGATGTCGCCCAAGCGTGGTCGACAACAGGCTGGCAGCCTGACGCGGTAGGCGGAATCGGAATCAGCGCCGTAGCCACGATGATGTGACAGCCTGCACGCCGCGAGCGGTGGGAGCGGTCCGGCTACGACACTTTCAACGCCATCAAGCAGGCTTGATGCAGGCGATCACGACAGGGCCAAGGCCGGGTTGGCCTTGAGACCCCTGACGGCGACTGGCAGGGTCTCAGGCCAGCGGTGGCGGCAGGTGCGGAGCCACCAGCTGCAGGGTCCGCTGCAGCGCGCCGCGCCCATTGCTGACCAGTGTGCAACCGGCGCGGGCCATGTCCTCGCGCGCCTGCGCGTCGTCGAGCAGGTGCAGCAGCAGATCGCCCACCGCCTGCGCGTCCTCACCGATCAGCAGTGCGCCGGCTTCACGCATGCGCCGCGAGATCTCGGCGAAGTTGTGCAGGTGCGGGCCGGTCACCGCTGCAGTGCCCATTGCCGCAGGCTCCAGCAGGTTGTGCCCGCCGATGGCCTGCAGGCTGCCCCCGACGAAGGCAACCTGGGCGCAGCCGTAAAACGGCATGAGTTCACCCAGCGTGTCGATGACGAAGACATCGCTGCCGGCCCCGGGCCACTGCTGTGCGCGCCGCGTCGCAACGCTCCAGCCCTGCTCGCGGGCCAGCGCTTCCACCTTTGGGAAGCGCTCGGGATGCCGCGGCGCCCACAGCAGCAGCAGGTCCGGATGCTGCTGGCGCAGACGGCGGTGCAGGTCGATCACCGCCTGCTCTTCGCCATCATGCGTGCTGGCCGCGATCCATACCGGGCGCGTGGCCGGTACATGGGCATGGAACTGTTCGATGAAGGGCTGCACGTCCGGCGTGGCGATGTCGAACTTCAGGTTGCCCAGCGCCTGCACCTGTTCCGGCGCCGCACCCAGCTGCACGAAGCGTGCGGCGTCATCCTGTGACTGTGCAGCCACGCAGGTGACCGTGCGCAGCGCACGCCGGATCAACGCCGCCAGCACGCGGTAGCCGCGCAGCGACCGTGCCGACAGGCGCGCATTGAGGATGTAGACCGGAATGCGTCGGTCGCGGCAGCCGAACAGCATGTTCGGCCACAGCTCGGTTTCCAGGATCAGCGCCAGGCTGGGCTGGAAGTGGCCGAGGAAGCGATTGACGCTGCCCGGCACGTCGTACGGCAGGTACACATGGTCGAGCGCGTCGCCCCACAGCGCGCGCACCCGTTCCGAGCCGGTCGGGGTGATGGTGGTGATGACCCAGCGGATGTCCGGCCGCTGCTCGCGCAGTGCATTGACCAGCGGCGCAGCGGCGTTGACCTCGCCCACCGAGACCGCATGCAGCCAGACCCGTGGCTGGCCTGTCGGCTGCGGATAGGACGCATAGCGTTCATCCCAGCGCCGGAAGTATTCACGGACCCGGAAGCCGCGCCAGACCAGGTGGTACACGGTGATCGGCAGCAGGAGGTACAGCACGGCCGAGTACAGGCCACGCAGGATCCATTCGACAGGGTCTTTACGCATGCGGCAAGGATACGGGAGCCCCCCGGGAAAGACACGCGGCCGGGTTGGTAGAATGGCGGCATGTCCGATGCCACCACCGCCGTCCGTCCGTCGCTGCGTGATCCACGCAACTGGCCGATGTTTGCCGTCATGTTCACTGCCTTCGGGATCGCCCGGCTGCCGTGGATGCTGCAGCGCGCGCTCGGCCGCGGGGTCGGCTCGATCGCCTGGCGCCTGGCCGGCAGCCGCCGCCATGCCGCCGAGGTCAACCTCAAGCTGTGCTTCCCCGAGAAGGACGAGGCCTGGCGCAAGCGCCTGGTGCGCGACAGCTTCGATGCACTGGGCGTGGGCATCTTCGAATGCGCGCGCTCTTGGTGGGGCAGCATCGACAGCATCCGCCCGCAGGTGCACATCGAAGGGCTGGAACACCTCAAGCAGATGCAGGCCGAAGGTCGCGGCGTGCTGCTGGTCTCGGGCCACTTCATGACCCTGGAGATGTGCGGCCGCCTGCTGTGCGACCACGTCGACCTGTCCGGCATGTACCGCAAGCACAAGAACCCGGTGTACGAGTGGGCGGTGAAGTTCGGCCGCCTGCGCTATGCCAAGGCGATGTACGCCAACGAGGATATCCGCGCGACGGTGCGCCACCTGAAGAAGGGCGGCTTCCTCTGGTACGCGCCCGACCAGGACATGCGTGGCAAGGACACCGTGTTCGTGCCGTTCTTCGGCCACACCGCATCCACCATCACCGCAACCCACCAGCTGGCGCGGATGACCGGTTGCGCGGTCATCCCCTACTTCCATCGCCGCGAAGGCGGGAAGTACTTCCTGAAGATCGGTGCGCCGCTGGAGAATTTCCCCAGCGAAGATGTAGAAGCCGATACCGCGCGGGTGAACCAGGCCATCGAACAGATGGTGCGCGAGGCACCGGACCAGTACCTGTGGATCCACCGCCGCTTCAAGCGCCAGCCCGGTGGGCGGAGCGATTTCTACAAGTGAGATGACGGGCGGTCGGAAATGCCCCATCCATGCATGACGTGGATCTACTGCTTCCCCGGTAGATCCACGCCATGCGTGGATGCTCTCCGTTCCGATGCCGGAATCTACAACGGCCAACGACACCAGGCGTGGGGGTATTCCCCCAACTCGCCGGCCAGTCCGGCCCGCACCGGATTGGCCAGGATGTACATCGCCTTTTCATGAAGGGATTCATCGGTGCGTACCGCATGGTCGTGGTAGCCGTGCTGCCAGAGCGGTCCTTTCCGTCCCAGTTGCCGGTTCAGCAGCCGACTGCTGCGTGATTTGAGCACGGCCATGCACTGGGCCAGCGTTCCCTTCTGCAGTTCCATCAACCAATGCAGGTGGTCGGGCATCACCACCCAGGCGAGGCTGTGGCTGAAGGCATTGCGTTCGATGAAGCGCAGGGTATCGACCAGGACCGCCACGTTGGCGGCATCGGCGAACAAGGGGGCACGGCCGTGGGTCGCCGTGGTCAGTGAGTACACGTTGCCGGTTCGCGAGTAGCGACCGTAACGGAGTCTGGGGCTGGCCATGGGCACAGACTGCGGGTTGCGCGACCCTGCGTGCATTGGCGGACCACCTCGCGGCAGGTCGGGAAAAGCCGCAACGACGGCCAATGTTCATGGGAAAGCCCATCCACGCATGGCGTGGATCTACTGATCAGACACGACCAATGTCCCCGCGTAATCCGGTAGATCCACGCCATGCGTGGATACGACCACCCACCCCGAGTAATCCGGTAAATCCACGCCATGCGTGGATACGCCCCCCTCCCCGCGCACTCCGGTAGATCCACGCCATGCGTGGATACGCCCCCCGTCCCGCGCACCCCGGTAGATCCACGCCATGCGTGGATACGCCCCCGCCCCGCGCACTCCGGTAGATCCACGCCATGCGTGGATGCGGAGATTACGCGGCGCGCGGCAGATCGTCCGGTTCGCGCGCCAGCAACGTGCCGACGAACAGCGCGGCCAGCAGCACGGTCAGGCCGCCCCAGAACGCGGAATAGAACGCCAGGTGGGTATTGAGCGGGAACACGGTAACCGCCAATGCCAGCATCGCCGGCCGTGCACGCTCGCGCGCCGCTGCCGGGGCGAAGCGCCATGCCCGCCATGCCTGCGCCACCGCTGCCAGCCACAGCAACAGACCCAGCACACCGGTTTCGGCAAGGATTTCCAGCACGATCTGGTGGGCGTGCAGCGCCGGCATCGTGCCCCACACCGCCGGCCCTTCATCCGCAACGCAATGGGGATAGGCATCGCGGAAGCCACGTGCACCGACACCATTGATCGGATGCGCTTCGATCATGCAGGCCGCCGCGCTCCAGATGCGGGTACGACCGGACAGTGCCTGTTCGACCCCGTCCTCGCCACCGCCCCAGGCCATTGCCGTGCGCGCCACACGCTCCCGCAGCTGCGGCACGCTGGCCGTCAGTACGCCCGCTGAGAGAACACCCACCAGCGCCAGCAGGCCCAACCGCTTCCATCCCAGTTGGCGCACGCCGCTGTAGACAACCACCAGGCCGAAGGTGATCCATGAGGCACGGGAGCCGGCCAGCAACAGCACCACGCCCACCGCAGCAGCGGCCAGCAACCAGCCCGCATTGCCGAAACGGCGCGCCACCGGCAACAACAGGAACGGCGAAAGGCTGGCCAGCACCTGGCCGAATTTCAGGTTGCACGGACCAAGCGCCCCGCTGAGACGATCAGCCAGCGCGGCTTCATCGGCCGGGCACAACGCGTGGCCGCTGATGGCCAGCTTGAGCTGCTGCAGCGACCAGAACCAGGGGCTGGTGCCTGCCAGTGCCTGCACCAGCGCATCGAGCGTCCACAGCCCGGTGATCACCGCCAGTCCGCCCAGGGTCAAGCGCCGCCGCTGCGGGGTGGCCACGGCGATCGCCACCAGCCACATGAAAGGCAGATAGCGCAGCCCGGCCGCCGCCTTGGTCCACGACGCCGACGGGTCGACGGCATCGAAGGCCGAGAACGCCTGTGGCAACCAGTAGCCAAGGAAAAGAATCGATGTCAGCGCCCACGCTGCCGGGCTCAGCAGATGCGGTCGATGCTGTACCCGGCGGATGACCATGCGTGCGGCGGCGTACAAGGCTCCCAGGCCCAGCACCGTTTCGGCAATGCCTGGCAGCGGCCACAACGCGACGTAGGCCAGCACCCACCAGGGTGCCCAGCGGCCAGCGCGCTCGTCGCGCAGGGTCGGCGTGGCGTCAGCCAGCGAGGTCGGCATAAAGGCGGAGGGTATCGCGCTGCATGGCCTGCAGGGTAAACGGGATACGGCCCGGCAGCGATGGCGGCTGGGCCAGCAGCGCCAGCGCACGTTCACCCAACAGCTGCGCATTGCCCAGCGGCACGGCACCACTGGGCTGCAGTTGCTGCAGCAGTTCGCCGACGCCGCCGTGGTTCCAGCCCAGCACCGGCCTGCCGACCGACAACGCTTCGACCACAGTGCGACCGAAGGCCTCCGGCTTGTCCGACAGCTGCAGTACCAGATCGCTGGCCGCGTACGCCTGGGCGATGCGCGCAGTCGGCGTGCTGATGTGCACGGCCCCGGTCACGCCAAGCATATCTGCCTGCCTGCGCAGCTCTGCCACATAGGCTTCGCGGCCAGGCTCGTCGGTGCCCAGCATCCACAGCTGCGCCGGCACGCCCGCTGCACGGACATCGGCCAGCAACTGCAGCGCGTGGGCGTGACCTTTCAGCCGCGTGCCGCGACCGGGCAGCAGCAACAGCGGTCCATCGACCTGGGCCAGCCAGGGATAGTCCGCCGCCAGCGCCAGCCGAGGCCGTCGATCGGCGCGGGCCACACGCGGGAACTGGCTGACATCCACCCCACGCGGGATCACCTGCAGCCTGTCGCGGGCCACCGTGGGGTAATGCGTGTGCACGTAGTCGCGCACGCTGTTGGATACACAGATCACGCGTTCGCCGCTGGTCATCACCGCGCTGTAGCGGCCGGGCGAATTCAGCCCATGCACGGTAGTGACCCAATGCGGGCGCTGCGCCGGCTGCATCGCACGGATCGCATACAGCCCCAGCCACGCCGGCAGGCGCGAACGGGCGTGGACAATGTCGGCGCCCACTTCGGTGAACAGGCGGCGCAGGGTCGGCAGATGGCGCAGCGTCAGCAGCGACTTGCGGCCGATATCCAGGGTCAGGTGCTCGGCACCGCTGTCGAGCAGCGGCTGCACCAGGCGACCACCGGCCGACACCACCAGCGCGCGATGGCCGGCAGCGACCAGGGCCGCGGCGATTTCAAGGGTCGAGCGCTCGACGCCACCGGAGTGCAGCGCCGGCAGCAACTGCACCACGGTCAATCGGCGCATCGAGGGGGCGGCCGCTTAGTCGGCCAGCACGAACACGGCACCGCAGTAAGCACACTGCGCTTGCCCGTTGGGTTCGTCTTCGATCGGCAGGTACACCCGCGGATGCGAGTTCCACAGCGCCATTTCCGGAGTCGGGCAGCTCAGCGGCAGATCGCTGCGGTGCACGGTGTAGCGCTTTTCAGCGTTGGCGGGCGCGGTGGCGGTATGGCTCATGGCGGATGTCGATGAACGGATTGCGAGGCCTGCGATTCTATCATCTGGGCCCGGCAAACACCGTGCGCTGCGTGGCCGCTGCGCGCGTTGGCCTGCTTCAGGTCAACGCCCTGGCCCCGCCATGCAACCGCCCTGCCCGCTCCCCGGCGGCGACGCCGAGCTACGGCGGCAGGAAATCCCCAAGCGCACCAGTCAGTTCCGTGCAGAACCGGTCTTCGTTCGAATTTCCCGCATTTGGATCGAACTAAATGGCACTTGTCAGGGCGCCGCCGGCTGTTGCAGCATCGGCAGCGATCCATTCCTGACCCGATCGCATGGCCCGCCCCCCACCGGACCGGCATCGTCTCCCGACTGCCCCGTGGCGGGCGGGGCGATGCTGTCCGTGGTGTTCGCCGATGCGGGTTCTGCCTGCCGCCTGCCCTACCGGGAGACCCTGCATGACCCTGTCCGATCCACGCCGCGCCCTGCTTCCGCTCGCCCTGGCCCTGGCCTGTGCGACCACTGCGACACCGGTGCTGGCGCAAGGGCTGCAGACCTCCTTCGAGCCGGGCGAGCCGGCACCGGCCAGATCCGCTGGCGCGCTGTCCGTTGAAGTCGGCAGCGGCCCCGGCGCGCCGTACGCGGCCAAGCGCAACGTCGGCTACAGCGGCCTGCATGCGTTGCACTACAGCGCCAATGGCGGCCAGGCGCGCCGCGAACTGTTCAAGACCGATCTGCCCATCGACACCGACACCACGCTGTCCTGGCTGGTACTGCCGGAGATCGTCGGCAAGGACACCGTGGCCTCCACCTATGTCTCGCTGGACCTGCTGCTGGACGATGGCAGCCGCGTATCCGCCAGCGGCGCGCGCGACCAGCACGGCGTGGCGCTGGGCGCACAGGCGCAGGGCGACTCGAAGACGCTGTATCCGCAGCAGTGGGCGCGCAAGGCGGTACGCCTTGGTGATGTGCCCGCGTTGAAGGGCCGCCGCGTGATCGGCATCGAGCTCGAGGTGGCAAGCGCCGATGGCGCCCCCGTGTCGGGCTGGATCGACGACGTGCGCCTGGACGTGCAGCCACGGCAGGCACCGCAGCGTGTCTCCGACTGGGTGTTGACCACGCGCGGAACCCAGGCCAATGGCACCTTCTCGCGCGGCAACAACTTCCCGGCCACCGCTGTACCGCACGGCTTCAACTTCTGGACGCCGGTGACCGATGCCGGCGCCCTGAACTGGCTGTACCGCTGGAACGAGCAGAACGATGCGAAGAACCGGCCGCAGCTGCAGGCACTCGCCCTGAGCCACCAGCCCAGCCCGTGGATGGGCGACCGCCAGACCTTCCAGGTGATGCCCTCCGCCACGCGCGGTGTGCCTGAAGCTGATCGCAGCAAGCGTGCACTGCCCTTCGACCGCGCACAGGAAAGCGCGCGCCCGTATCGCTACGACGTGCGCTTCGACAACGGCATCGCCGCATCCATCGCCCCCACCGACCATGCCGCGCTGTTCCGCTTCGATTTCCCCACAGGCGGCGACGCCAACCTGCTGTTCGACAACGTCGATGCGCGTGGTGGGCTGACCCTTGATGCCGCTACGCAGACGTTGTCCGGCTACACCGATACCCGCAGCGGCTTGTCCAACGGCACCACCCGCATGTATGTGGTGGCCAGCTTCGACAGGCCGTGGCGCAGCAGCGGCCAGATCGATACCGGCCGCCCGACCGGCTACATCAAGTTCGACGCAGGCAGCGAGCGCCGGGTGACGATGCACATCGCCACGTCGCTGATCTCCATCGAGCAGGCACGCCACAACCTGGCGCTGGAAATCGCCGCAGCCGATACTCTGGAAAGCGTGGCCGGGCGTGCACAGGATGCGTGGGACGCGCGCCTGGCCCGCTTCGACATCGGCAACGCCAGCGACGACCAGAAGACCACGCTGTACTCCAGCCTGTACCGACTGTACCTGTATCCCAATTCCGGCCACGAGAATGCGGGCACCGCCGCCGCTCCCGAATGGCGCTATGCCAGCCAAGCCAGCGCCGCCGATGACAACACCGATGGCAGCGCGACGCGCAGCTTCGCACCGGTGCGCGACGGCAAGGTCTTCGTCAACAACGGCTTCTGGGACACATTCCGCACCACCTGGCCGGCGTATGCGCTGTTCACCCCGGAAGATGCCGGGCAGCTGGTACAGGGTTTCATCGAGCAGTACCGCGCCGGTGGCTGGATCGCGCGCTGGTCCTCGCCCGGCTACGCGGACCTGATGGTCGGCACCAGCTCGGATGTGGCCTTCGCCGATGCGTGGCTGAAGGGCATCGGTGGCTTCGATCCCGAAGAGGCCTACGCCGCAGCACTGAAGAACGCCACCGTGGTGCCGCCGGACCGCCATGTCGGCCGCAAGGGCATGGACCGCTCAACGTTCCGCGGCTACGCCAGCGCCGACGTGCACGAGGGCATGTCGTGGACGATGGAAGGGGCGCTCAATGATTTCGGCATCGCCAACATGGCCGAGGCGCTGGCCACGCGCGCGACGACATCGTCCGCGCGCGAACGCTACGCCACCGAAGCCGACTACTTCCGCTACCGCGCCGCCAGCTACGCGACGATGTTCGATCCGGCCGCCGGCTTCTTCCAGGGCCGCAAGCCCGATGGCAGCTGGCGCCTGCAGGCCAAGGATTACGACCCGCGCGTGTGGGGCCACGACTACACCGAATCCAATGGCTGGACGTTCGCCTTCACCGCCGCGCACGATGGCGAAGGCCTGGCCGCGCTGTACGGTGGCCGCGACAAGCTGGCCGCCAAGCTCGACACCTTCTTCGCCACGCCGGAAACCGCCGACGCCGCGTTCGCCGGCTCCTACGGCGGCACCATCCACGAGATGACCGAAGCGCGCGATGTGCGCATGGGCATGTACGCGCACAGCAACCAGCCGGCACACCACATCCCGTGGATGTACCTGTATGCCGGACAGCCGTGGAAGACCCAGCAGCATGTGCGCGAGATCCTGTCGCGGCTGTACGTCGGCAGCGAGATCGGCCAGGGCTATCCGGGCGACGAGGACAACGGCGAGACCTCAGCGTGGTACGTGCTGGCCTCGCTGGGCCTGTATCCGCTGCGGATGGGCGCGCCGGAGTACGCGATTGGTTCGCCGGCGTTCCAGCATGCGCGCGTCGAACTGCAGGGCGGCGCGGTATTGACCGTCAATGCAGCGCAGAATTCGCGTGAGAACGTGTACGTGCAGTCGCTGAAGATCAACGGCAAGCCGTGGACGAAGACCTGGGTGCCGCACGAGGTGATCGCCAAGGGAGCGACCCTGGACTTCGTGATGGGCCCGCAGCCGTCACGCTGGGGCAGCGGCGTGGATGATGTGCCGCGCTCGCTGACCGCGCGTGGCCAGCGACCGCAGCTGCTGCACGATCTTCTGGGTGGCGGCGCACAGGCAACGCTGGCCGACGGTCGCGCCCTGCCCGCGCTGATGGACGACGATGCCACGACGGCAGTGCCGCTGGGTGGTGGCGCGACCATCGCGCTGAGCCACGTGGGCGATGGCGTACCGACGATGTATACGCTGACCAGCGGTGATGCCGCTATCCGCGGCGGCGAATGGACGCTGGAAGCACGTGCCGGCAATGGGCGTTGGGTAACGCTGGACCAGCGCCGCGGAGAAGATTTCACCTCGGCCCGGCAGACCCGCCCGTTCCGTATCGCTTCGCCCTCACGCTGCGCCGAGTACCGTCTGCGCCTGGCTGCGCCGGGGCGCCTGCAGCTGGCCGAGATCGAACTGTTGGCGCCCTCCCCCCTACAATGACGTCCATGCGCCTACGTTTCCTCCCCCTCGCTCTTGCCGCCCTTGTATTTCCAAGTCTCAGCCAAGCACAGCCGCAGACCCAGGCCTTCGATGGCCAGGTCAGCCGTGACGGGGTAACGCTGTACTACCAGGACGCCACCGGTGCGCTGGCCGCGCCGGTGCGCAAGCGCATCATCGATACGTTCTACTTCGCCTACCTGCGCGAGCGTGCGGACTTCCGCCCGGCCGCGCCGAACGAAGTGCGCATCGTGATCGATCCGGCGTACAACGGCGTCGCCTTCGTCGGCGACAAGGACAAGGCCAGCACCATCACCATCAATCCGGGCTGGCTGGCCCAGCACCCGGATGACATCGATCTGGTGACCCACGAAGCAATGCACATCGTGCAGGGCTACCCCAGCTACGGCGACAAGCGCGTGCCGGGCTGGCTGGTGGAGGGCATCGCCGACTACGCACGCGATCGCTACGGCATGAACAACGCCGCTGCGGGCTGGGCGTTGCCGGACAAGCTGAGCCAGGGCCAGACGGTGGAAAGTGGCTATCGGGTGACCGGTGCTTTCCTGAAGTGGGCCGAAGCGGCGCACCCGGGACTGGTGCTGGCACTGGACAAGGATCTGCGCGACGGGCGCTATGCACCCGCGCTGTGGCAGAAGCACACCGGCAAGACCCTGCCGGCGCTGTGGACGGAGTACGCCAAGCCGCGCTCCCCGGCCCCTGCGCCGCCGCCCGCACGACGCGCGAAGCGGCGGTAAGTTCAACGTTGCCGGGGCGATGCCCCGGCAGCCTTCAACGCGATTGCACGAAACCGGCGTACAGCGCGAACAACTGCTGGAAATACCGCTTGCTCACTCGACTGCGCATGACACTGCTCCGCCCATGGAAAGTTGGTCGGGCCCAGGGTGGGAAGGCCGGTCCGGTCCCTTCCCACGGCCAGGCCGCGTGGGCGTATTGGGCCGCAGCGAGGTTGCAGGGCGATTACCGGGCGGCTGCAGTTCTCCGGTAGCGCCGGGCCACGCCCGGCGGAATGCGAGAAGCGCCGCGCTGCGCGCTCGCCGGGCATGGCCCGGCGCTACCCGATCCGGTTTCCGCGTTGCGGAAACAGAAACGCGCCCCGAAGGGCGCGTTTCTGCAGATCGCAGCGGAACGAAGGCTTACGCCTTCTTTTCCGCTTCGATCTGCTTGCGGATCTGCGCATCGACGGCGGCAATCGCGGTCATGTTCAGGATCCGGCGCGAGGTCGCACTGGTGGTCAGGATGTGCACCGGCTTGTTGACGCCCATCAGGATCGGGCCGATCGCCACGCCATCGGTGAACACGCGCACCAGGTTGTAGGCGATGTTGGCTGCTTCCAGGTTCGGCAGCACGAACAGGTTGGCACGGCCCTGCAGGGTCGAGCCCGGCAGCAGCTTCTGGCGCAGGGCTTCATCCCATGCGGTGTCGCCCTGCATTTCGCCGTCCACGTTCAGACGCGGGTTGCGCTTGAGCAGCAGCTCGCGTACCTGGCGCATCTTCAGCGCATCCTTCGAATCGTGGCTGCCGAAGTTGGAGTGCGACAGCAGTGCCACCTTCGGCTCGACGCCGAACAGCTTCATGCGGTACGCCGCCTGCAGGGTCGCTTCGCACAGCTGCTCTGCGGTCGGGTCTTCCTGCACGTGGGTGTCGACGAAGAAGAACACACCCTGCTGGTTGATCACGCCGGTCATCGCCGAGGTCGAGGTGACCTTCGATTCCAGCGGCAGCACGCTGCGCACGTAACCCAGCTTCTTGTGGAAGCGGCCGACAATGCCGGTCAGCATCGCATCGGCTTCGCCACGGGCCACCATCACGGCGGCGATCAGGGTCGGGCGCGAACGCATCAGGTTCTTGGCGGCGGCCACGGTGACGCCACGACGGCCGGTCAGGCCGTGGTAGTACTGCCAGTATTCGTTGAAGCGCGGGTCGTCATTGATGTTGGTGACTTCAATGTTCTCGCCGATCTTCAGGCGCAGGCCGAGGCGTTCGATGCGTGATTCGATCACTTCCGGGCGGCCGATCAGGATCGGATGTGCCAGGCCGTCGTCGACCACGTTCTGCACCGCCTGCAGCACCACTTCCTCTTCGCCTTCGGCATACACCACGCGCTGCTTGTCGCTGCGCGCGCGGTCGTAGACCGGCTTCATCATCAGGCTGGTGCGGTAGACGAACTGCGACAGCTTCTGCCGGTAGGCTTCCATGTCGGCGATCGGACGTGCCGCCACGCCCGAATCCATCGCGGCCTGGGCCACGGCAGCCGACAGCTCCACCAGCAGGCGACGGTCGAACGGACGCGGAATCAGGTACTCACGACCGAAGCTCGGGGTTTCACCGCCATAGGCCGAGCCCATGTCGGTGGCGGCACGGCGGGCCAGCGCGGCGATCGCGCGCACGCAGGCGATCTTCATTTCCTCGTTGATCGCGGTCGCGCCGACGTCCAGCGCACCGCGGAACAGGTACGGGAAGCACAGCACGTTGTTGACCTGGTTCGGGTAGTCCGAACGGCCGGTGCCGATGATCGCGTCCGGACGCGCAGCGCGCACCAGTTCCGGCATGATTTCCGGGGTCGGGTTGGCCAGGGCGAAGATCACCGGATCCGGCGCCATCGTCTTGACCATCTCGGCGGTCAGGATGCCCGGTGCCGACAGGCCCAGGAAAATGTCCGCGCCGTCGACGATCTCGGCCAGGGTGCGCTTGTCGGTATCGCGCGCATAGCGCTGCTTTTCCGGGTCGAGGTCGGTACGGCCGGTGTGGATCACACCCTCGCGGTCGAAGGCCAGGATGTTCTCCGGCTTCAGGCCCAGCTGCACCAGCATGTTCACGCAGGAAATGCCGGCCGCGCCCATGCCCGTGGTCGCCAGCTTCACTTCTTCGATCTTCTTGCCGGTGATCGCCATGGCGTTCAGCACCGCGGCACCGACGATGATCGCCGTGCCGTGCTGGTCGTCATGGAACACCGGGATCTTCATGCGCTCGCGCAGCTTGCGCTCGACGATGAAGCACTCCGGTGCCTTGATGTCTTCCAGGTTGATGCCGCCGAAGGTCGGCTCCAGCGAGGCGATGATGTCGACCAGCTTGTCCGGGTCGTTCTCGTCCACTTCGATGTCGAACACATCGATGCCGGCGAACTTCTGGAACAGCACGCCCTTGCCTTCCATCACCGGCTTGCCAGCCAGCGCGCCGATGTTGCCCAGGCCCAGCACCGCGGTGCCGTTGGAGATCACCGCCACCAGGTTGCCGCGGGCAGTCAGCTCGCTGGCCTGCTGCGGATCGGCCTTGATCGCTTCACAGGCGTACGCCACGCCCGGCGAATACGCCAGCGACAGGTCGCGCTGGGTCAGCATGGGCTTGGTAGCGGAAACCTTGATCTTGCCGGGCGGAGACATCCGGTGGTAATCGAGGGCGGCCTGTTTGAAATCTTCGTTGGACATCGATGTGGGTTACATGAATGGGCAGAAGGGACAGGGGATCATACCCCCGTTGGAGCGGTCGGACCTGTCGCTATGCTGTCGCAGTGATGCTGCGACCGCACAATTCCATGGCGTATGCGACGTTATCAGAGCACAGCTTCGGCGCTGGCGATGACAGCCGTGGGACGCCTTGAAACGCTGCGGGGCCGTGCCACTGTCGTGACCGGCCCCGCAGTACCACACACCCGGATCAGCCCTTGGCGGGCAGCGCCTCGGCCATCGCCAGCGGCACGGCATCGACCGGCGGCGGCAGTTCGCTTTCGCGACCATCCAGCGCCAGCTTCAGGCGGTCGCGGTCCAGCGCACCTTCCCAGCGCGAGACCACCACCGTGGCCACCGCGTTGCCGATGAAATTGGTCAGCGAACGGCATTCGCTCATGAAGCGATCCACGCCCAGGATCAGCGCCATGCCGGCCACCGGCACTTCCGGCACCACCGCCAGGGTGGCGGCCAGGGTGATGAAGCCGGCACCGGTGACGCCGGCCGCGCCCTTGGAGCTGAGCATCGCCACCAGCAGCAGCGCGATCTGGTGGCCCAGGGTCAGTTCGGTGTTGGTGGCCTGGGCGATGAACAGCGCGGCCAGGGTCATGTAGATGTTGGTGCCGTCCAGGTTGAACGAGTAGCCGGTGGGAACCACCAGGCCGACCACCGACTTGCTGCAGCCGGCACGTTCCATCTTCTCCATCAGCGACGGCAGCGCCGACTCCGACGACGAGGTGCCCAGCACCAGCAGCAGCTCGGCCTTCAGGTATCGGGCCAGCTTGAACACCGAGAAGCCGCACAGGCGGCAGACCACGCCCAGGATCACCGCCACGAACAGGAAGGCGGTGAGGTAGAACGAGCCGACCAGCCAGGCCAGGTTGACCAGCGAGCCGACGCCGTACTTGCCGATGGTGAAGGCGATGGCACCGAATGCACCGATCGGCGCGGCCTTCATCAGGATGTGCACCAGCTTGAACACCGGGGCGACCAGCGCTTCCAGGAAGTTCTGGATCGGCTTGCCCTTCTCGCCCACCGAGGCCAGCGCGATGCCGAACAGCACCGCCACGAACAGCACCTGCAGGATGTTGCCGTCAACGAAGGCACTGAGCAGCGTCTTCGGAATGATGTCCATCAGGAAGCCGACCAGGGTCAGGTCGTGCGACTTCTCGACGTAGCTGTGTACCGCAGTCTGGTCCAGCTCGGCCGGGTTGATGTTCATGCCGGCGCCGGGCTGCACCACGTGCGCCACGATCATGCCGACGATCAGCGCCAGCGTGGAGAAGAACAGGAAGTACGCCATCGCCTTGGCGAACACCCGGCCCACCGTGCGCAGATGGGTCATGCCGGCAATGCCGGTGACGATGGTCAGGAAGATCACCGGCGCGATGATCATCTTCACCAGGTTGATGAAGGCATCGCCGAGCGGCTTCATCTTCTCGCCGATCAGCGGCTCGTAGTGGCCGAGGACAGCGCCCAGGACGATCGCCACGATCACCTGGAAGTACAGCTGGCGGTAGAGCGGCAACGGCTTGCTGGGCACCGGCGCAGCGGTCGGGATGTGCATGGCGGACTCCGGAAGGGGCGTTTTCAGGCACGTACGGCCCCGGAAATGCACGGGAACCGTTACCGTGGAAACTGATCGCATGCCCCTCGATTGCAGGCACAGGGGTGCGACCAATGGACGCCTTTGTACGCGCCACGCACCGCCACGCAGATAACCTATTGGTACTAGCCCCCCGGTTCAGGTGGCTGCGCTGCCTACACTGGCGCCGCACCGCTGATCGCGGGGATGCCGGTGGCCCGACCTGAACGGCCGGGCGCGTCATTGCGAAAGTTCCGGCCATTGCGGCCGTTGTTGTCCTGTCCACACGCATCTGAGAGAGCCGCACCATCATGCGCCCGATTCCCACCTTGCTCGCCCTTTCCCTGGCGGCGCTTCCCGCCTTCGCTTCGGCTGCCGATTTCGACAACTGGCCGACCAAGTACACCTTCGGCGACGGCACCGAACTGGCCGCCACCGCCAACATCGCCTACGACTACAACGACTTCTCGTCCGCCAGCGGCATCGAGGATGACGACGCGGTGCGCCGCAAGGAATTCGGCGCGACCCTGAAAAAGAAGGGCGTGTACGACGCGATGGTCTACTACGACTTCCAGGCCGACACCTGGCTGGACGTGTTCGTGCGCTTCGAGAGCAAGGCGTTCTTCGGCCGCGATGTCGGCCGCTTCCGCTTCGGCTACATGAAGACCCCGGTCGGCCTGGATGCGAACACCTCCTCGCGCGCCGGCAGCTTCCTGGAAACCGCGCTGCCCGTGCAGGCGTTCTACGCAGGCCGTCGCACCGGCGTGGAATGGGTGCTGGAGCGTCCGCAGTACCTGCTGCAGGCCGGCGCCTATGGCGGCAAGGACCTGCAGGGCGACAACCCCGGCACCACCCAGGCGGTGCGTGCGGTGTGGACGCCGGTAAAGGCACCGGGCGATGTGATCCACCTGGGCCTGGCCTATTCGCAGGAAAACCCGCGCGGTTACCACGATGGCCGCGACGTGCATCATGAAGCCAGCGCGCGCCTGCGCGCCCGCCCGGAAGCCGGGCTGACCGACATCCGCCTCGTCGATTCGGGCGCGCTGGTCACCGCCGACCAGATCCGCCGCACCGGCCTGGAAGGTATCTGGATCCGCGGTCCGTTCTCGCTGCAGGCCGAAGCGCTGCAGGCGACGGTCACCCGCAATGATGGCAAGCCCGACTACACCGGCCACGGCCAGTACGCGATGGCCAGCTGGGTGCTGACCGGCGAATCGCGCCCGTACAACGCCGGCGCCGTTGCCAACATCAAGCCGGCGCACGACTACGGCGCGGTGGAACTGGTGGCCCGCTACAGCCGCCTGGACCTGGACGACGGCAGCATCCTCGGCGGCCGCCAGCACGACCTGACCCTGGGCGCGAACTGGTACCTGACCAGCCACTTCAAGTTCCAGGCCAACTACGTGAAGGTCGATGCCAGCCGTCGCGGTGTGCACAGCACCCCGGAGATCTTCGAACTTCGCGCGCAGATGCACTTCTGATCCCTTCCACGTGTCAGATCCCGGCGGGCGTGTACACCCCGCCCGCCGGCCCTGCGTAGACTGCCGCCATGTATTGGCTCAGCCGCCACCGCCTGCAGTTGCTGACCGTTCTGGTGATGGTGGCCGGCACCGTGCTGTGCGCGGTCGCCGCCGGCCACTACGCCTGGCGTCGCGCCCTGGGCACGGAAAGCGCACAGGTGCAGCGCCAGCTGCAGCTGTATGGCCAGGGGCTGCAACAGCGCATCGACCGGTTCGGCACCCTGCCGCAGGTGATGGCGCTGGATCCGGACCTGCAGCACGCACTGCGGGTACCGCCCTCGCCCGCCGAGCGGCAACGCCTGAACCTGAAACTGCAGCGCGCCAACCAGGTTACCCGCACCTCGACGCTGACCCTGGTCGGCCGCGATGGCGTGGCCGTGGCTGCCAGCAACTGGGACCAGCCGACCAGCAACGTCGGCGAGGATTACAGCTACCGCCCCTACTACCAGCAAGCACTGGCTCATGGCCGTGGTCGTTTCTACGGCATCGGCATGACCACCGGCGTGCCCGGCTATTTCATGTCCGAAGCCATCCTGGATGCCGACAGCCAGCGCATCGGCGTGATCGTGATCAAGATCGAGCTGTCCGCGCTGGAACAGGAATGGTTGAACAGCCCGGACGTGGTGCTGACCAGCGACAACCACGACGTGGTGTTCCTGGCCAACCGCGATGCCTGGCGCTACCGCCTGCTGCGCCCGCTCGGCGCGGAGGAACGCAACGAGATGCGTGCGGCGCGGCAGTATGCCGATCGCTCGCTGCAACCGCTGCGCGTACGCACCGAAGATGTGCTGGCCGATGGCGGCCGCATGGTCCGCCTGCTCGACCCACCACTACCGCAGGCAATGCTGTGGCAGACCCTGGCGCTGCCCGACGAGGACTGGAGCCTGCATCTGCTGCATGACGCGGGCGCGGCCACCAGCGCTGGCCGCGGCGCGGCCGTGGCCGGCGCCGCCGCATGGCTGGCGCTGGGATTCCTGGTGTTGTTCGTGCAGCAACGGCGTCGCCTGTCCAAGCATCGCCAGCGCAGCCGGCGCGAACTGGAAACTCTGCTCAAGCAGCACGCGCAGGAGCTGCGCACCGCCCAGGACGGCCTGCTGGAAGCCGCCACCGACGCCGACGTCGGCTTGAGCCGCAGCCTCGAACATCTGCCACAGGGCGTGGTGGTGATCGACAAGGAGCAGCGTCTGGTGGCGTGGAATTCTCGCTATCTGGAGCTGTTCCGTTTCCCGGCGGGGCTGGTGCGGGTGGGCCGCCCGATCGAAGAACTGTTCCGTTTCAATGCACGTCGTGGCCTGTTGGGCCCCGGTCCGATCGACGAGGCCATCGAACGGCGCCTGACCCACCTGCGCAGCGGTCGCCCGCATATGCGCGAGAGCGAGAAGGACGACGGCACGGTGCTGGAGATCCGCGGCAACCCGCTGCCCGATGGTGGGTTCGTCACCAGCTATGCCGACATCACCAGCTACAAGAACGCCGCACGCGAACTGCGCTCGCTGGCCGATGCGCTGGAACACCGCGTGGCCGAACGCACCCAGGATCTGGACGAAGCACGCCGCGAAGCCGAACAGGCCAACCGCTACAAGACCCGCTTCGTGGCCTCGGCGGTGCACGACCTGCTGCAGCCGCTGAATGCCGCGCGCATGTTCGTGTCGGTGCTGCGCGGAAAGCTGAGTGACCCCGCGCAGCAGCAGACCAGTGACCATATCGACGCCGCACTGGCAGCGCAGGATGCGATCCTCAACAGTCTGCTGGATATCTCGCGGCTGGAATCGGGATCGTTGCAGGTCCGCGTGCGCGCTTTTGCGCTTTCGCCTTTACTGGAAACCCTGGCGCGCGAGTTTGGCATCGCCGCACAGAGCCGTGGCCTGCAGCTTGACTGGGTTGACACCCGCGCGGTTGTGGTCAGCGACGAAGCGCTGCTGCGGCGCATCCTGCAGAACTTCCTGTCCAATGCGCTGCGCTACACGCCACGTGGACGCGTGCTGATCGGCTGCCGACGCGCAGGTGACCAGTTGCGCATCGAGGTGCATGACCAGGGCCCGGGCATTCCGGAAAGCCTGCAGGGCGAGATCTTCGAGGAATTCCGCCGCTTGAATGATGGCGTGGAGCAGGAACGTGGCGCCGGCCTGGGCCTGGCCATCGTCGAGCGTATCGGCCGCCTGCTCGGCCACCGCATCAGCCTGCGTTCCACGCTGGGCAAGGGCAGCGTATTCGCCGTCAGCGTGGCACTCGGACGCGCCGACGAGGTGATTGCACCGCCGGCGGCGCCGGTCATCGCGACCGAGCCGTCTGATGACAGCCCACTGCGCCAATGTCGGGTATGGAGCATCGATGATGACCCGCATGTCTGTGCGGCGACCCGTGCCCTGCTGGAACGCTGGGGCTGCAATGTGGAACTTGCCGACGGCCCGCAGGGCGCGGTGGAAATCGCCAGCGCGTTGAACGTGCCGCAGCTGTTGCTGCTGGACGTGCGCATGGGGCAGTGGCACGGACCAGACCTGTATGAAGCGCTGTGCACGCTGTGGCAGGCGCGGCCGCCAGTGATCCTGGTGACTGCCGAGCGCGATGATGCGCTGAAGGCGCATGCTGCCGAGAACGGTTGGGGCTTCCTGCTCAAGCCGGTGCGGCCACCGGCGCTGCGTGCATTGATGACGCAGTTGCTGTTGCGGCATCGCGGGTAAAGCTGTCGCACAACGCGCGGACCATCGGCCGCTCTTTGAGAGGAGGCTGAAAGGCGACCCACCCATGGATAGAGGATGGGCATGGTCTGAACAGCAGACGAGCAATTGCCCTACTTACCACCGTTGCTGAAGATCAGAAAATTGCATGACCGGGCCAATCGGCCAGCCAGACCAGAGGCATTGATCGTGCCCGTTTCTCCCGTACCTCCCGCATTTACAAGATATTTCAGCCCGATCGTGGCGACGCTCCTCGGCCTTTGCTGCAGCGGATGCATCGATGGCAAATCACCGAAAGCAGACGGGAATCAACAGGGAACTACAGAAGAAAGCAGCATCGGCCAGCGTCATCCAGACACGCCCGACTCAGCCAACCCGCGTGGCCGCACATTGTCGAATCAGGGCATTTCGGCGTCGAGCGGGAATCGTACGGAACGCACATCCGAGTACCTTCAGGTCGAGTCTGGATTCATGGCAAACAGGGGCATCTCAAGCCAGACGGCTGAAGACCTTCTGCGGTCGAGTCGTAGTACCCATGATGCAATCGACCGCATGACCATCGACGCAGCATCCAGCCCTGATGCGCAGGACCTGGCCAGGCACTATCGATCGTCTCTCATCCGCGCAATGGATCAGAACACCGTTATTGAGCGCCTTGCGTGCGGCCTGAGCATATGCATTGGCATCGCTCGAGCCCGAAGCAATGCCGATCACGAGGCATGGGGCCAGAGGCTGGCGTCAGACCGATCGTCTCCCACTTACAGCTACGCGGAAGTAGCTGAGGGTATCGGCGCGGGATACGAAAACAGATTCATGTTCTCTATCGATCCGGAACTGAATTCGATCAGCGGAAACTGATCGAGGAAGCGGAACAGAATCAACACCGACTCAGTACTTGATTCGATGTCCTGCCGCGATCAGCCATCCAACCCGGCGCGCGCGTCGCCTTCCGGCTCCAATGCCTTTACCAGCACCGCCGCCTGGGTGCGGCTGTGGCATTCGAGCTTCTTCAGGATCGCGGTCACGTGCACCTTCACCGTGTTCTCGGCCAACCCCAGCTCATAGGCAATCTGCTTGTTGAGCAGCCCGTCGGCCAGGCACAGCAGCACCCGGAACTGCTGCGGCGTGAGCTGCGCCAAACGGCTGGCCAGCAGCGCGTCGGCCTCGGAACGCTCGGCGGCCATCGCCGGGAACCACAGGCCCCCATCGAGTACCGCCTCCACTGCTTCACCGATGGTTTCGGCAGGCGCGGACTTGGGAATGAAACCGGCTGCGCCGAACTGCTGCGCGCGGCGGATCACCCGCGGATGATCGTTGGAGGACAGGATCACCACCGGAATGTCCGGGTGCGAGCCGCGCACGTGCAACAGCGCGGAGAACCCATGTGCACCGGGCATGGTCAGGTCCAGCAGTACCAGATCCACATCGGGCTGTGCATCCAGCGCCGCAGCCAATGCTTCGGCGCTGGCGACCTCGCGCACCTGCGCCAGCGGCAGGCTCTGCCGCAATGACTGCACCACCGCAGAACGCAGCAGCGGATGGTCATCGGCGATCAGGATGGTGTATTCGCTCATGGGGCAAGTTTGGCACGTCACCAAAGGGAATACCTTCTTCAGTTGCATCGCCGGCCAGTCGATGGCCCGGGGAGGGCTGCCGCGACCGCAGTGCAGACTCTCTGTAATTCAGAAAATGCGGCGCCAACCAGATCGTCAGATACACGACACCAAACAGCAGGATTGTTCCAACCTTGCCATACGTACTGCGCATCACTTCGTACAGATCCTCACGCAGGGTGGAAGGAACGCTGCCAATGCGCTGAAGATCCAACAATCGCTGCGCCGACCGTACGTCAATCCGCATCCGAGGGTAGTCACCTCTCTCCAGAACGTCTTTTCGATGTACCACAGCCGATCCCCGCTGGACCTCGGAGTACTTCAGGTCCGCAGCCCTGCACGCAAATTCCACGAGCGCGGCATTCCGTGGAGCCAGGCATTCATCGATCGGGTCCAGCAACTCCGCATATTGAATCGCGTCATCGTCCTGGCCAGCCGCTTTGGCTCGATAGTCACTTCGCTCCAATTGATACGAACTCAGATGATTGATCAGCAGAACGTACAAGCCGACCATAATCACCGAGGAACCGATAACCAGGAGTACTCGCCTCACCGCTGTTGTACGGGCCCAGTGCATGCTGCGCATGACACCTGAGCCAATCATTTCAACGTCTTCGAAGTTGTCCTTCAGCCTTCCCAATGGTCATTCCTCGCACGACAGGAAACATGATATCGGCGGGAATGGCACCTGGGTTTAGCGCCCCGCCGGCTCCACGCTGCTGCGCCAGGCATCCAGGAACTGGCGGCGCTTGAGCACATCCAGGTAGACCAGCAGGCCGGGGCCGAGCTGGATCGGGCGGCGGCTGCGCCCGGGCGCATCGTCGCCGCGCGCATCGCCGCGCACGATCGGCATCAGCCGGGCCTGGCGCGCGAGCACCTGCTGGCCGCGTGGCGACAGCAGGTAGTCGAGAAAGCGTCGCGCTTCCTGCGGGTGCGCTCCAGTGCGCGGAATCACCGCAGTGCGCAGTACCACCAGCGTGTAGTCCTCCGGCTCGACGATGGCCAGCGGTGCGCCCGCGTCGATACGCGCCTGCGCATACGAGCCCAGCACGTTGTAGACCAGCGACAACTGACCGCTGGCCACCTGGTCCAGCAGCACGCCGGTGCGCTCCTCGCGTACCACCGCGTTGTCCCCCAGCGCACCGAGCAGGGCGCCGGCGATGCTGCCGCGCTGGGCATCCTGGGTCGCCAGCAGGTAACCCACGCTGCTGCGTTCGATATCGTAGGTACCGACCTTGCCGCGCAACGGCGCCCCTTCCGCACGCAGCAGGTCCAGCAGTTGTCGACGCGTGTGCGGCACTTTCGCGGCCGGCAGCCTGCGCGTGTTGTAGACCATCACCACCGGCTCGTAACTGATGCCGAACGCCTCGCCACGCCACTGCGCCCACGCAGGCAGCGCCTGGGTCTGCACCGAGCGGTGCGGCAACGCATGACCGTCGTTGACCAGCTTGGTCTGCAGGTCCATGCCGCTGGAGATCAGCAGATCCGGCGACGCAGGTCCGGTGCGGTCATGCAGGTAACGCGCGTACAGGTCCTGGGTGATGATGTCTTCGTACACCACCTCGCTGCCCGGATGCAGGCGCTGGTAGTCGGCAATGACCTCGGCGAAGACTTCGATATCGGTGGTGCCGTGGATGCGCAGCTGTGCAGTGGCGGTGCCCTGTGCGGGAAAGCGGCGTACATCGCCGGGCGCAGCGAGGGCCGGCACGGCCAGCAGCAGGGCAACAGTGGCGGCAAACAGGCGGATCATGTGCTGCTCCGGGGCAGGCGGATGGTGGCGACCAGGCCGCCCTGCGGTCGATTGCTGAGATCGATCTGGCCACCGTGGCTGTCGACCACCCGCTTGACGATGGCCAGGCCGAGGCCGGCACCGCCGGAGGGCGCGCCCTCGCCCCGTGCGAAACGCTCGAACACGCGTTCGGCATCCGCAGCGGCGATGCCCGTACCGTGGTCGGCGATGGTCAGCACGGCCTGCGCGCCCTCAGCGGTCAGCGCGATCTGCAACGGACCATCGCCGCCGTACTTCAGCGCGTTGTCGACCAGATTCTTGATGGCCTCGCGCAGCAGCAACGCGTCACCGTGCACCTGCACCGGCTCGGCCGTCATCGCCAGCTGCACGCGCGGGGCGGGCCCGGCCTGCGGCAGTGCTTCGTGCAGCGCCTGGTGCACGGTCTCGGCCAGGTCCACGGTGGCGAAGCGCTGCAGATGTGATCGATGGATCACGCTCGCATCGCTGAGCAGCTGGTTGAGCAGGCGGCTCATGTGGGTGGCGTTGCGCTCGATCGCCAGCAGGCTGCGCCGCATGTCCTGCGGGTCGTCGTCATCCAGCGCCAGCTGCGCCTGCGCGCGCAGCGCTGCCAACGGCGTGCGCATCTGGTGCGCGGCCTCGGCCATGAACGCACGCAGGGTTTCATTGCTGCTGGACAGGCGCTCCATGAAGCGGTTCAGCGCTGCCACCATCTGGTCCATCTCGCGTGGCACGCGCGCGTCCAGCGGTTTCAGGTCGGACGGCTCGCGGCGTGACAGTTCGCGCTCGACCCGGACCAGTGGCCGGAACGCGCGGTGCACGCCGAAGGCCACCAGTGCCAGCAACAACCCCGACAACACGCCGATCGCCAGCAGCGCACGGTTGACCAGTTCCTGCGCCACCGCTTCGCGCGCACGCCGGGTCTGCCCCACCTGCACCTGCACCTCGCCCTGCGCGGAGGCAGCGGCAAAGCTGCGCCCGACCACAACGAAACGCACGGTCTCGCCGCTGTAGGCGGCATCGAACAACTGCGGCTGCGTGCCCGGCCGACGCGGCGACGCTGGCAGGTCGCCGTAGCCGGTGATCAGGTTGCCACGGCTGTCGGTGACCCGGTAGAACACGCGGTCTTCCGGCGCCATCGCCAGCAGGTCCAGCGCCGCATACGGAAGGTCCACCTGCCACTGGCCGTCCACCAATGCCACCGAATCGGCGATCGACAGGGCCGAGGACACCAGCAGATGGTCGTAGGAGCGGTTGGCCGCGCGTTGGCCGTAATCGCGTGCAGCAAACAACAGCGCTACCGCGAACACCGCCAGCAACGCACCGAGGTACAGCAGCAGCGTACGCCGCAGAGATCCCGGCGCGGCAGGCGCAGCGCGCGCGTCAGCCATCGGTGTCGGTGCTGCCATCGCTGGCTTCCAGCAGGTAGCCGACACCCCGCACCGTGGTGATCCGCAGCGGCGCGCTTGCCAGCTTCCTGCGCAGGCGACCGATATACAGCTCGATGGCGTTCGGCCCCGCTTCGTCATCGAAGCCGAACAGGCCATTGCCGATCTCATCCTTGCCCACGACCTGGCCCATGCGCCCGACCAGGATCTCCAAGAGGCGATATTCGCGGTTGGGCAGCTCGATCGGCTCGCCATCCAGGGTCACCCGGTGCGCAGCGTTGTCGAACTGGAAGCCGCCGATCTGCACCACTTCGCTGGCCTGCCCGCGTGCACGTCGCAGCAGCACACGGCAGCGCGCTTCGAATTCACGGAAGTCGAAAGGTTTGCCCAGGTAGTCGTCAGCGCCGACATCGAGTGCCTGCACGCGATCTTCGATGCCATCGCGTGCGGTCAGCATCAGCACCGGCGTGCTGTCGCCGCGCTCACGCATGCCGGCCAGCACCCGCAGCCCATCCAGCTTGGGCAGGCCGATATCCAGCACCACCAGGTCGAAACTCTGGTAACGCAGCACGCTGGCGGCGGCCAGGCCATCGGCCTGCCAGTCCACCGCGTGACCACTGCGGCGCATGCGACGGATGATCGCATCGGCCAGGTCCGGGTTGTCTTCGACCAGCAGCAGGCGCATGGGCGGGGGCGTGAGGGGGGAAACGAATGCTACCGCATGGCGCTGGGTCCGCCCGCCGGTCATGGACCGGCGCTACCGGGGTACACCGCATGGGTAGCGCCGGGCCATGCCCGACGGTCTTTTACGCTGCACCGCACAAACCGCTGACAGGACGATGACAGCTTGCGCGACACAGACTGCGGCCGCGCACCGTCCGGTGCCCACGATTGCCGCGCGCCTGGCGTGCACCTGGGAGGGTTTGTGGAATTGAGCATTGCCTGGCGGCGTCCTGCCGCCATGATGGCCCTGGCTGCGCTGGCCGCGCCGGCCTTCGCAGAGGACGAGCGTCCGGTGACCGCCACGGTCGGCGGCCGCCTGCACCTGGATTTCGCCACCTTCGACAACGACAACCGGGGTACGCCGAACAAGGATGACACCGAGATCCGTCGCGCCTGGGTTGACGTTTCCGGCAAGTTCTTCGTGGTCGACTACAAGCTGGAAGCCGATTTCTCCGGCGACCGCGTCGAGGCCAAAGACGTCTACCTGAGCCGCAGCTTCGGCGATGCCGGCCGGCTCACCGTGGGCCAGTTCAAGCAGTATTTCTCGCTGGACGACCGCACCGGCTCCAACTACGGCAGCTTCCTGGAGCGCGGCAACGCCGGCACCACGCTGGCGCCACTGTACCGGCTGGGCGCGTCCTGGCAGGCCAATCCGGGCGATTTCACCTGGGCAGCCAGCGTATACAGCCTGGAAAGCATCGATGCCTGGCAGGTCAAGGGCCGCGCCGCCGGTGGCCGCGTCACCTGGGCACCGGCCCCCAGCGACGGCGACGTGCTGCACCTGGGCCTGTCGCTGGCCCGCGAGGCCTACGACAACCCGGGCGGCAACGGCACGCCGGGCCTGAAGATCCGCCCGCGTCCGGCCGGCCATCTGTCCGACGAGAGCCGCCTGACTCTGGTCGACTTCTCCGCCGGCCGCGATACCGACGTCAACAAGTGGTCGCTGGAATACGCGCAGGTGCGCGGCCCGCTGTCATGGCAGGGCGAGTTCAGCGGCGCCACCTTCGATGATGGTGCCCAGCGCGGTGATGTGATGGCCGCCTACGGCATGCTCAGCTGGTTCGTCACCGGTGAGAGCCGCGCCTACGACCGCAAGACCGGCCGCTTTGCCCGGGTCAAGAACATCCGTCACAAGGCCGGTGCCTTCGAAGTGGCCCTGCGCTACGACCAGATGTGGGGCGCACAGCACCTTGATGGCCAACCCGACCTGCGCCGTGGCAGCACCGAAGGCTGGACGCTGGGCGGCAACTGGTACCTGCGCGACAACCTGCGCTTCATGCTCAACGTGATCGAAAGCCGCAACCGCGATCGCCTGGCCGGCACCACGGTGGACCGCACGCGCGCGGTCACCGGACGCCTGCAGTTCGACTTCTAAACGCGTTTTCCCCGGGCGCGCACGCTCCCGGGCCCCTTCCACGTCCCACGTCCTGCTTCCTCTAGGAGTCCGCAGATGATGCTGAGCATCCTCGGCTTTGGCATGGTCATTACGTTCATGTACTTGATCATGAGCAAACGACTGTCGCCACTCGTTGCCCTGATCACCATTCCCATCATCTTCGCCCTGATCGGTGGCTTCGCCGCCGGCATCGACGAAATGATGCTGGAAGGCATCAAGAAGATCGCGCCGACCGGCGTGATGCTGATGTTCGCCATCCTCTACTTCGGCGTGATGATCGATGCGGGCCTGTTCGATCCGCTGGTGCGGATCATCCTGCGTTTCGTCAAGGGCGACCCGATGAAGATCGTGCTTGGCACCGCCGTGCTGGCGATGCTGATCTCGCTCGACGGCGATGGTTCGACCACCTACATGATCACCGTCTCGGCAATGCTGCCGCTGTACCAGCGGTTGGGCATGAACGCGCTGAACATGACCTGCGTGACCATCCTCGCCGGTGGTGTGATGAACCTGACGCCGTGGGGTGGCCCGACCGCACGCGCGGCCACCGCACTGCACGTGGATCCGGCCGATGTGTTCGTGCCGCTGATTCCGTCGATGGTGATCGCCTGCGCCGGCGTGCTGCTGCTGGCCTGGTACCTGGGCCTGAAGGAGCGCCGTCGCCTTGGCGTGGTGACCCTGCCCAAGGGTGGCAGCTGGATGGACAACAGCGTGTCCGACGACGGCAATACGCTGCCGACCGTGGAAGATGCCGAAGACACCAAGCGCCCCAAGCTGCTGTGGGTGAACCTGGCGCTGACCGTGGCCCTGATGAGCGCACTCATCATCGGTGTGCTGCCGATGCCGGTGCTGTTCATGATCGGCTTCGCCATCGCGCTGGTGATCAACTATCCGAACCTGGCCGAGCAGCGCCGCCGCGTGGTCAGCCATGCCGGCAGCGTGCTGTCGGTGGTGGCGCTGATCTTCGCCGCGGGCATCTTCACCGGCATCCTCAACAACACCGGCATGGTCGAAGCGATGTCGCACAGCTTCCTGGCGATCATCCCCGACAGCTGGGGCCCCTACCTGGCGGTGATCACCGCTGTAGCGTCGATGCCGTTCACCTTCTTCATGTCCAACGACGCGTTCTACTTCGGCGTGCTGCCGATCCTGTCCGAGGCGGCCGGCAACTACGGCATCACGCCGGTGGAAATGGCCCGCGCGTCGCTGGCCGGGCAACCGGTGCACCTGCTCAGCCCGCTGGTGCCCTCCACCTATCTGCTGGTAGGGCTGGCCAAGGTCGAATTCGCCGACCACCAGAAGTTCACCCTGAAGTGGGCGATCGCCATTTCGTTGTTGCTGATGGTCGGCGGCCTGTTGTTCGGTCTCTATCCCTTCACGGCCTGATTCCCTTACCAAGGAGCGTTCTGCAATGACTCTTCGCATCGCCTACGTCACCAGCGGGATGGGCAGTGTCGGCACTGCCATCTGCCAGAGCCTGGCCCGTTCCGGCCATACCGTGGTCGCCGGCTGCGCACCCAACTCGCCGCGCAAGGCCAACTGGCTGCGCGAGCAGCGCGAACAGGGCTTTGATTTCATCGCCTCCGAAGGCAACGCGACCGATTGGGCGTCGACCACGGCGGCCTTCGCCAAGGTGCGTGCCGAAGTCGGCGAGGTGGACGTGCTGGTCAACAACTCCGGCGGCAGCCGCGACCTGCTGTTCCGGCAGATGACGGTGGAGGACTGGAATGCGGTGATCGCCTCCAACCTCAACTCGCTGTTCAACCTGACCAAGCAGGTGGTCGATGGCATGGCCACGCGTGGCTGGGGCCGCATCATCAACATCGGTTCGGTCAGCGCCCACAAGGGCCAGATCGGCCAGGTGAACTACGCCACGGCAAAAGCCGCGATGCACGGTTTCAGCCGTGCGCTGGCCGCTGAAGTCGCCTCGCGCGGGGTCACCGTCAACACACTGTCGCCGGGCTACATCGCCAGCCAGGCGATCAGCAGCTTCCCGCCGGACGTACTGGATCGACTGGCCGCGTCGGTGCCGGTACGACGCCTGGGTCGCCCGGAAGAAGTGGCCGGCCTGTGTGCCTGGCTGGCCTCGGATGAAGCCTCCTACGTGACCGGTGCCGACTATCCGGTCAACGGTGGCCTGTACATGGGCTAGCCCTTTCCACGCAGGGCGTGGGTCTACTCCCCTCCCCCGGTAGATTCCCGCCCTGCGCGGCTTCCCCACGTCGCCATTCGTTGGTTTTTCGTAAACAAGGTTTCATGTTCCGTTCGCATAGTGGCCATGCGCCGCGCCCCCGGGCCGGTGACCATCCCCCATGCAATGGACCATCATGCAGACCCGATACCTGACGATCGCTGTGGCGATCGCGCTTTCCGCCGCCAGCGCCCACGCCGCTGAAGCCACCGACGCCACCGCCGATACCGCGCTGAGCGCGCAGACGCTGGATACCGTCTCGGTCATCGGCCAGGGCGAGACCCGCCAGGTGCAGCGCATCACCACCGTCGACAAGCAGGTGTTGCCGCCGGGTACCAGCGGCCAGAAGATCCTCGACCGCCTGCCCGGCGTGTCGGTGCAGTCCAACGATGCATTCGGTGCGAATGAAGAATCGCAGACCATCAGCCTGCGCGGCTTCGACAAGAGCCGCCTGGGCTACACGCTGGACGGCATTCCGCTGGGTGACAACAGCTACGGCAACTACAACGGCCTGAGCATCGCCCGTGCACTGATCGCCGAAAACCTGGCCGGCGCCGAGCTGTCGCAGGGCATCGGTTCGCTGGGCGTGGCCTCGACCAGCAACCTGGGCGGCACCATCCAGTACTTCTCGATGGATCCGTCCACCGAGTTCGGCGGCCGCGCCAGCATCACCGCGGGTGATGACAACCAGCGCCGCGGCTACCTGCGCGTGGACACCGGCGACATCAACGGTTTCTCGGCCTATGTCTCCGGCGTGCACCAGGACCAGGACATGTGGGCCGCGCCGTACCAGAACCAGACCACCCGCCAGTTCAACGCCAAGGCGGTGTGGAACGTGGGCGACAACCGCTTCGGTGCCTTCGTGGCCACCTCGCGCGCCAGCCAGGCCAACTATGCCTATCTGTCCAAGGACATGCTGGCGCGCGGCCTGGGTTATGACTGGAACATCTATGCACCGGACTGGGATCGCGCCGTCGCGGCTGCGTACTGCGCACCGGGCACCTACAACAAGTCGCGCTGCGCGTTCAGCGGCGGCGTCAACAGCATCGACGATGCGTACTACCAGAGCCGTGCGCTGCGCGACGACAACCTGTACTCGATCGACGCCGACATCCGCCTGGGTGAGCAGGGCCGCCTGAAGCTGCTGGGCTACCACCATGAGAACCGTGGCCAGGGCCACTGGTGGGCACCGGGCCAGCCGTCCTACCCGGGCACCGACAAGATGCTGCCGATCTCGATCCGCAGCACCAACTACACCATCAACCGCGACGGCGTGACCGCCGCGCTGTCGTGGGCGGTGGGCATCCATGAGCTGGAAGCCGGTGTGTGGTACGAACAGAACGACCATAACGTCTCGCGCAATTTCTACTACATCAGCGGCCCGTTCCTGGACGACCTGTACCTGCAGAACCCGGACCGCCGCCTGTTCAACCAGGACTTCGACATCCGTACCCGCCAGTTCTACGTGCAGGACCGGATGCGCTTCCTCGACCAGCGCCTGACCGTGGACGTGGGCATCAAGAGCCCCAACACGCGCATGACCGCCAAGGCCCAGCCGGGCGTGGAAACCAGCATTGCCTCGGGCACGCTGACCGCGAAGGAATCGGTGCTGCCGCAGCTGGGCGTGGGCTTCAAGCTCAACGCCAACAATGAGGTGTTCGCCTCGTATGCCGAGAACATCGCTGCCTTCGTCGGCGGCGGCAGCGGTGGCCCGCTGCAGGTGTCACCGGAATCGTTTGCGGCCAGCGCCGGCCTGGAGCCGGAGAAGTCCAAGAGCCTGGAGGCGGGTTTCCGTACCTTCGGCGAGAAATACCAGGCCTCGATCGCGGCCTACAACGTGAAGTTCGACAACCGCCTGCTGTCGCTGAACCCGTGCTCGAGCATCGAAGTCGGCACACGTCCGGAGTGCGTGACGCGCTTCATCAACGTCGGTTCGGTGAAGAGCCACGGTGCCGAGCTGACCTTCATCCTCAAGCCGGTCGATGGCCTGCAGTGGTACAACGCGCTGTCCTGGAACAAGACCACCTACGAGGATGACTACACCTCGGGCGGTGCGATCGTACCGGTGGCCGGCAAGATCACCGTGGATACGCCGCAGCGCATGGCCTCCAGTGAGATCAGCTGGAACCGCGATGGCTTCTTCGCCAGCCTGCGTGCCAAGTACACCGGCAAGCGCTACTACACCTACACCAACGACCAGTCGGTGCCGGGCGTGACCACCTTCGATGCGGGTGCCGGTTACGACTTCGGCCCGGGCATGGGCCTGCGCAACGTGCGGGTGTCGTTGAACGCGACCAACCTGACCAACAAGCGCTATGCGGGCCAGCTGAGTTCGTTCGCACCGACCGATCCGAAGGGCACGCGGTATGCGATCCATGCGAGTGCACCGCGGCAGGTGTTCATGACGGTGGCGGCGGAGTTCTAAGTCAAAAGCGGGCGCTGCGGCGCGTTGATTGTTCCTGCATGGCACGGGTAGGCAGGCCCATGCAGGACACGCCGTAAACCCATCCATGGGGGCTCGATGGCGCCATCCATGGCGCCAACGGTCCTGCATGGGCCTGCCTACCCGCGCTGGACAGTTCCCAGCGCCGGCGCGGAGGCAATGGAAAGCAAGAGCAAAAGCAAAGAGCCGGGCGGTGCCCGGCTCTTTGCTTTTCAAGCGCAATCCCTTCGGCGCGGTGATGTGCTGCCGCCCGCGCGGGAAACTGTCTGGCGGCGGTGGGGCACCCTGGCCAGGACCGTGAGGCGCATGGATGCGCCGATCGAGCCCCCATGGATGGGTTTACGGCGTGTCCTGGCCAGGGTGCACCACCGCCGCCAACCGATATCAATCAAGGCGCCAGCGCATCATCCCGCCAACGCATTTCATTCCGGTGCCAGCTGGTCCATCCGGATGCGGTTGGCGAACAGCGAGAACGCCAGCATGCCGGCCAGGCCGTTCGCCCGGCTCATCCAGTGCGGCAGCCAGCGTGGAGGCTTCAGCACGCCCGATTCGAACAGCGGCGCGAACGCGATCGCATCGGTCAGGCTCATCTTGCCGGCAAACAACCAGCGACAGACCTGCAGGCGATCCTCGGCCAGCATGTGGCGGAAGAACGTATGCACCGACACCAGACCGCGCAGGTACACCGTGTCCTTGGTGAAGGCCAGACCGCCAGTCGGCGGCACACCACGGAATACCCGCTGCGCCGAGGCGAAGCTCTCTTCCGGGTTCTGGCCGGCATCGCAGAAGTAGCGGAACACCTCGATGAAGTCCGCACCTTCGCGCGCCATCGCGATCGCTTCGGTACGCAGGCTGATGCGCTTCAGTCGCTCGATGTCAATGCTGCCGGTGATCTGTTCGGCGAATGTCGCCAATCCTTCCTGGGTGGCCGTCACCCGTGGCGAGGACAGCGCCAGGCTTGGCAGCACCGGCTGCGCGCGACCGTTCAACGCTGTCAGCGAATGTACCAGCGCTTCATGGTGGAACAACTGCGCGCGGTCGTAGGCGCTGAAACGCGCGCTGGTGCGCAGACGGATGCGGGTCGGTCCGGCCGCTGCCTTGGAGACCAGATCCGGATCCAGCTGCACCTGGATGATGCGTGATTCAAAGAACGCATCGAGGTCATTCTGCAGCTGCAGCTGCAACGCGATCGCCGAAACCGGCACCTGCTCTTCCGGCGCCAGCAGTTCGTGATCCAGTTCGGCAGCAATCTGGATGAAGTGGCGCGCTGCATCGCGCGTGCTCGGTCCGTTGCCCGGCAATGGTTGCTCGGGTGAACCGAACAACTGCACCGAACAGGCATCCACGGCCGCGGTACCGAGGCCTTCCAGCAGCTGTGCAGCCAGATCCCAGCTCTGCGCGGACTGCCGCACGTAATGGCCCAGCGGATGGCTTTCATCGCACTCGGCAGCGAGGGCGGCCAGTGCACGACGCTCCTCGCTGAAATCCAGCTTCGGGTAGTCGACCACCGGCAGCGTCGGCTGGCCGCGCGCAACGCTGTCCAGGAAGGGTGCTTGCAGGGTTGCCGGCCAACTGGTCAGGCCCAGCAGGCGGATGCCTCCTACGGCCTCGACCAGGCGCGCATCGAGCGCTGCATGGTGGGCCACGTCACGGTCCAGCGTCGCGGTCGGTTCCATGGTCGGACTATAACGCCCTGCCCTTGCTTTGGTAGGTGCCAACCTTGGTTGGCAGCCGCCGACGGCGGGCTTCGGACGCGTTCGTGCCAACCGAGGTTGGCACCTACCAGAAGCAGGCGGCAGCGGGATCATTGCCGGGGGCAGAGCCCATTGCGGCGCAATGGGATCCGACCCCGCGATCCGGGTCAGCGCCTGCGCGGCTTGCCCGCGGGGCGGAACTGCTGGCCCTTGCCCTTCCTGCCGCCACGCTCCTGCGCGGTCTCAGCCTGGCGCACGGCCAGCTTTGCTGCAGCCGCTGCCACTTCTTCCTTCAACTTGAAGTAGTTCTGCAGCCGGCTCTCTTCAATCTCGCCAGCATCGATCGCCGCACGCACAGCACAGCCGGGTTCCTGCTGATGCATGCAGTCGTTGAAGCGGCACTGCGCGGCCAGCGCTTCGATATCGGCGAAACCACCTTCGGCCAGCGTTTCTTCGCCGGTCGGCTTCAGTTCGCGCATGCCCGGCGTATCGATCAGGCAGGCGCCCATCGGCAGTGGCATCAGTGCGCGGTGGGTGGTGGTATGGCGGCCGCGCGAATCGTTGGCGCGCACCGAGTTGGTCTTCATCCGCTGCTCGCCCAGCAGCGTGTTGGTCAGCGTCGACTTGCCCGCACCGGAAGAACCCACCAGCACCACTGTACGGCCGGGGCCCAGCCACGGCTCCAGTACTGCAACACTGTCTGCATCCAGGCCGTTGATCGCGTGCAGGGCAATGCCCTGCATCTCCAGTTCTTCCAGCACCGCCAGCGCGTCTTCGCTGTACTCGGTCTGGTCGGCCTTGGTCAGCACCACCACCGGTTCGGCACCGCCACCGCCCACCAGCAGCAGGTAGCGTTCAATACGGCGCGGATTGAAGTCCGCATCCAGGCCACAGACGATGAAGACGGTATCGATGTTGGCCGCGATCACCTGCTGGTGGTAATGCTCACCGGCGGCGCCACGCTTGATCGCGGTACGTCGCGGCAACAGGGCGACGATGCGGATGCCGTCCAGCAGCACCCAGTCGCCAACCGCTGGCCGTTCGTGGCTGGGAAAGCGCGGGCGCTGCCACTCCGGCAACGATTCGGCCTTGATCGACGCCTCCGGGCCATCCGCCACCACGTAGTGGGTGCGGTGCTGTTCGATCACCCGCGCCGGGCGGGCCTGCGGGTGTGCAGCCATCACAGCCTGCCAGTCGGCCTGCTGCGGCGGGCCCGGCCAGGGCCAGCCGATGGTCTGCAGGGCGGTGAAATCGGGGGTCTGGGTCATCGCCGCCATTCTACCTGTGCGATGCCGCCCAGCCCAATGTTGGCGGGCCCTGCAGCCCTTGCCATGCGCTGCAGCAATTCCGCTACCATGGAACCCCCATGCCTTCTGCGGCCCACCGCCCATGTCCACTCCCTCGCCCAAACCCCTGATCATCCGCGAGCGCCTTTCCGAAGTGCGCTACGAAATCCGCGGAGAACTGGCACGGCGAGCCCGGGAGCTGGAAGCGCAGGGCCACAAGCTGATCAAGCTCAACATCGGCAATCCCGGCGCTTTCGGCTTCCGTGCACCGGAACACCTGCAGCGCGCGATCGCCGATGACATGGGCCGCACCGATCCCTACACCCATCAGCAGGGCCTGCCGGTCGCCCGCGAAGCCATCGCCGCCGCCTATGCCCGCCGTGGCGCGCCGGATGCCCACCCGGACCGCGTGTTCGTCGGCAACGGCGTCAGCGAGCTGATCGACCTGTCGCTGCGTGCGCTGCTCAACCCGGGCGACGAAGTGCTGGTGCCCTCGCCGGACTACCCGCTGTGGTCGGCCTCGACCATCCTCAATGATGGCCGCCCGGTGTACTACCGCTGCGCCGCCGAGAATGGCTTCCAGCCGGACCCGAGCGAGATCGAGACGCTGGTGTCCTCGCGTACCCGCGCCATCGTGCTGATCAATCCGAACAACCCCAGCGGCGCCAGCTACCCGCGCGAGCTGCTGGAGCGCGTGGTCGAGATCGCGCGCCGGCACAACCTGCTGCTGCTGGTCGATGAGATCTACGACCAGATCCTGTACGACGACGCGGTGTTCCAGCCGGTCGCACCGCTGGCCGGTGACCATCCCTGCCTGACCTTCAGCGGCCTGAGCAAGGTGCACCGTGCCTGCGGCTGGCGCGTGGGCTGGGCCCACCTCAGCGGCGACGACGCGCGCCTGGGCGACTTCCGCGCCGCGCTGGACCTGCTGGGCGCACTGCGCCTGTGCGCCAACGTGCCGGGCCAGTACGCCATCGACGCGGCAGTGAATGGGCCGGACACCATTTCCGAGCTGTGCGCACCGGGCGGCCGTCTGTATGAAACCCGGCGTGCAGTGATCGAAGCCTGCGAGGCCAGCGAGCATCTGTCGCTGGTCGCGCCCGCCGGAGCGCTGTACGCGTTCCCGGCCGTGGTCGGTGCCGCCGCCAAGGGCTTCGACGACCACAATTTCGCGCTGGACCTGATGAACAACGATGGCGTGCTGGTGGTGCCGGGCTCGAGCTTCAACGTGCCTTACCGCCACCACTTCCGCGTGACCCTGCTGCCGGAGGCGTCGGTGATGCGCGACGTGTTCGCCCGTATCGACCGCGCCCTCGCCCGCCGTGCCGAAGACGCCACCAAGGTGGTGCCGCTGAAGCCCCGCCGGTCGGTGGCTTGAGCGATGGGCTTGTCGTATCTGGCCCTGGGCGATTCCTACACCATCGGTGAAGCGGTCGCGGTCGAAGGCCGCTGGCCGCATCAGCTCGCCGCCGCCCTGCGTGCGCAGGGCATTGATCTGACCGACCCGCAGACGATCGCCACCACGGGTTGGACCACCGACGAGCTCGACGCCGGCATCGACGAAGTGGCGCCGCAAGGCCCGTTCGACTTCGTCAGCCTGTTGATCGGCGTCAACAACCAGTACCGCGGGCGCCCGCTGGGCGAGTACCAGGTGCAGTTCCAAGCCCTGCTGCAACGCGCGATCGGCTTTGCCGGTGGCCGCGCGGACCACGTGCTGGTGCTGTCCTTCCCGGACTGGGGCACCACGCCGTACGGTGCAGGCAGCGGTCGCGACCTGGCCCGCGTCGAACTGGAGACCGACGAGTTCAATGCTGCCGCCGAGGTGATCAGCACCCAGCAGGGCGTGGCCTTCGTCGACATCACCGATATCAGCCGCGACAACGGCGCTGACCCGGCGATGATCGCCGAGGATGGCCTGCACCCGTCTGCACGGATGTATGCGCTGTGGAGCGCGCGTGCGCTGCCGGTGGCCGCGCACCTGCTGGGCAGAACGGACTGAGCCGATGGACGGCACGCCACGGAACGGCACGCCTCTGCCCTGCTCGCCGCTCGATGCCGGACAGGCGCGCCTGATCGCCGAGTCCTTCCGGCCGATGCAGGCCTGGGGCAGCCGCCGCGATTACTACTACACCCGCGGCAAGCTGGGCAGCGACCCGCTGTATGACGGCGTGCTGCAGCACCTTCCCGACGACGGCCAGCCGGTGCTCGACCTGGGCTGCGGGCTGGGCCTGTTCGCGCACGTGCTGCGCCAGCGTGGCCGCCAGCAGGCGTACCTCGGGGTCGACGTGGACAGCGACAAGATCGCGCGTGCGCAGCGCGCCGGCACCGGCCTGGCCGATGCACGTTTCGACTGTCTGGATGTGCAGGCACCCTTGCCGGCACATAGCGGGCATGTGTTGCTGCTGGATGTGCTGCAGTACCTGGACGAAATGCCGCAACTGGAACTGCTGCGCGCGGTGAGCGCGCGGGTCGCGCCCGGTGGCCGCCTGCTGCTGCGTACGCCGCTGGCGACCGGCGACCGCCGCGACCGCACCACGCGGGTGGCTGATCGGCTGGCATGGCTGGTCGGCTGGATGGGCACGCGGCCACGCCATTACCCGGATCCACAGCGGCTGCAGGCCACGCTGGCCGAGGCTGGGCTGCAGGTGGCTCCGTTGCGTCCCCTGCATGGGCGCACGCCGTTCAACAGCTGGCTGCTGGTGGCTGAGCGTCCGGGAACTGCGGCCAACGGCTGAGCCCCTCGTGGTGGGCGGCCAAGGTGATCGTGAGATGGCCGGGTGGGTGGACTGCACAGGGGGCGCTGCAAGTACGTC